>JBDSGK010000062.1:0-5531 GCA_039919015.1 Ferruginibacter sp.
GGCCTGAAACAAATCCCGGTTATTATGCTAACAACTTCATCCTCAGAAAAAGACATTCTTGAATCGTATAAAAATTATGTAAACTGTTATATTACCAAGCCGGTTGATGTAAATGATTTTATAAAAGCCGTCGCAAAAATTGAAGACTTCTGGATCAATATTGTAAACCTGCCACGATGAAAGCCAACACATGACAAAAGATAAAAAAGATTACAGTATACTGGTAATTGAAGATAATCCCGGCGATTTAACCCTTATTGAAGATTACCTGGAAGAGCAGATACTCACTCCTCATATTACCCAGGTTAAGAATTTTGCAGCAGCAAAGCTCTTACTTGATCAAAAAGAGATCTATGATGTAATTCTTTTAGACTTATCACTACCTGATAAAAGCGGGGAAGCATTAATTACTGAAATAAATGCGCTTTGCCCGGTATGCCCGGTTATTGTACTGACAGGTTACACGGATATTGCATTCAGTATTAAATCGCTTTCGCTGGGCATAGCCGATTATTTATTAAAAGAAGATATCACAGCAACATCCCTTTATAAAAGTATTCTTTACAATATAGAAAGAAAAAAGACCAATCTTGAACTTCAAGAATCGGAGAAAAGATACAGCAACCTGTTTCATTTAAGCCCCCAGTCTATGTGGGTTTATGATCCGGAGACATTAAGGTTCATCCAGGTAAATAAAGCTGCTGTGGAACTTTACGGCTATAGCGAGGCAGAGTTTCTTGCATTAACTATTATGGATATCAGGCCGGAAGAGGACAGGCAGAAATTTAAAGAAATACTTCATAAAATTATTGGGAAAAATAATAACATATTTACCGGGCGGTTCACTCATACTAAAAGATCGGGCGAATTAATGGAAGTTGAAATTTACAGCAGCCCAATAACTTTAAATGATAAAATTTACCGCTCAGTAATAGCCATCGATGTGACCGAAAAGATCCTTTTTGAACATAAGATCACCAGGGCCATTATAAAAACACAGGAGGATGAGCGATACGAAATAGGCGGCGAGCTGCATGATAATGTTTGCCAGATACTGGCTATCAGCCAGCTAAGTCTTGGAATGCTTAAAAAGTCGGTACCGGCAGAAGCTATGCCATTTCATGAGCAGACACTGGAATATATTTCCATGGCTTCAAAAGAAATACGTAATCTTTCCCATAGGTTGGCACCTGCATTTTTTAACGATTCTACGCTGGCTGACTCTTTTGAAATGCTGCAGCATGCCTTCAACACGGAAAATAAATATGAGATCAGTTTATTTTTTGATGAAGCTGCTAAAGATTATCCTCTTACACAGGATATCCAGTTAAACCTCTACCGGATACTGCAGGAGCAGTTAAGGAACATATTTAATTATGCAAATGCCACACATATCGAAGTTGATGTAATTCTTCACAATAATGATCTAAAAATGCGTGTGTTTGATAATGGGGTTGGATTTGATATGCATGCTGTTAAAGGTGGTATCGGCCTTGCAAATATGAAACGGCGGGCAGAGTTATTTTCGGGTAAATTGATCATTAATTCTTCCCCCGGCAATGGGTGCGAAATAGTAGTAGAGATACCCTTGCAGGAAATTACAGCACATGAAATTTTAGAAACGGATAGGTATAAAACATGAGCCTGCAAATTTGTATAAGCTATTTTGTTTGCAGTCTTGCCAAAGCTTCTTTTGCTTCCGTATAATAAGGTGAATAGCGTATTGCCGTTTTATATTCTTCAATAGCATCATCAGGCTTGTTCAGTTTTTCAAGACAACGCCCCAGCCAGTAGTATCCTTCATCAAAACTATTCTGCAGGGTAACGGCCTTATCCAGCACGGTAATGGCATCATTATATTTGCCCATTTCATATAAGGCAATTCCTTTTTCACGATAAGCAAACATATGCCTGTTATCTAGTGCCAGGCATTTATCAAAAAAAGCGATGGCCTGTTTATATTCGCCGGTATAATTATAATAAAAGCCTTTTATAAAAAATGCTTCCTTTTCAGTTTCGGGGAGTTTTGAGCGTAACAAAGTATCGGCTATTGTCAACGCCTTTACATTTTTTGTTTGTGCATACAGGGAGCCAAGCAAAATTAAAAAACGTGGAGAAGGATTTATTTTTAAAGCGGTCTCAAAAGACCTGATGGCATTCAGCGTATCGTCATTCTCAAAATATAAAGTGCCTTTAATATCCCAGAGTTTATCATTTAAGCTGTCTTTTTGCAATCCTTCATCTGCGGTAGCAATGGCTTTATCAAAATTTTCGTTTTCGCGGTAAAATTGTATAAGTTGTTCTTTTAATAAAAGTAATTCGGGAAACTTTGCAATGGAATCTTTTAATATTTTTTCACGGTCAGCAGATGGTCCTGTAGTAATCTGTGCATTTTCGTTTTCATGATTTTCGTTATTACAGGCTATGACAGCTATCAGTAAAAAAAGACATGGCAGTATTAATTTCATCATGCTGCAAAAATAAGCGCTGCTTTTATTATGCAGATGACAATTTCCTGACAATCTAAAATTTAACATAATTTACTTTTGCAGGGTAAATATAAAACGAATGAGAAGAATATTTTTTTTAAGTGTACTAAGTATTGCGGTAATTTCCCTGGCTTCTTTTAAAAAGAGTGCAATTAATAATACTGACGTGGTGCCGGTAAAAGATACTTTGTTATTTGAAGGCGAAAAACACTTTGCCAATATGCAGCAACTCACTTTTGGAGGTGATAATGCAGAAGCCTATTTCAGCTTTGATGGCAAGTGGATCATTTTTCAAAGAACAAATGCTAAAGACGGTATTCTTTGCGACCAGATATGGGTTGGAAAAGTACCAGCGGCCGGCGAAAAATTTGAACCTAAATTAATAAGCTCCGGTAAAGGAAGAACTACCTGTGGTGCTTTTTTGAAAGATAATAAACACGTGGTCTTTGCCTCTACACACCTGGATGCGGATAACTGTCCACCGGTACCAGACAGGGCAAAATATGGCAATAAATACATCTGGCCATTATACAGCAGTTACGATATTTTTATGGCCGACCTGGATGGAAAAATTGTAAAGCAATTGACCAACAGTAAAGGTTATGATGCTGAAGCAACTATTTCGCCCGACGGAAAAAAAATGTTGTACACCAGTACAAAAGACGGCGACATAGATCTGTATATTATGAATTTGAAAACTGGTAAAGAAAGAAAGGTAACCAATACACTGGGTTATGATGGCGGGGCCTGGTTTAGCCCGGATGGGAAAAAGATCATCTGGCGTGCCAGCAGGCCAAAGACAGAGGCAGCCGTAAAAGAATATAAAGACTTACTTGCTGAAAACCTGGTTGCCCCAACCAATATGGAAGTATTTACGGCCAATGCAGATGGCAGCCATGTAAAGCAGGTAACCAATTATGGCAATGCCAACTGGGCTCCGGCTTATATGCCCGATAACAAGCGTATCATTTTTGCCAGTAATCATCAAAGTAAAAGAGGGTTCCCCTTCAACCTTTTTATTATACATGAAGATGGCAGCGGACTTGAAAAAATATCTGCTGAAAAATCCTTCGATGCTTTTCCCATGTTCAGTCCCAATGGAAAAAAAATCATTTTCTGCAGCAACCGCAATAATGGCGGCACAAGAGATACGAATATTTTTATTGCAGATTGGGTGGAATAAACGTTAATCCGTTAATCGGTTAACTCGTTAATCCGTGGGGACTTCAATATGCATAACCATCTTCAAGTATTTACGCTCTCACGGATTAACTAATTAACGTATTAACCGTTCAACGTTTTGGCACGATATTTTCGTTCATAAGCCTGAATAAAATCAGGATAATATGTTTACGAAAATCATGGGTATAGGTTTGGTATCAACCATTTTAATGCTTGCCATAGCCGGCTGCAAAAAATCAGACATGATCACCGGCCTCCCTTCTATCAATAGTGAAAATAATAAGGTTGTAGGCGCTTCAGCCAATGACCTGTTAAGTGCTTCAAAATATACTTCAGTAAAAATTGAGATCCAGTACATGCCCGGCTTTCAGCCGGATGCTGCTTCAGTAAATAATTTAACAGCCTTTATTAATTCGTTGGTGAATAAACCCGGTGCTGTTACGGTTGTTCAAACACAAATACCTTCTGCCGGTAAAACCAGTCTGTCTTTAAATGATATTGCAACCATAGAAAAGAATAATCGGACCATTTATACTTTGGGCAGCCAGTTGGGGGTTTACTTTCTATTTACTGATGGAAATTATGACCAGCCGAATGTTTTGGGAACGGCATTCCGCAATACATCCATGAGTATATACGGTAAAACCATTCATGACAATTCAGGTGGCCTGGGACAGGCCAGCCGTATAAAATTGGAAAGCACTGTTTTGGAACATGAATTTGGACATATTCTTGGATTGGTGGACCTGGGATCGCCCATGCAGACGGGCCATAAAGATGCTGCCCATGGCAACCATTGTACCAATAGCAGTTGCCTGATGTACTATGCCTCTGAAACCACAGATATTTTAGGCATATTAATCACCGGGAATGTTCCTCCACTGGATGCAAATTGTAAAGCTGATCTTACGGCGAACGGGGGCAAGTAAGAACGTTAATCTGTTAATCCGTAAACACGTTAATCCGGAGAGAATTAAGTAGTGAAAGAGTTTTGTAATTATTGAAGCCCCTACGGATTAACTAATTAACCAATTAACAGATTAACCTGATCGTTTTTATTAAATTACTTTTCCCCGAGTTCTATCACTTCAGCATCTTTCATTTCTTTGCCATCAATTACAAAGCGTATGATGGTCCTTACTTTATGCCAGCCATGTTTGCCTGCCGCACCGGGGTTCATATGCAGGCAGTTCAGCTTATCATCATACATGATCTTTAAAATATGAGAGTGCCCACTGATAAAAAGTTGAGGACGGTGGAGCAATATTTCTTTTTTTGTTTCGGGATTGTATTTAGGGGGATAGCCCCCGATATGTTTCATCATTACTTTTACGCCTTCGCACATAAAAACCAATTCTTCCGGAAATTCGGACCTGATACCATGCCCGTCTATATTTCCATAAACGCCTCTCAGCATGGTCTGACGTCCCGTCTGACCATGAATGGTAATCCCGGTTTCAGAATTCGTAGTAGAAATATTTAGCATGGTCAGACGGGACGTCAGACCATGTAACAGTTCCTCGCTTCCGAAATCTCCCACATGCCAAACTTCATCGCAGTTTTTGAAATGTTCAAAGATAGTTTCATCCAGGAAACCATGAGTGTCAGATATAAGGCCTATGCGAATCAATACTTGTTGTATATATTAGTTGGCCTAAATCTACAAAATTAATCTTATGCGCTGGTCTTCCTGTAAAGGAGAAAGAGGGTATATACTTGGTCCTGATTATTTTAATCTTTTCAACAATTCGTCGATCGTCTTCTGTTGCTCATCATTTTTTTTATTCAATTCCTGTACTGCTTTTACCAATGGCATTACAAATTGACTGTAAGAGATGCTGTAGGTATCGGTAATATTTT
>JBDSGK010000063.1:0-28461 GCA_039919015.1 Ferruginibacter sp.
AACATAACTAATAGCACAACCAGATACATCGATTAACAATTTAAAAACACAGTTATGATTAAACTTCAGATCATTGGCAATCTTGGTAAAGATTGCATTGTAAAAGAGATCAACGGTAAACACGTGATCAACTTCAGCGTAGCACACACAGAACGTTACAAAGATGCGCAGGGAAACCAAAAGGAAAGAACCACCTGGGTGGAATGTGCATATTGGACAGACAAGACGGCTATTGCGCCATACCTGGTAAAAGGTACTTCTGTTTATGCCGAAGGTTCACCGGAGGCTGACGCCTACACCAACAAAGAGGGACAGGCCGCAGCAACTTTGCGCATGCGGGTTCAGAACATCCAGTTACTGGGTGGTAACAAAGATAACCAGGGATCAAACCAGGGCAATGTTACCAATACCGGAATGGGCACGGCTCCTGTTGTAAAAACAGAACCCGTGCATTCGGGATCAGCAGTTGATGACCTGCCATTTTAAAATGATTCACACAAAAAAATAAAGCTCCCTTGTGGAGCTTTTTTATTGCCTTTACTTTTTTCAATAAGTTTTATCTTGTGCAAAATGATCTGCATGAAAAATAAGATAATATTCTTTTCCTCTCTTTTTTTCCTCTTTCACTCGTTAGCCCTCTTAGCCCAAAAAAACCTTACCCAATACGTAGACCCCTTTATCGGCACAGGCGGCCATGGGCATACATATCCCGGTGCTGTATTGCCGCATGGTATGGTGCAGTTAAGTCCGGATACAAGGCTGGATGGCTGGGATGGGTGCGGTGGTTACCATTATTCTGATAATTATATGTATGGATTTACACACACACATTTAAGCGGTACAGGAGTTAGTGATTATGGAGATATATTATTAATGCCCATGAATGGTGCTCCCTCGGGTGATAATAAAGTGTACGGATCAAAATTTACCCATGCTAAAGAAAAAGCAGCAGCAGGGTTTTATTCAGTACAACTGGAAGATGATAATATTTTGGCCGAGCTTACAGCTACAACAAGAGTTGGCTTTCACCGCTACAGTTTTGCAGGTTCAAATAACAATCATGTTATTATAGATCTGAAACACCGGGATGAAGTGCTTGAATCTTCATTGATGATCCTGAATGATCATACCATTGCAGGTTTAAGACGAAGCAAGGCCTGGGCCGATAATCAATATGTATATTTTGTAATTGAATTTTCATCTCCATTTATAAAGAATGGGATTTGGGGTGATGATGTTCTGCAGCCGTTGAAATTAACGAAGGTAGAAAACAGTAAAAACCTCAAAGCATTTTTTACATTCAACAGTAAAACAGTTATGGTAAAGGTTGGCATTTCAGCTGTTAGTATTGAAGGTGCTCAAAATAACCTTACCAAAGAATTGCCCGGCTGGGATTTTGAAAAAACAAAAGCCGCTGCTGAAAAAACCTGGAATAAAGAATTGGGTAGGATCGAAGTTACCAGCAATGACGTTAAACAACTGCGCACTTTTTATACAGCATTATATCATACATCGATCGTGCCCAATATTAACCAGGATGTGGATGGGCAATACCGGGGCAGGGATAATAAGATCCATACAGCCAAAGACTTTACCAACTATTCAGTTTTTTCACTTTGGGATACTTACCGCGGTGCACATCCTTTATACACGATCATTGATCAGAAACGAACGCTTGATTACATAAAAACTTTTTTAGTACAGTATCAACAGGGTGGCAGGCTTCCTGTTTGGGAACTGAGCAGTTGCGAGACAGATTGCATGATCGGTTACCACAGCGTGCCGGTGATCGTAGATGCCTATATGAAAGGCATTAATAAGTTTGATACCAAACTGGCACTCGAAGCCATGAAGAAAAGTGCTACCTGGAATCATTTGGGTTTACCGGCTTTAATGGATCATGGATTATTGGAAATGGATGATGAGCACGAAAGTGTAAGTAAAACTTTGGAATATGCTTATGATGACTGGTGCATTGCACAGTTTGCAAAAAAACATGGAAGCATGGCCGACTATGATTACTATATCAAAAGAGCACAGTCTTACAAAAATATCCTCGACCTGCAAACAGGTTTCATGCGGCCACGCAAAAACGGTAACTGGGTCTCGCCATTTGATCCACGTGAAGTGAATAATAATTTTACAGAAGCCAACAGCTGGCAATATTCTTTTTATACGCCGCAGGATATTAATGGTTACCAGGAATTGATCGGGGGAAGAAAAAAAATGGAAGAAAAACTGGACCAATTGTTTACTGAAAATTCGCAAACGACAGGCCGGGAACAAAGTGATATCACGGGGCTGATCGGGCAGTATGCACATGGTAACGAACCCAGCCACCACATTGCTTATCTCTACAATTTTACAGGCGCTGCCTATAAAACACAGGCTATGATACACCGCATCATGAATACCATGTATCATGATACGCCCGATGGACTGGAAGGCAATGAGGATTGCGGGCAAATGAGTGCCTGGTATGTGTTGAGTGCTTTGGGTTTTTATCCCGTAACACCCGGAACAACCGATTATATTATCGGTACAGCATTGTTCTCATCTGCAATCATTCATTTGGAAAATGGAAAAACATTCAGGGTAACGGCAGATAAGATAAGCAATGCAAATTTTTATATTCAATCTGCAAAGCTGAATGGTAAGCCGCATACCCGGTCATACATCTCGTATTTCAATATCAATAATGGAGGCACTTTGAATTTTACAATGGGGGCAAAGCCATCAACATTTGGCACAACAGAGCTTCCTTCAACCGTGATCAATGATCACCTCATCGTTTTTAATCCCGTGATCGATGGTGGTGCCATGTCGTTTAAGAATACAAAAACCGTAACCATCAGCTCAGCGCAAAAAGGCATAAATTATTATTATACCACGGATGGTGCTGAACCAAATTCATCTTCAAAAAAATATGTTGGCCCCTTCACGGTTAATGAATCAACAACCATTAAAGCTATTGCTGTAAATGCAAAAGGAGTAACCAGTTTTATTACTACAGCTAAGTACACAAAAATGCTTCATGACTGGACCATACAATTGAATACCAAATATGAACAGCAGTATGATGGCAACGGGGCAAATGGTTTAATTGATGGCATACGTGGTGAAGCTGACTGGCGCAAAGGCAACTGGCAGGGATATCAAAAGGCAGACTTGGACGTGGTGATAGACCTGCAGGAAATACAACCTATCACTTCAGTTAATATCGGTCTATTACAGGACAGCAGGTCATGGATCATTTTGCCCAGGCAAATAATTATTGAAGTTTCAAACGACAATAAAAATTTCACGCCCGTCTATTCAGGTAAAGATTTCATGGCTATTGAAGATGAAAGGGCACAGGTAAAAAATGTTGTAGCAAATTTTGCAACCGTTTCAGCAAGGTATATACTGATCAAAGCCATTCAGTATGGTAAGTTGCCTGCATGGCATTTAGGCGCAGGAGGGGATACGCATATTTTTGTGGATGAGATAAATGTTCAGTAGATAAGAATAATCTTATCATAAGAAACCAAAACAATGTCTTTTTCAGCCCACTTTGGTAAGCCTCCGCAAACCTTCAAAAAGTTTCTTTTTGCCTTTTTGGGTGCTCTAAAACCTTCCGCAAGCCATCTTCAATCTCCCGTGAGTGCCGCTGCCTTGTCTCCGACAAGCGGCGTAAAGCGCTATAAAACTACACTTAATTTTTATACATTAGCTTAATGAAAACTACTTACCCAGAACACTGGCCAGCATTTTATACCGCCACGATTAATAAGTGGAAACATTTACTTAACGATGATAAACACAAGGAGATCATCATTGATAGTTTGAGATTTATGGTAACCCAAAAGAGAGTAGAACTCAATGCCTACGTCATCATGAGTAACCATATACATATTATCTGGCAGCCCCAGTTTGGCTTTACCCCTTCAGATATTCAATCTTCATTCATGAAATATACTGCTCAGCAATTAAAACGTTCTCTTAAGGCAAATAAAGATTTTCTCAATGAGTTTAAAGTAGAAAAATATGACCGTGAATATCAAATATGGAAAAGGAAACCATTAAGTATTGAATTATTTACACAAGAAGTGTTTATGCAAAAACTGGAATATATTCACAGTAACCCTGTTAATGCCGGACTGTGCAGCTATCCTGAAGAATACAAATATTCTTCTGCAAGCTTTTATCAATCAGAGTTTGATGAGTTTGAGATAATAACACACTATAGTGGAAATTGAAATAATTGAACTGTTTATCTGCCGGCTTATGAAGTGCTGCTTGTCGGAGACAAGGCAGCAGCAACACCCAGCGAACACCGACACCGGTAAAATGAATAGTTGCTCAGTATCAGCAACATCGGTGCGATAAAATTTACCATCAGCAGATTGCATTTTCAGTTGACTACAATTTGTAGCCAACTGACTGCCTTCAGCTTTTAATCGGGGTTTTAAAACACTCCAGTATTTTCTGGGATTGGGGCTATCGGTTAAAACAGCAATTACATCCACAATGGATAAATACCATTTCTGCTGATCTTCGTCCCAAAGGGTTCTTACTTTTTTACCTTCAAATATCTGTATGGCGTTTTGATGGGTCATATTGTTTTTGCTATGCTAAATTAATGAATATTACAACCAAATATTGAGCTTGTTCATAACAAAATTCCCGCCGGTAAACCAATACGAAAAACGGAAAGGTTGCTACGAATATGCATACTGGCTAAAAAAACGTCCCGAAAATTTCGGGACGTTTCTCTATAAATCATTTATAATTAAGCTTCAGGTTCTTTCCTTCCCAACTTCCTGGCAAATACAACTAAATGAACTGCAGCAAAAGCAAGGGCTACGTACAGTAAAGTCCTGTCTGCGTCAAACCCAACAGTATATTGATGTAAGAAGCTGACAATGATCAGTAACACACAAAGTGCTAAACTTGTGTAACGGGCTACTCTCATCCCTTTGCGGTTATCAGTTCCATTACCAAGGTGACTGTGTTTTGCACCATACACCAGGTAAATATCCATACCGATCAGCATCCAAACCAACAAACGTATCCAGGTATCCATGGGTAAGAACACCATCATAAAGAGACAAACAAATATGCCTAAAATAGGTACCAATGGAACCAACGGTGTTTTAAATGCTCTTGGTAATTCAGGCATTTTTTTACGCATCACCCATACACCAATACATACTAATATAAATGCAAAGAGGGTTCCTATACTGGTCATTTCTCCAACAACTCTTGCAGGTACAAAAGCAGCGAATAAACTTACAAAAAGCATAAATAATAAATTACTTTTTGCAGGAGTTTGTGTTTTTGGATTTACTGCTGAGAAAATTTTAGGTATCAATCCATCTTTACTCATACTAAAGAAAACCCGGCTTTGTCCCATCAGCATCACTAAAATTACAGAAGCATAACCAGCAAGAATAGCTACTACAATGGCACGGTTCAACCAGGGATAATCTGGTGTTACAACACCAGATGCATCGGCTGTGCCCATATGATCAATTGCAATCGCAACCGGTGCAATCCCATCTTTACCTGCAAAAGTTGTATAACTGGTAACACCGGTCATAACGTGTGCAAATAATATGTAAAGGATTGTACAGATCGCAAGAGAACCTAAAATTCCCCAGGGCATATCCCGCTTTGGATTTTTTGCCTCCTGTGCAGCCGTACTTACCGCGTCAAATCCGATATATGCAAAGAATACAATGGCAGCTGCCCGTATAATTCCACTGAATCCAAAATCACCAAATTTACCGCTGTTATCGGGTATATAAGGATTGTAATTATCGTTGTTTATGTATTTCCATCCGAGGAAAATAAAAACAAATACCACTGTTACTTTAAGACCAACGATAACGGCATTTACAGTAGCACTCTCTTTGGTTCCTTTCATTAATAACAAACTCATTAATACAATGATGAAAACCGCAGGCAGGTTAATGATACCACCATCCCAGGGGCCTACCGTCAGGCTTTCCGGTAGATGAATATCAAATCCTTCCAGGAATCTTACCAGGTACCGGCTCCAGCTGATACCAACAGTTGCAGCACCTACTGCATACTCAAGTACAAGATCCCATCCAATGATCCAGGCAATGAACTCACCCATGGTAGCATAAGAATAAGTGTACGCACTACCGGCAACCGGTATCATGGATGCAAATTCTGCATAGCATAAACCTGCAAATAGACATCCCAATGCAGCTACAACAAAGGATAAGGTAATAGCAGGCCCGGCATGATTAGCCGCTGCCATACCGGTGATGGAAAATAATCCGGCGCCAATGATGGCCCCGATCCCTAATGCAATTAAACCGCCGGCGCCGAGGGTTCTTTTTAATGTATGGCTACCTGTTTCGGAAGCTTCAGTCATTAAAGCCCCCATTGGTTTTCTTACGAATAAACTCATTGTAGTTTGGTTTTGTGTAATTTAATAAACTGAAAAATAAGCAATAAATTCTTAATTAAGCAACCACTAATACTTTTTTTAACCGATAGCAGGCGGTTAACAAGTATTAAATATTATATTGCGAACTAAATGTTTTACAATGGAAGTACCGCATCAGCCCACAAAAAAGAGCAGACTTACTTTATACATTCTGATCGCTATGGTCCTCGGTATTCTTGCCGGTTATTATGTTCATGAGAATTATGGCCCGGACACTGTAAAGACCTTCTCTGATAATATAAAACTGCTTACTACCATTTTCCTGCGTATGGTGCAAATGATCATTGCACCCATTGTTTTTGCAACATTGGTTGTGGGTATTGCCAAACTGGGCGACATGAAAACTGTTGGCAGGGTGGGAGGCAAAGCCATGCTTTGGTTCATCACTGCATCTTTGATCTCGCTGGGCCTGGGTTTGATACTGGTAAATATTTTTAAACCGGGTGTTGGTGTAGATATTAAGAACACAGATATGGCTGCGGTAAATGACCTGCTTGAAAAATCAAAAGGCTTTTCTTTACAAAAATTTGTTGAACACGTAGTACCAAGAAGTGTGGTAGAAGCCATGGCCACCAATGAGATCCTGCAACTGGTTGTGTTCTCTGTTTTTTTTGGGATTGCATTAACCGCCATTGGAAAAAAAGGCGAACCCATTGTTAATGCATTGGACTCTTTGGCACATGTGGTACTTAAAATGGTTACTTATGTGATGTACCTGGCACCTTTGGGTGTGTTTGGCGCCATGGCTGCCGCCATTGCAAAAAATGGCCTGGGCATTTTAGTCACCTTTGGATTTTATGTGGGCGAATTTTACCTGGGCCTGCTCATACTCTGGGCAATTTTATTGTTTGTAGGCTATCTTTTTTTAAAAGGACGCCTACCTGTTTTGTTACGCAGGATAAGCACACCCATGTCTATAGCATTCAGCACAGCCAGCAGCGAAGCCGTTTATCCAAAACTGGTAGAAGAAATGGAACGCTTTGGATGTAATAATAAAATTGTTTCTTTTGTGCTACCGCTGGGCTATTCATTTAATTTAGACGGCAGCATGATGTACATGACCTTTGCCAGTATGTTCATTGCACAGGCTTTTAATATTACTTCCATAACCGGTGATGTTAGCCAACAAATTCTTATGTTGCTGGTATTTTTAATAACCAGCAAAGGTATCGCCGGTGTGCCAAGGGCATCATTGGTAGTTGTGCTGGCAACAGGGGCCATGTTCGGCTTACCCCCTGAGGGAGTTGGTTTGATTTTGGCCATTGATGTTTTTTGCGATATGGGCCGTACGATGACTAACGTTTTGGGAAATGCTTTGGCTACTGCTGCTGTAAGCAAATGGGAAGGGCAGTTGGAACATTCTTAATTTTAAAAACTTGTAGATGCTAGATTTCATATTCCTTGATTTTACCTGGACACAGTTACTGCAACCCCAATGGTATATAGATAATGGCGGTCTGTGGTTTGTGCTTTTCATTGTATTTGCCGAAACAGGGTTGTTTGCCGGATTTTTCCTGCCGGGCGATTCACTGCTTTTTGTTGCAGGAATATATGCTCACGAAATGAATGAAAAAACACATGAGCCCGGTTTGGGCTACCAGTTCTTAAAATTATTCGGCGTTGATAATAATCATAGTTACTGGCTTGACCTGTTTGTATTGGTAACGCTTATTTCTATTGCCGGTATTTTAGGAAATACATTGGGATACTGGATAGGAAAAAAATTCGGACATGGTATGTATAATTGGCGCGACAGGTGGTTTTTTAAAAAACGTTACTTGCATGAAGCGCATGATTTTTATGAGAAACACGGCGGCGGTGCCATTGTGCTGGCCAGGTTTGTACCCATCATCAGAACCTTTGCACCTTTGATCGCCGGCATCGTGGATATGAACCGGGCTAAATTTGCGTATTATAATATTATTGGTTGTATTGCATGGGTTACCTCTATGATCCTTGGAGGTTTTTTCCTCCAGCGATGGCTTCTTAAAGCTTATGATTTTGACCTGAAAGAACACCTGGAAATAATTGTAATTGGCATTGTGCTGGTGTCGACACTGCCGATTTTTATCAAACTAGTTTTTGGCAAAAAGAAAAAAGTTGATGACACAGCCCGAAAATAAACAAGTTTCCATTTTTAACATTGCTGTTGTGGTAGCCGCCCTTGGCTACTTTGTTGATATTTATGACCTGTTGTTGTTTACCATCGTAAAAAAATCCAGTGTTTTGGCTGTTGGTGCTACTGATGCCAGTTTGCTTGTTGACAGTACAAAAATAATTAACTGGCAAATGGGCGGTTTATTACTCGGCGGTATCATCTGGGGTATTTTAGGTGATAAAAAAGGAAGACTTTCTGTATTATTTGGATCCATCATTTTATACTCTATAGCCAATTTTATAACAGGCTATATTCAAACTGTTGACCAATATGCATGGTGCAGGTTTGTTGCGGGGCTCGGACTTGCCGGTGAGTTAGGGGCAGGAATAACATTAGTTAGTGAACTGCTACCCAAAAATAAAAGAGGAATTGGCACTTCATTGGTTGCAGGTATTGGATTGTTTGGAGCGGTGGCTGCATATTTTACATATCAATGGACTGGTCATGACTGGAGACTTTGTTATAAAATAGGTGGAGGGCTTGGTATCCTGTTGCTGTTTATGCGGATAAGTGTTGCAGAATCGGGTATGTTTAAACAGGTTAAAGCCACTGCTGCGCAGCGTGGTAATTTTTTAATGTTCTTTAATAACGGTAAACGGTTCAAGAAATATTTACTGGCCATTTTAATTGGATTACCTACCTGGTATGTGGTAGGTATTTTAATAAATCAAAGCGATAGGTTTGGTAAAGCCATGTTTGGCAGCACTACCATTGATTCAGGCCGTTCAATTATGTTTGCTTATACGGCTATTGCAATCGGTGATATATTGATCGGGTTTGTCAGCCAGTATTTTAAAAGCAGAAAAAAAGCGTTGCTGTTATTTTATTTATTTACTACGGTATCATTAATTATCTTTTTCAGTGGCATTAATGATTCTGATTTGAAAATGTATATTATTTGTGCCATGCTGGGTTTTAGTACAGGCTTTTGGGCAATTTTTGTAACCATGGGGGCCGAACAGTTTGGTACCAACCTCAGGGCAACTGCAGCCACCACTATTCCTAATATGGTAAGAGGTGCTTTGCCCCTGATAAATCTTTTGTTCTTAGATCTGTTTCAAAAAAGTTGGGAATGGCCGTTAATTCAAAGCGGTATTGTTACGGGCATTGTTGTGCTTTTGATAACTTTTGTTGCATTTTATTTTACCGAAGAAACATTTCATAAAGATTTAAATTACGTGGAAGAATAATTCGTGTAATTCGTGTAATTCATTTTAATTCGTGGTATGAAATTTCTCATCATACGCTTTTCATCCATTGGCGATATTGTTTTAACAACGCCAGTAATACGCTGCCTGCGTAAACAATATCCCGATGCGGAAATACATTTTTTAACCAAGCATGCATTCCGGAATATTGTTGAGCATAATCCCCACATCAATAAAATCCATACACTGGGAGATAGTTTTGAGCTGATGTTGCACGAATTGGCAACCGAAGCGTATGATTATATTATTGACCTGCACCATAACCTGCGTACACTGCGGATCAAAAAATTCCTTAAAAATGCTAAGTCATTTTCTTTCAATAAACTGAATGTAGAAAAGTTCCTCCTTACCAATTTTAAAATTAATACACTCCCGAAAAAACATATTGTTGATCGTAACCTGGAATGTATTGCAACTCTCGGCGTGCAAAATGACGGAATGGGGTTGGATTATTTTATTCCGGCCATGGATAACGTTAAGAATGATGATATCCCCACTTCCCACATGCATGGATATATTGCTATAGTCATAGGGGCGGCATTGGCCACCAAAAAACTTCCGCTGCATAAATTAAAAGAACTATGTACTGCAATTGAGCATCCAATTATTTTATTGGGCGGAAAGGAAGATTATGAGTATGGTAAGGCCATAGCAAAGCAGGATGAAATTAAAATATATAATGCCTGCGGTAAATTTAACCTGAATGAATCTGCACACCTGGTAAAACAATCAAAACTGGTCATCACACACGATACTGGCCTGATGCATATTGCAGCAGCTTTGCAAAGACCGGTCATTTCAGTTTGGGGAAATACGGTGCCGGCTTTTGGTATGTATCCTTATTACGGCAAAAGATCAACGATGCAATATGATGTGGTGGAGATCAATAAACTCTGGTGCAGGCCCTGCAGCAAGATCGGGTATAACAAATGCCCCCGCGGACATTTTAAATGCATGGAAAATATCGCTGTTAACGATATTGTAAATCTGGTGAAGCAGCGTTTACAGAAATGATAAATGTTGTTGCTTTGTATTTATTCTATGACCCTGATGATAAAAAATACAGCCCTGATAATTCTTTTCCTGGCAACTGGCTCAGTTTATGCTCAATTTAATGTGATCATAAAATGGCAACCTATAAAAGGTAATACCGCCGATACGATCTATTATGATCCTGAAAGAAAACTTGAATGGAATGATTTTAGAGGCAGGCCTGTTGCTTCAAGTCCTGCAGCAGCCATTACAGAATCTGGTTTTGGATATAAAATGTCCATGCAAACCATCAATCGCAAAACCAATGTGGTGATCACCGTGTTTTGTTATTTTAATAAAACACATTCCTGGGTAAAAAAAGATATGGATACTGATTATGCTTTATTGCATGAACAGCATCATTACGATATTACTTACATCAATGCCTGCTTGTTCATTAAAAAATTAAGAGCGGCACAGCTCAATCCAGGTAATTATGATTACCTCGTTGAAAAAATTCATGACGAAAGTTTTAAAGTGCTTGAAGAAATGCAGAACGATTATGACGGTCAAACCTCAAACGGGCGTATCAACCGCATGCAGACTCTTTGGAACAAAAAGATCGATCAGCAGCTGGAAGCGCTCATTATAAATTAACGATCAGTACCGGGATTTTTAATTCATGCCTTACCGTGTTTACGGTTTCACCGTAAATAAAATCTTTAAGCCCGGTATGGCCATGTGCTCCCATCACCAGCATATCAGCATTCACTCCTTTTGCTATGCGTACAATTTCTTTAGCCCTGTTCTTGTATCCCAGAAATCCCTCTGCAGTATATCCACGTGATTGTAATGCTGAAACATAGCTGTCCATGCGTTCTTTATCTTTTCTCGATTCATAATCATCGCTATCCTGGCCCAATAATTTGGCAGATGCACTTTCCACAATATGCACCAACAGATAATGTGTATTTGCTTTTCCCTGCCCGATGGCATAAGCCAGTAATTTTTCATCATGCACACTAAAGTCAAGTGCAATGGCTATTTTTTCAAAACTTGGTATCACCAGGTTTTTTATGATACTGTTATCTGTATCGGGATGTATTTTAATGGATACTGATTTTTTATTTTTTAAAATGTAAGGCGTTAAAATGATGTAGACCAATAAGGCAAAACAGATCAAACCAGCTGCGCCTAATAATAATTTTTGCCACAAGGCACCGTCAATAAATACGCCGCCCATTTCGTTGACCAGCATTTTTAAATTTAAGAAAACCAGTACAGTTGCAATAAGCCACGCAGCAATTTTAGTGATTGGCTTAATGGCAAAATTGCCCATTGTTTTTTTATCACTCACAAAATGAATCAGCGGAATGATGGCAAAGCCCAGTTGTAAACTCAGTATCACCTGGCTCAATATCAAAAGCGAATCAACATTTTCTTCACCATAAACAACGATCACGATCAATGCAGGTACAATACACACCAGCCTTGTTATAAGCATTCTTAAAATGGGGTTGATGCGCAGGCTTAAATAGCCTTCCATAATGATCTGCCCGGCAAGGGTCCCGGTTATGGTACTGCTTTGTCCGGCTGCAATTAAAGCAACTGCAAATAATACAGGAGCCACATTACCTAAAAACTGGGGTAGCAGCCGGTGTGCTTCTTTGATCTCTGCCACGCCTGCATTGGGCGTATTATAAAATACGGATGCAGCTACGATCAGGATCGCCGCATTAACAAAAAAAGCAAGGTTTAAGGCAATGGTTGTATCTATCCGGTTAAATTTAATGGCCTGTTTAATTCCGTAATCTGTCCTGTCGATCTTCCTGGTTTGTACCAGTGCCGAATGCAGGTAAAGATTATGCGGCATTACCGTTGCGCCAATGATACCGATCCCGATATACAAAGCTTCATCACTCAGGGCTCCCGGTATGAAGCCTTTTGCCAGTTCGCCAATAACGGGTTTGGCCAGGACCAGCTCAATTAAAAAAGAGATCCCGATCACACCCACGAGGGTAATAATAAAAGCTTCCATTTTGCGGATACCTAATCTCTGTAAATAAAGTAACAGGAATGTATCAAGCACAGTAATGGAAACACCCCAAACCAAAGGAAGGCCTGTCAATAACTGGATACCAATGGCCATGCCCAAAACTTCAGCAAGGTCACAGGCTGCGATGGCAATTTCTGCCAGTATGTATAAAAAAAAGTTAACTACTTTGGGATAGGTCTCCCTGTTGGCCTGTGCCAGGTCCCTTCCCCTTACAATGCCTAATCTTGCAGAAAGTCCCTGCAGCAATAAGGCCATCAGGTTACTCATCAATAACACCCATATCAATGTATAGCCAAACTTACTGCCGCCGGCAAGGTCGGTAGCCCAGTTGCCCGGATCCATATACCCAACACTAACGAGGTAGGCCGGGCCTAAAAAAGAAAATATTTTTTTCCATCCGGTCTTTTTTCCGGTGGTATCAACTGATTCGTGTACTTCACTTAATGAAGCATCATTATTGTTTTTACTGAGCATCATGTACAAATACATTTTTAGCAACCTGTTCACTGATGATGCAGTTGCTTTGTTTTAAAACTTTTATTTCTAAGGAACCATCAAATTCAAAACGTTTGAGAACGGTAATTGATGTACCCAATGTGATGTGATAATGCTTCAGCATTTCAAGCATTTGTACTGTTTGATTGCTTACTGAACTCACTATTGCCGGTTTGTGTAATGGGATATTACTGAGGCTTTGTTGATCAATGACCTGGATCTTTCCATGCTTATCAGGTATGGGGTCTCCGTGCGGATCAAAAGCCGGGTTACCTAAAAAATTATCCAGCCTTTGTATAAGTTCTTCGCTGGAAATATGTTCCAGGTCTTCGGCAATCGAATGAACCTTGTCCCATTCAAATTTTAGTTTTTCAACTAAAAAAAATTCCCAAAGCCGGTGTTTACGTACCACATCCAATGCAGCTTTTTTTCCGGCCTCGTTCAGTTTAAAACCTTTGTACTTTTCATATTGCAGCAACTTTTTGCCCTTTAATTTTTTAAGCATATCAGTTACAGAGGCAGGCCTGGTTTGCATTTCAGCTGCCAGGGAATTGGTGTTAACCAAACCCGTCTCCTGTTGCAGGTGATAAATGCTTTTGATATAATTTTCTTCGCTTGTAGTAAAACTCATGATGAATGAAAATTAATTTTAGACAAATCTAAAAATATTATTTGGAATGCCAAAATATTTAATGTGTAAACCGGCAGGATTGTGTATTCTTTACATATACAGTTGTGTGAAATTTCCAGTAATATTGCGACTCAAACCAATTTTAACCCATTATGAATTTTTCTTCTTTTAATGTTCCCTATGCAGTAGATGAACAGTACAACAAGCGTATTGCTTATTTTTCGATGGAGTTTGCGATTAGTCAGCCTTTAAAGATCTACAGTGGCGGACTTGGCTTTTTAAGTGGATCTCATATGCGCAGTGCTTACGAACTTCGGCAGAATCTAGTTGGCATTGGCATTTTGTGGAAATATGGTTACTATGACCAGGCCAGGAACCAGGATCAAACCCTGCAGGTACAGTGGAATGAAAAGATCTATAATTTCCTGGAAGACACCGGCATCAAATTCAAAATTGATATTCATGAGCACCCGGTTTGGGTTAAAGTATTTTACCTGAACCCCGAAACTTTTAAATCGGCTCCTTTATTTTTATTAAGCACTGACCTGCCCGAGAACGATTATGTTTCTCAAACCATTACCCACCGTTTATATGATGCCAATGTGGCTACCAAAGTTGCCCAGTTTATTTTACTGGGTGTTGGCGGTGCCAAACTCATGGATGAATTGAATTTTAACCCTGAGTTGTATCATTTGAATGAAGCACATGCAGTGAGTGCGGCATTTTACCTGTATAATAAATTCGGAAATGTTGAGGATGTAAAAAAGCGGCTGGTCTTTACTACGCATACTCCAGAAGAAGCAGGCAACGAAAAACATGATATTCACCTGTGCGAAAAAATGAGTTATTTCTGCGGGATGAAGCTGGATGATGTGAGAAAGATCACAGGTATGGAAGGAGACCTGTTCAATCATTCGCTGGCAGCATTGCGATTTGCAAAATTAGCAAATGGTGTAAGCCAGTTACACGGAGAGGTAAGCCGCCAGCTATGGAAAAAATATGATAATATCTGCGAGATAAAAGCAATTACCAATGCACAAAACTGGCATTACTGGGCAGATAAACAATTATACCGTTTCATGGATGCGCATAATGAAGATGGATTCATTGACAGGAAACGATATTTAAAGAAACGTGCTTTTGATGTGGTAGCCGATCAAACCGGTAAACTTTTAGATCCTGATGTATTCACCATTGTATGGGCACGAAGATTTGCGGGTTATAAGCGGGCAGAATTACTTACCAGGGATGAAGAAAGATTTACAGCTTTATTGAACAATCCAAAATACCCCGTACAGATCATCTGGGCCGGAAAGCCTTATCCTGTTGATTACCCGGCTATCAGTGATTTTAATATGCTTGTCCATTTGAGTAAAAAGCATGATAACGTAGCTGTGTGTATTGGATATGAGCTGGGGCTAAGCAAAAGATTAAAACAGGGTTCAGATCTTTGGTTAAATAATCCAAGGGTCCCCAGGGAAGCCAGTGGTACCAGTGGTATGACAGCCGCCATGAATGGCGCCGTGAACTGTAGTACAAATGATGGCTGGATCTGCGAATTTGTTAATCATGGTAACAATGGATTTGTTGTACCTCCTATTGATTATACAAATATCAGTGTGCACGAACAGGATGAATATGACCTGAATAAACTCTATGAGATATTGGAAAACCAGGTATTGCCCCTGTATTATGATAATCCTGAAGTGTGGCGTGAAATAACCAGGAACGGTATGAGGGATGTTCGTTGGCAGTTTGACAGTAACAGGATGGCAAAAGAATATTACGAAATTCTTTATAAATAAGTTTAAGAGGCTGCCTCAAAAGTATTTTTTTTGCCACTAAGGCGCAGAGAAAAAAAAATTTATTTCAACTGGAAACTCCGCGTCTTTGCGCCTCCCCGGTAATTTTAACTTATGGAACAATATTCAAAAAAACTGGAGATTCGCTGGGCCGACCTTGATCCTAATTTTCATGTACTGCATTCAAAGTATTATGATTTTGGGGCTTATTGCCGTATGGCATTTTTAACAGAGCATGGTATCACGCCTGCGTTGATGACCGAAAAAAACATCGGCCCCATCATTTTCAGGGAAGCATGTTTATTTAAAAGAGAAATAAAATTCGGAGATGAATTGGAAGTGTTCTTAAAACTAAGCAAATGCAATGAAGATGCCAGTCGCTGGAGCATGGTGCATGAACTCTGGACAAATGGCGATACCCTTGCAGCCATTATTAATATTGACGGAGCCTGGATTGATACAAAAAAAAGAAAACTTGCCAATCCTCCCATAATATGTAAAACATGTTTCGGTCAAATTCCTAAAACAGCTGATTTTAACCAATGAGAGTCTTAAGCGTTACATGTCATTTCCCCGACGTTTACACGAAATATTTGCATTTATCTTTGAAGAAATAAATCTTTAGTTATGCGGAAGTCAATTTTGGTATTATTGTTTCTGTTTGTTTGCGGACTGGCTTTTGCCCAGAACGAAATTGCTCAAACCCCGCCAGTTTATCCCGAAGGGTTAAAAGTTGGCAGCAAAGCCCCGCAATTTAATGTTAAAGACCAGAACGGTAAATCAATCAGTTTGAAAAAGGCATTAAAGCGTGGTCCTGTAGTGATACTTTTTTACAGGGGGCAATGGTGCCCTTTTTGCAATAAACAGTTAAGCCACTATTCCGATTCATTAGCATTGCTTACCGCTAAAGGCGCAACAGTTTTGGCAGTTACACCGGAAACCGGTGAGCATGTGAAGCAGACCGTTGCCAAAACAAAAACGATGTTTTCTGTTCTGGAAGATAAGGGACTGATCATCATGAAATCGTACAAGGTAAATTTTGAAGTAGATGAAAAAACTATAGAAAAGTATAAAGGATATGGAATTGATTTTGATAAGGCCAACGGGATCAACGGCGCTAATCTGCCCGTGCCGGCAACCTATATCATCGGGCAGGATGGAATGGTAAAGTATGTCTTCTTTAATACAGATTACAGAAAACGGGCTTCGGTTCAGGACATTCTGGATAACCTGTAATAATTATTATTACAAAAAAGTGTTGCAAATAAATAACTTTGCAACACTTTTTTTATGCTCACTGCCACCATTAATTTATATAGAAATGCATATACCGGCGTAAACCGCCGTATGTGGCTGCTTGGCATAGTTATGCTTATCAACAGGAGTGGTACCATGGTGTTACCCTTTATGGCACTGTATTGTAAGCATATCGGTTATACAACCACACAGGCAGGCTTTGTTGTAGCTATTTATGGCCTTGGTTCTTTGGTAGGTGCATTTATTGGTGGAAGGATCAGTGACAGGTTTGGATTTTATTATACCCAGTTCTTTGCTTTATGCTGTGGCGGTATACTATTTATCAGTCTTGGCCAGATGAATAGTTATTTCTCTATTTGTGTCTGCACTTTTTTCCTGAGTATGGTGAATGAAGCTTTTCGCCCGGCAAATGCAACAGCCATTGCTCATTACAGTACTGCACAAAACCGTACCCAGGCTTTTTCAATTGTGCGGTTGGCCATTAATTTAGGTTGGGGTGTAGGCGCGGCCGTGGGTGGTTTGCTGGCTTCCATTAATTACCATTTATTATTTTGGGTAGATGGAATTACCAATATCACTGCTGCTTTTTTATTGATCTGGTTATTGCCGAAAGTTAGCCTGGCACAGCAAAAGAACCTGGCAAAAACAACAACACCTGTAAAGGAAAAGCCAAGGCCTGTCCATGACGACAAAACATTCATGTATTTTATTGGATTGCAGATATTCTTTGCTGTTTGTTTCTTTCAATTGTTTACTACCATTCCCCTGTTTTTTAAAGAGAACCTGCTGATCAATGAATTTTGGATCGGTGTGATCATGTCCCTGAACGGGATAATCATTGCCATATTTGAAATGGTTATTGTATTCAAACTCGAGGGGACAAGACCTTATCTCCGTTTAATGACCTATGGTACTGTAATTATGGGATTTTCCTTTTTTGTTCTGAATATACCCTTCATTCATGGATTTATAATAGGCGTTATTTCTACTGTCATGATAACCATTGCAGAAATGATCGCGATGCCCTTTATGAATTCCTGGTATATCTCAAGGAGTACTGAAGGAAACCGCGGGCAATATGCAGCTTATTATACCATGGCATGGAGTGCAGCACAAATGATCGGCAGTACCGGGGGTACGTTAATTGCTTTTGCGATCGGGTTCGATAATCTATGGTGGATAATTGGCGGTATTTGTTTGCTAACTGCATTTGGTTATTCCAAACTGTTGTCAAAAGAATAGCACGCTTATTTATAGGTATTGGTTGAGGTTGTTTTTGCACTGATAGGCATATCCTGTCCCATCATTTGAATAGTGCCTGAAATATCAGAACTGCTTGTTCTTTTTCCAACCAGGCCGGTATTGGTATCTGCAAAGATCTCTCCCTTTGTTTTGGTCTCTGTTTTAACTTCAAATTCCATTTCCTGGAAATCAAGTTTGTTTACAGCAGTTGAAACTACATCAACCTGGATCAGGGCTTCAGTACCCGTAATAGATTTTAGTGTATAGGTACGTATCATCTTCATATCTTTTGCAACAGCAGTATCTGACCAGCTATCACCCGGCGACTTTCCTTTCGGAATTATTTCAAATGCACCCGAAACGATCCCATTATCAGAATTGTCTGAGAACATTTTCATCAGATCATCTGCAGGATTTGCAGCATCAGCATCAGCTTTTTTTTCTTTTTTAGTTTCAGCAACTGATAAGCCGGTTGTGTTGTCAACCACTATATCAACTGGTTTATTCAGTCTTTCATCAAATACCTTTGACATTTCTTCGTTATTGCCATTCTTATTTTCAGAATCGTAATTATTGGGTTGTCCCATCATGGTCATATTCACTTTTATTTTGGTAAGTGTATTGCTGATGGTAAGATCTTTATCCGTACTGTTTTTTACCTCCAGGGCATTTACAGAACTTGAAGTGCTGTTTAATTCCATGCCCATCGCAAGACTTGCCTGGATCTCTGTAGAACTTTCAACAACTATTTTGTGGCCTTTTGCCAATTTTATTTTACCCGGAGTTTGAGAAAAAGCGATGCCCGAAATAAAGAGGCAGATAAGTGGGATGTAGATCTTTTTCATTTTTGATTTTTAATTGCGGTGTAAAAATATCAACTAACAGATTATAAAGCGCTTTTGTTTGGGTTTTTGTAAAAAATTTAGGCTTTGCCAGACAAAAGGGCAAAAAATAAGGGCTATTCACATGTGAATAGCCCTAAAAGGTTTTGATGCGGAGGTTTTATCCTACCACTTGTACATTTACTGCGTTCATTCCTTTTTTGCCTTCTTGCAAATCGAACTCAACGCTATCGCCTTCTTTAATATCGCTGATTAATCCACTTACGTGAACGAAAGTTTCTTTGTTTGAGTCTGAGTGCTTAATAAAACCGAATCCTTTTTCTGAATTGAAAAACTTAACGGTGCCTTGTTGTTTAGTGTCCATTTTTTAAATTGTATTGTATTAATAATGTGCAAATATAGTGTTTTAATAATAATTGAGTGGTTTTTATTGAACCAACTGTTTTTCCTTTTGTTAAAAAGCATAAAAATCATTAGTTTTATACGTATTGGCAACCCCTTCTTAAGTAGCCTTAAATTTTTTCTATGTCGAATAGACCAGCCACTGTAATTACGGGCACCGGTTGTTATATACCTGATTTTGTAAAAACTAATCGGGACTTCACCGGCCATGATTTTTATGCCGAGGACAATAGCGCTTTAGATATTGAACCACATATAATTGTTGAAAAATTCCTGAAAATTACGGGTATTGAGGAAAGGCGTTATGCCCCTTCCCATATTGATTCTTCAGATATGGCGGCTATTGCTGCGCAAAAAGCGATCGAGGATGCCGGTTGTGACCCTGAAACAATAGACCAGATCATAGTGGCCCATAATTTTGGCAATGTGCTTAAGCATACTATTCAAACCGATGTTCTACCCGCTTTGGCCTCCAGGGTAAAACATGCACTGAAAATAAAGAATCCTTCCTGTGTACCTTATGATATATTATTTGGATGCCCGGGTTGGGTGCAGGGGGTTATCCAGGCAGATGCTTACTTTAAAGCAGGTATTGCAAAAAAATGCCTGGTGATCGGTTCAGAAACATTATCCCGGGTATTGGATATATATGACAGGGACAGTATGATATTTTCTGATGGGGCAGGAGCAACGGTTCTGGAAGCAAGAGATTCAGATGAAACAGGACCAGGTATTTTGGGTACCAGTGTTCAATCTCATTGCCAGGAAGAAGTAGGCTATTTAAATATGGGTAAATCCTATTTCCCGGATTCTGATCCTCGCATCCGGTATATAAAAATGAAAGGACGAAAAGTGTATGAATATGCTATGAAGCATGTACCATTGGCTATGAAAATGTGCCTGGATAAAAGCGGGGTGGATATCAAAGAACTGAAGAAGATCTTTATTCACCAGGCAAATGAAAAAATGGACGAAGCCATCATTAAGGAGCTATACAAATTATATGATATTGCCAATGCACCCACGAATATTATGCCCATGAGCATTCATAACCTTGGTAACAGTTCGGTTGCCACAGTTCCCACATTATATGATATGGTTAGGAAAGGTGTGATGCCGGAGCATGATCTGAAAGCAGGAGATGTGATCTTATTTGCTTCTGTTGGTGCCGGTATGAATATTAATGCAATTTGCTACAGGGTATAATAAAATCTATGCTTTGAAATACCCTGCATACCCCTTTAAAACAAATGGGTAATAAATAAATTCGGATAAGAGCCTTAATTAGCCTACATTTGCAAGAAATTAGAATATGGTAAACGAAATGATCTCAAAGTTTTTGGAGCCAACCCACCTGGCTAAAACCGCAATTAAAATTGAATTTAAAAAGCGAAATACAATTGTAGGCATTTTTGTTGATTCGTCTGATTATGAAGATCTAAAGGCAAAAAACTTCTGGCGCATTGTTTCAGAAACGAATATCCCCGAGTGGAAAAAAACAAATGATAATAAATTAGCCAAGATCTTCAGTGGTTCTGAATTTACAAGAATTACCGTAGCTAAAGAAAAGAAAGAAAGCTAACACTCAATATAACTGCTTAAATAAAAGGACACATGAAAATGTGTCCTTTTTGTTTACTATAATATGTTGAATTAAAAATTCCTTCCACCTGTACCCCTTGCTTTAGGTAATTCTTTTCTTGGTATTTTTTGGTCAAGCTGTGCTGTGTTATAAACAAACGAAGCAATAACCGTAGCAGCCTGTTTCAGATCTTCGGGGATCAAATGGTCATAGGTATCCATATTGGTATGGTGTGTACGGGTATCATACTCAATTTCATCCTGTATAAACTGAAAACCCGGAATACCCACTGCATCAAATGCCTGGTGATCTGTTCCGCCCGTATTATCAATAGTTACAGTTTTTGCACCCAGGTCATAAAAAGGTTCAAGCCATTTTGCAAAGATGGGCCCTGCTGCAGCATTATTCTGTAAATAAATACCCCGGACTTTTCCCGTACCATTATCCAGGTTATAATAGGCCGAGATCATGTTATGCCCCGGTTTTAAAACCATATCGGCAGGATCGGCAAAATGATTTTTTACATAATTGCGGGAGCCATGTAATCCCTGTTCTTCCCCGCTCCATAATGCAATGCGAATGGTGCGTTTGGGTTGCAGTCCGGTGGCTTTTAAAATGCGTATCACTTCCATCATCACTGCACAACCCGCTGCATTATCGGTTGCACCCGTTGCTCCTTGCCAACTGTCTAAGTGGCCGCCAAGCATTACCACCTCATCTTTTAAAATAGGATCTGTTCCGGGAATCTCTGCAACCACATTGTATCCTTTGATATCCTTATCATAAAATTTAGTTTTAACATCAGCTTCCATTTCTACTTTTTCACCCGCATCTACCAAACGCTGTACCCTTAAATAATCATCGCTGGATAACATGATCCAGCCATAATTATTTTCTGCGCCTTTATCAACAGAACCGCCATTTTGAACAAACAATGTTCCATCATTACCCCTGCCATTCATACTCAATACCAATGCAGGCTTTTCTTTATTGTAAAAACCATTCATCTGCCTGGTCAATGCCTGCTGTTGCCTTCTGGCAGCCATTACTTCCGGACTTAATGTTCTTGCACCTCTTCTTTGCGCAGTATCAATTTTTGAATTAGCCATCTTCTCCAGTTCAGCATCAGTAAAACGACCTCCATCAGCTTCGAATGACGGACGCAATGTATCTTTTGAATAGAACATTACAATTTTGTCTTTGATCCTGCCCGAATAATTTTGATACAGTTCTGCTGAATCTTTTGCTTTTATCAAAATAACTTCCCTGTTGATAATATTTTTTCCTGGTGTACTTCCGGTCCATGCTCTTGGTATGGCTACCATCGGGGTATAGTAAGGTGCTGTCATGGCAACATAGCAACGTGTTTGTTCCCAACCCGTACCAAAATCCCCCCAGGGTTCTATAACTGCATTTGCCAAACCCATTTTTGCCAACTGGTCTTTTGCCCAGCTCGCTGCCCTGAAAAATCCAGGTGAGTTGGTTAGTCTTGGGCCACTTACATCGGTGAGGTGAAAAGCAATGTCCATCACTTTCGAATTTTCAAGGCCCTCTTTCCTGATCTTTGCAGTAGCGTCATTTTGAGCAAAAAGCGCAGCGCCCGAAAAACAACAGATACAAACAAATAGCATTTGTTTTCTCATGATAATTAATTTTATGTTTGAGGCCTTAATTTACGCCTATAAAAATTAGTACGCAATCAAATTGTGTTGAATGCCTGAATAATTTTTGTGCCCGGTACTTCCATGACCAGGTTTTCACCGTAACAACCTGCAGGAGTTTGGTATCCTGTTTTAAAATTTGCTTCCAGTATTTTTTTTGCGATTAGTAAACTGCTGTGTGCTGTTAAGGTATATCCATCATAGCAACTGATACAAGCGTTCAGTTTTTTTCCTGATCCATTACTTACTTCGCCCCAAACCAGGCTGCTGCTTTTTTGCCGCTGTTCATCTGATGGTCCGGCAGGCCTTGCTTTTATTTTTTTCTTAATGATGTTGCGTACAAAATTGGTTCTTAACAACCAATTGAATGCTACCTGCAATTTCATGATACGATAAACTTTTGGAGCAATGGCTGTGTACACTTCTATATTGGGTATTCCTGTTGTTGTCCAGGCTGTTGAAATATCTCCCCAGGGGATGGTCATTACAAATAATTTCTTATCACCAAAATTCACCCACATGCCTTTTTGCCCCAGTGGTTTTCTAGCGATATGCCCTTTTTCCCTGGCTGCGCCACCTTCGCCAATCTTACCGGCCATGGTGGTAGCTGTGCCATGCGATAATCCTCCGCCAATAGAAGCAAAAGCTAATTTCAAATGTGTGGCATCAGCCATTTTGTTTTTTAATTGTAAAGCGATGCAGTCTGTTGGTACTACGTCAAAACCAACACCGGGCATGACCATGATATTCTTTTCTTTTGCTGCTGCATCATAATGTTTCAACATTTCAAAAACTGAAATGTCGCCATTGATATCAATATAGTGAACACCCGTTTGTAAACAGGCTTCTATCATTTGCTTTGCGGTATAAACATATGGGCCCGCAGCATGCAATACCAGGTTAACTTCTGATAAAGCTGTTTGTAATGCTGCTGTATCATCCAGGTCAATGATACGGTAGGGAAGCTGTAATGCTTCTGCAAGCGGTTTTATAAGTGCTTCTGTTCTTCCGGCAAGTATGGGTTGTAAATTATAGGTTGATGCAAGTTTAGCGATGAGTTTGCCTGTATATCCATTGGCGCCATAAAGAAGGAATTGATCTTGCATAATGGAATGTACAATTTATTAATTGGTAAGAAGATAAAAAAAGTCCATCTGCCAGAAGGCGGACGGACATTCAATTGTTTAAGCTGTTAGTTCTACACTTTTTCTTCCATATAACTTTCCATGGGCTCACAGGTACAAATTAAATTCCTGTCGCCAAATGTATTATTGATACGGGCGATTGATGGCCAGAATTTATTTTTCGTTGTATAAGCCAACGGGAATGCTGCTTCCTGCCTGCTGTATGCATGGTTCCATTCATCGGCACAAATAACCTGCTGGGTATGTGGTGCATTTTTTAAAGCATTATCAACCTTATCGGCTTTACCATCTTCAATGGCTTTAATTTCATGGTAAATGCTGATGAGCGCTTCACAAAAACGGTCCAGTTCACCTTTGTCTTCACTTTCTGTTGGCTCTATCATGATGGTACCCGGTACCGGGAAACTCAACGTAGGCGCATGAAAACCATAATCCATCAATCGCTTGGCCACATCTTCTGCTTCAATACCGGTTGTGGTTTTAAAAGGCCTCAGGTCAACAATAAATTCATGGGCACAATATCCATTGGAGCCTGTATATAAAATCGGGTAGAATTTTTCAAGCTTTGCCTTCATGTAATTTGCATTGAGGATGGCATACTCTGTAGATCTTCTTACGCCATCCAGTCCCAACATTTTTATATAAGCATAGCTGATGAGCAAAATACTTGCACTGCCATAAGGCGCAGCGCTAACTGCATGTATCCGTTTCCCGACTTCGCTTTGTTTCTCGACTCCGCTCGAAACTTTTGAAGGCTTCCCTTCGACTTCGCTCAGGACATGATGCCCCGGCAGGTAAGGTTTTAATTTATTATTTACACAAATTGGCCCTACGCCCGGCCCGCCACCACCATGAGGAATGGAAAATGTTTTATGAAGATTCAAATGGCAAACATCAGCGCCAATCATACCCGGGCTGGTCAACCCAACCTGTGCATTCATATTGGCACCATCCATATAAACCAATCCACCATAATCATGAATTATTTTGCAGATCTTTTTAATACCTTCTTCAAATACACCAAAGGTACTTGGGTAAGTAACCATAAAGGCAGCCAGGTTATCTTTATGTTCCTGGGCTTTTAATTTCAGATCATGTACATCAATATAACCTTTGTCATCGCTTTTTATAACCACCACTTTCATGCCTGCCATGATAGCACTGGCAGGGTTTGTACCATGCGCAGAGATCGGGATCAACACAATATTCCTGTGACTTTCTTTCCTGTCTGCATGGTAAGCCCTGATGGTAAGTAAGCCTGCATATTCGCCCTGGGCGCCACTATTGGGCTGTAAAGAACAGGCATTAAAACCAGTGATCCTGCTTAAATATTCTTCCAGTTTTGCGATCATGTATTGATATCCCTTCGTTTGCGAAGCAGGTGTAAAAGGATGAATGGAACTGAACTCGGGCCAGCTAACCGGGATCAATTCCGTAGCTGCATTGAGTTTCATGGTGCAACTTCCCAAACTGATCATTGAAGTATTTAAACTCAGGTCTTTATTCTCCAGCGATTTGATATAACGCATCATCTGGCTTTCGCTGCGGTGGGTATTAAAAACAGGGTGTGTCAGATAAGCCGAAGTTCTTTTACCAAACAAAGCATCGGCCTCATCAAAAGATAAAGTAAAAGTTTTTGATGTAAGGTCTTTAAAGATAGCAACCAGGTTTTTTTCTGTTTCTGCAATATAATTGCTGGCCACTTCATCAATGGATAAACTTACTGACCCATCTGTATGATAATGAAAATTTGCTTTATTTTTTTCTGTTGCTTTTTTAAGGGCATTGATATCGGCCACTTCAAATGTTATGGTATCAAAGAAATCGCCGGGTAAAACTTTTACGCCAATACTTTTCAATCCTTTGGCGATCGCTGCTGTTAACACATGAATCCGTTGGGCGATCTTCTTCAGGCCATCAGGTCCGTGATAAACGGCATACATAGCCGCCATATTGGCCAGTAAAGCCTGGGCTGTACAAATATTGGATGTTGCTTTTTCTCTTTTGATGTGCTGCTCCCTGGTTTGGAGGGCCATGCGTAAAGCACGGTTGTTCTGTGCATCAATGCTTACCCCGATGATGCGGCCGGGAATACCACGCTTAAATTCATCCTTTGTTGCGAAGAATGCAGCATGGGGGCCTCCATATCCCAACGGAACACCAAAACGCTGTGCAGAACCGATGGCTACATCGGCACCCAACTCTCCCGGAGGGGTTAATAAAGTAAGCGCCAACAGATCAGTTGCCATCACAACAAAACCATTCACCGCATGAACCTTATTAATAAAATCACGATGATCTTCAACAGTGCCAACACTGTTTGGATATTGAACAATGGCGCCAAAATAACTTTCATCAAGTGATGCTGTTTTGTAATCGCCATAGATCAATTCAATGCCGATGGGTGCAGCTCTTGTTAACAGTACTTCTTTTGTTTGGGCAAAAATGTGGTTGTCAATAAAAAATTTAGGGGAACCAATGTTTTCTGTTTTGTTCTTATGATGGAACAGCATCGCCATGGCTTCAGCCGCAGCAGTTGCTTCATCCAACAGGCTTGCGTTGGCCAGTTCCAAACCCGTCAGGTCACAAACCATGGTTTGGTAGTTGAGCAGACTTTCCAGGCGGCCCTGCGAAATTTCGGCCTGGTAAGGTGTGTATTGTGTGTACCATCCCGGGTTTTCAAAAACATTCCGGAGGATCACACTTGGAGTGATCGTATTATAATAGCCCTGGCCGATATAAGTTTTATATATTTTATTTTTTGCAGCAATTTTTTTCAACTCATCCAGGTATTCAAATTCCGTTTGTGCCACCGGGAGTTTTAATGGAGCTTTTAAACGGATCGCTGCAGGAACAGTCTTGTCGATCAGTTCATCCAGGTCATCAACGCCGATCATTTTTAGCATTTCCTTAGACTCTGATTCATTTGGGCCAATATGCCGTCCTGCAAATTCGTACTGTTGTTGTTCAAAAAGATTCATATCGGTAGTAATTTTTTGTTATAGACTTTTGCTCTTTGAATTTTTAAAAGAATGCTATTATAAAACCCTGTGCATTTTCATGCTGAGGTACGAAGCATCTCCTTTTTAAATAATCGGGTTTGTTTACTGAGATGCTTCGTACCTCAAGCATGACAAAAATCCGTTTCCAGAATTGTCAATTTCGTTTGAAAATATAACTTGCATATCTTATTTTTAAGCCTTTAGTGGCGCAAATTTACGATATCACAACAAGATTTTGTACTAATAAGTTCGCTACTTTTACCCTGTGGAAAATTGGGGGATAGGAAAGCCGGTAAATTTTATAAATGGAAGAGGATATTTTACATAACTGGGAGAAAAAATCGGCTGATCATCAAAAGCTATATAAGCAGTATTTGCACCGGGCCGATAAAAATAAGGTGCTGAAACAGCTGCCTGACCTGCATGAAGCTGCTTTTGATCAGATCGACTGCCTGCAATGTGCCAATTGCTGTAAGAGTTATTCGCCCCGCTTTAAAAAGCCGGATATTAAGCGTATTTCCAAATATTTGAACATGAAAGAAGGTGATTTTATCAACACCTATTTATTTGTGGATAGTGAAGGGGACTATGTGTTAAGATCCAAACCCTGCCCTTTTTTGGGCGCCGATAACTATTGCAGCATTTATGAAGAGCGGCCATCCGATTGTCATCGTTTTCCTTATACGGACGAAGATGTATTATTAAAAAGGCAACCGCTTACCCTCAAGAACAGTAATTTTTGCCCCATTGTTTATTATGTGCTGGAGAAGTTGATTGCTGCAAAATAAAAAAGGCTTGTTTCCAGGAAAATTATTTATTTTTAGCAACTAAAATTCAGTGTTATGCCAAAGTATGTAATTGAAAGGGAAATACCCGGTGCAGGTAAGCTTACCACAGCAGAGCTTAAAGCCATTTCTCAAAAATCATGTGGGGTTATCAGTAACCTGGGCCCAAGCATTCAGTGGGTAGAAAGTTTTGTTACTGAGGATAAGATCTACTGTGTATATATTGCTCCCAATAAGGAACTGGTTATGGAACATGCTTCGCAGGGCGGCTTCCCTGCTAATCGGGTAGAAGAGGTAAATACGGTGATAAGCCCTGTAACTGCGGAATAGGAGTCTGGCCACTGAGTAAAGCCTTGTATGTTTTGTGTATGAACTGATCAATTTTCTTTTAAATTAATGGAGCACCTGTAGAGGCCTGACACCTGCTCGCGGCTAACTCAATTTATATAGGAGTCTGGCCACTGCGTAAAGTCTTTTATGCTTTGTGTATGAGCTGATCAATTTTCTTTTAAATTAATGGAGCACCTGTAGAGGCTTGACACCTGCTCGCGGCTAACTCAATTTATATAGGAGTCTGGCCACTTCGTAAAGTCTTTTATGCTTTGTGTATGAGCTGATCAATTTTCTTTTAAATTCATGGAGCACCTGTAGTGGGCTGACACCTGCTTCGCGGCTAATTCAGTGTATATAGGAGTCTGGCCACTGAGTAAAGTCTTTTATGCTTTGTGTATGAGCTGATCAATTTTCTTTTAAATTAA
>JBDSGK010000064.1:0-5085 GCA_039919015.1 Ferruginibacter sp.
AGCCAAACCAAGCTAAAAATAAAGACATGGGCTAAAAAAAATCACAAGAACATTGGTGGTTCTTGTGATTTTTTACCTTTACTTCAACATTTATAAACCAGTCAACCTCTTTTAGGACTAGTCAAAATATCCAAAACATGATAATCTTGAGTTTACTAACATTCTTTGATGCTTTCACAAAAAAAAATTAATTTCGGGCAACGTAAAATTTTTACAAAATCTTCTCACTTCAAAACTGGTTACAATGAGGAAATTATTACTCCTACCAATTACAATTTGTTTTCTTTTTTCATTTTTTACGGCAAATGCCCAACAGGCTAACAGGGAGACTGGTGACAACCCGAGTGCCCGTGACAGGTATGCTGCTGAATTGCTAAAAGATCCGGCGCTGGGATATGTACCTTATCAGCGCTTAAATACCGCTATAGAGTACACGGAGAGTCTAAAAAAAGCATCAAGGTCTTCCAATACTTCAAGCCTAACGGCCGCTCCACTTCCATGGATTGAACGTGGGCCCATTTACGATAGCGTTGGCCCTTCCAATGGAAATACAAGAGGACCCGGAAATACGGGGGGGCACACCGCCGGCAGGATGAGAGGTTTTTTGTTAGACACCCTGAATGATCCTTCCGGTAATACAGCCTTTGCATCAGGAGTAGCAGGAGGTATCTGGAAATGTACTAATTTTCTTACCGGTGGAGTTGCCCCTAACTGGGTTGCAATTAATGACCGTTTTTCAAACCTCGCCATATCTTCTATTTGCCAGGATCCAATCAATCCCCAGATCATTTATTTTGCAACAGGAGAACCTACAGATAATGCCGACCGGGTTACTGGTGGTGGTGTATGGAAGTCCACCAATGGTGGAACTACTTTTACCTTTCTGGCCTCTACCGCTAATTATCTGCGGGCATTTAAGATCAGCTGCGATGCCACGGGTAATGTATACCTGGCACTCCGGGTAACCACTATACCTGTTAACCAACAAAGTGGATTATTTCGGTCTACAAATGGAGGAACTTCCTGGACAGATATAACGCCCAGTGATTTAGATGTAGCAAGTTCCAATAACAGGTCATGTACGGATTTTGAATTTACCGCTTCAGGTAAATTAAATGCAATGTTCGGGTATCGGGGAACGGTGGTTGCACAGCGCTATTCTGCTGTTCCGGCCACAGTTACTTCAGCAACCTGGTCTGCAGGAATGGGTTTCCGAACTTCTAATCTGGCTGCTATCCGCACGGAAGTAGCTGTTGTTGGAGAATTATTATATGCGGTTACAGCCAATAGCGGCAACCTTACTGACAGTTGTTATAAATCAACAGATGGCGGAGCCACCTGGACCAAACAAAATACAATAATAATGCCGGCGGGCCTGGCTGCTCAATCCTGGTATAACATGAGCTTGACAATCAATCCATTGAATACCAATGAATTGATTACTGGAGCATTGGATGCATATCGTTCAATTGATGGAGGAGCAACCTGGATAAGAATGACATATTGGGTAACTGCAGCACCTTATGTACATGCCGATCATCATTATGCCCAATACTGGATAAGCGGCGCTCAAATCAGGCTGATTATGTGTAACGATGGAGGAGTCTTCTATTCAAATGATAATGGACTCACGTTTATATCTAAAAATAGAAATCTGGGTATTAAACAGTTTTATTCTGCTGCCATACATCCGACAGCAGGCTCGCCTTATTTATTGGCGGGGGCACAGGATAACGGAACACACGCTCTCAGTAATCCAGGGCTAAGTTATTCTATTGAAGTAACAGGTGGTGATGGATGTATTGTACATATCAACCAACAAAATCCATTGATCCAGTTTGGAAGTTATATTTATAATCAATATAGAAGAAGTACAAATGGCGGGGCAAGCTGGTCATCAGTAAACCTTTCCGGTACAACAGGACAATTTGTAAACCCTTTCGATTATGATGATGCTCAAAATATCATGTACTGCGGCAATTCGGCCGGTACCATAAGAAGATGGGATAATGCGAACACAAGCAATACGAGCTCTATTGTCACAGTAACAAATATGACGGGCTCATTATTATCTGTAAAGTACTCGCCATACACGGCCAACACAATATTCTTTGGAACAAATAATGGTAAGCTTTTCCGTTTGGATAATGCTAATACAGCAGTTTCAACAGCTGCTGTTGATATAACCGGGGCTTCATTCCCTACTGGTACTATTATTTGTGTTAATACAGGAACAGATGATAATAACCTGGTAGCTACTTACTCAAACTTTGGAGTAAACAATGTTTGGGTATCTACCAATGGTGGAACTTCATGGGCCGCAGTTGATGGTAATTTACCGGACATGCCGGTACGTTGGGCTATGTTTGAGCCGGGCAGCAACGCAAAATTATATTTAGCTACCGAAGCAGGTATTTATACCACAACTAATATAAACGGCGCTTCTACAGTATGGGACCCGGAAACAACTTTCCCTACGGTAAGTACCTACATGCTTAAAATGCGTGCCAGCGACAGTACAATAGTTGCAGGTACACATGGCCGTGGTTTATGGACAGCTAAGATCCCTGCAGGTACTGCAACAAATCCTACTGTAACTATTAACCAGGCAGCGGCACAACCGGATCCTACTTCTGTATCCCCTATTAATTTTACAGTAGTGTTTGATCAGGTGGTTACGGGTTTTGCAACTGGTGATGTTGTCTTAACAGGAACTGCAGGTGCAACCACGGGTACTGTCACAGGAAGCGGAACAACCTATAATGTAGCTGTATCCGGCATGACTTCAAGCGGAACCGTAATTGCTACTATTCCTGCAGGGGTAGCTATCAATGCTATATCGGAACCTAACCTGCCATCTACCAGTACAGATAATACGGTCACTTTTAATTTAACGCCAAATCCAAATGTTACCATAAACCAGGCGGCAGCACAACCTGATCCTACTTCTGTATCTCCTATTAATTTTACAGTGGTGTTTGACCAGGTGGTTACAGGCTTTGCAACAGGGGATGTTACTTTATCAGGCACTGCGGGTGCTACTGTAGCTGTAGTTACCGGAAGCGGAACTACCTATAATGTATCAGTATCCGGTATGACGTCCTGCGGAACTGTAATAGCTACTATTCCTGCCGGTGTAGCTACCAATTCAACGGCTCAAACCAACAATGCATCCACCAGCACCGATAATACGGTTACTTTTACAACTGGTGCAGCACCCAGCGTAACCATCAACCAGGCTGCAGCCCAACCCGATCCTACTACTGTAACGCCTATTAATTTTACGGTTGTATTTGACCAGGTTGTTACCGGTTTTGCAACAGGTGATGTTACGCTTTCAGGAACTGCAGGTGCAACTACAGCTAATGTCACCGGAAGCGGAACAACTTATAATGTGGCTGTATCAGGCATGAGTGCGAGCGGAACGGTAATAGCTACTATTGCAGCCGGTGTTGCTCAGAATGCCTGTACACAACCCAACAATGCATCCACCAGTACCGATAATACAGTTACGTATACATTGACCTGTACACCTCCAACTGTAAATCCTGTTCCTAACCAGGTACTTTGTGCAGGAGCATCAACAAACGCGGTAAACTTTACAAGTACACCTCCGGGTGCTACTTTTGCATGGACCAACAGTGCTCCATCAATTGGCCTTGCTGCAAGTGGCACAGGTAATATCCCATCATTTGTTACAGTTAATAATACGGCAGTACCTGTGGTAGCAACTATTACAGTAACTCCAACCATCTTCACGGGAGGTGGCCCGTCTGCACCTACTCCGGAATTATTACACTATCGCTTTGATGGAACCGGCACTTCTATACCTAACCTGGCAAGCGCACCTCCTCCGGGAACTGCTACTGCTACAATAGTAGGAACGCATACACAATCAGGAGTTGGTCAATGTAATACTGCTCTTGTAAGTACAGGCGGAGCAGGCAACTATGTTAACACCGGATGGGCAACAAGTTTCAATAGTCCATTTACAATTTCTTTCTGGCTCGGTGAGAACCAGGTTGATAATAACCCGTCTTATTTATTCGGAGATGTAAGTGCCGGCTCTTTCCGTGCATTCTATGGCGGAGCAGCCCTGGGAAATAATATGTTGTTACGAGGAGGCTCAGGGGATGTTTTAATTACCGGAGTAAATCCAGGTGCTACATTGGTAACCGTAGTTTATAATGGAACCAATACCACTGTTTATAAGAATGGAGTATTCTTCCAAACCTATGCTGTAACATTTAATAATTCATCTGCCGGGCCTTTCAGGGTTGGTGGATATTCAAGCGGAACTGCTTACACAGGTAAGATGGATGAGTTCCGCTTATATAACAGGGCTTTATCTGCAGCGGAGGTTGGTACTTTAACCAATTGTTCAATAGGCGGAACCCCTTGTGTAGGTCCTCCAAGCACATTTACCATTACAGTTAACCCTAATCCACAGGTAGTAATAATAGCAGATCCCGGCACTACTATTTGTGAAGGAGACCCGACTAGATTAACTGTTGTTTTAGGTACGGCAACACCTGTAGGAACTTTATATACACAGGGAACAGGTGCACCGGCAAACGGTTCACCATCACAGGTATTTGAACCTGCTAATGCAGCATTTAGTTCCCAGGCAGCTGATGACTTTACTGTACCTGCAGGAGCAACCTGGACAGTTTCACAAATAACTACTGCTGGTATAGGAGCAGGTACACCTACTTCGGTTAATGTATTCTTCTATAATAATTCAGGTTCTAACCTGCCAGGTACGGTAGTAGCTTCTTATAATAATGTTGCCACATACACACGGGTGGGCGGCAACTATACGGTTACATTACCAACGGCGCTTAGTTTAACAGCAGGTACTTATTGGGTATCCTTCCAGGTGAACATGAGCTTTGCAACCGGTGGCCAATGGTTCTGGGGCAATTTTGGTACTACCAATATTGGTAACCAGTATGCCTGGCAGAATCCGGGTGGCGGCTTTGCCACACCTTGTACAAGTTGGGGCTATGGTGCTACGGGTTGTGCAGTAGGTGGTGGTGTTAACCGTAATAATGTGTTCTCTCTTGTAGGTACTTCAATTACAGG
>JBDSGK010000065.1:0-14198 GCA_039919015.1 Ferruginibacter sp.
AGCCAAACCAAGCTAAAAATAAAGACATGGGCTAAAAAAAATCACAAGAACATTGGTGGTTCTTGTGATTTTTTACCTTTACTTCAACATTTATAAACCAGTCAACCTCTTTTAGGACTAGTCAAAAGCTCCCCGTACTTTCCCCATCAAATTATTCTGATAATAGATTAATAGTGTTACAGTCTTAAATAAATAAATTTAAACTGAATGTCAGGCTGAGCCTGTCGAAGCCGATTTAAAGCTCCGAAACCTGCCTTCGACATCCCGCCTTTTGCGGGAGATCTCTCTTTTCAAACAGAAACACTATATAAATAGCAGGTGTTTAATTAAAGCTTTAGTGCTTTACCTTTGCACATCAAATTACACCCTTGGCCACTGCATCATCAGACAGAAAAAATTTTTTTAAGCGCCTGCGTAACAAGGAGCATGTAGAGCAACCCGAAGAAATGTCCTTTATGGGACATCTTGAAGCCCTGCGCTGGCATTTGATGCGTTCGGTTATCGTATGGCTGGCAGCTGCCATTATCATTTTTGTATTCAGGAACTGGGTTTACGATAATATTATCCTGGCTCCTTCCAGCGAGCATTTCATCACCTATGATACTTTATGCAGGTTTGGGCATTGGCTTGGCGTTGGAGACAGTTTGTGTATGCCGCCCGTAAAGATCAAATTTTTAGTTACCCAGGTTAACGGCACTTTCACCTCGGCACTCACTATTGCCATGATCGGCGCCCTGATCGTAGCTTTTCCGTATATTTTCTGGGAACTCTGGCGATTTATTAAACCGGCTCTTTCTCCCAAAGAAAAAAAATATGCAAGAGGGAGTATCTTTTGGGTATCCCTATGCTTTTTTGCAGGTGCAGCCTTTGGTTATTATTTATTAGCGCCTTTTACCTTTAATTTTTTAGCCTCATTTACTTTGGGTTCATCGGGCGCTATTGAATACCAACCCAGCATCAATGATTATATAGACAGCCTCACGAATTTAGTGCTGGGTTGTGGTATCGCTTTTGAATTACCTATTTTGGCCTATGTTTTAGCTAAGATCGGTTTCATAACTTCAAAATTTTTAAAGAAATACTCCAAGTACGCATTTGTTATCATACTTATTGTAGCCGCTGTAATTACACCTTCTCCGGATATCTCCAGCCAGGTAATTGTAGCTTTTCCTTTATTGATATTATACTGGATAAGCATACAACTGGTGGCCCGGGTTGACAGGAAGAAAGCAAAGGAAGAAAAAGAATGGAGTTAACGCGAATTAAAAATTAAGAATTAAGAATTCCTTTATCGCTTAACTTTATACAAGAATAGATAGCAGTATGTAACTGCCCCCAATTCTTAATTTTTAATTCTTAATTCTTAATTAAATAAACCATGTCTCCCTTCAACCTCACACTACCCATAGCCATCGGATGCGATCATGCAGGATTTGATTGTAAAGAAGACCTGATCTCCATGCTGGAAGGAGAAGGAATAAAATTCAATGATTTTGGCACATACAATAAAGACTCTGTTGACTATCCCGATTTTGCACACCCTGTTGCATCAGCTGTAGAAAAAGGTGAAGCCGCTTTTGGCATTTTATTATGCGGTAGCGCCAATGGTGTTGCCATCACGGCAAATAAACACCAGGGCATCAGGGCGGCAATTTGCTGGGGTGAAGAACTGGCTGAACTTGCCCGCAAACACAATGATGCCAACATCATCTGTATTCCTGCCCGTTTTGTAAGGGATGGTGATGCCGAAAAAATGCTGGATATTTTTATGAACACCGCTTTTGAAGGTGGCCGGCATCAAAACAGGGTTGCCAAGATCTCCTGCTAAAGCCCCCTATATCCCCCAAGGGGGACTTTGAGGAGTATGCTAAATCAATTTCCTTTATTTAAACTACCAGGGGCCACCGTTCATAAAAAACACAAAACACATATTCCCCTATTTTACTACATTGCTCTTCATTAAAATGAAAAAATGAAAAAAATATTTTTTTTTATCTGTCTTTTTGCAGGTACGGTTTCGTTTGCACAAACAGATCCTGCATCAAAATATGCTGCTGTTATTAATGTGGATTACCTGCACAAACACCTGAGCATTATTGCCAGCGCCGAAATGGAGGGAAGGGAAACCGGTACAGAGGGGCAGCGTAAAGCCGCTGCTTATATTGATGCACAGTTCAAAGCGATGGGTTTAAAGTCTGTTGCTTCGTTAAAGGGTTACCAGCAATTCTATCCTTTATACCAGGACAGTTTAAAAAAAGCCGAACTTATTGTTGCCGGCAAAACCGCTGAATATGGTAAAGATTATACTACCCAACTGAATACTAATGAGACGGGGAAATTTAAAGGCAGCAAGATCATTTTTGCGGGTTATGGTATTGATGATGAAAAATACAGTGATTATACCGGCCTTGATGTAAAAGGAAAAGTTGTTGTTATCTTTTTGGGTGAACCAAAAAAAGACGGCAAATATTTTTTAAGCGGAAGTGCCCGTGCCAGCGAATGGACCTTCCCCGGTATTTCTAAAAAACTAGCCGTTGCTGCTGCAAAGGGAGCTAAGGGTGTACTTGTAATAAGCGCCAACCAGGAGACGTTTAACGAACGTGCAGTAGCTAACGGTAAAAAAACAGGTGTGTATTTTCCCCCAAATGAAGTGGCAAAAAAATCATTGAATTATGCACTCCTGTCTCACGCTTTTGCCAAAACAATTATCGGCAACAATTTTGACACTTTATTGAAAATTGTAAAAGCCAGTGGCACCATCTCAAACCAGTGGGCGATGGAAAGCAAAACAAAAGTTTCATACAAATTTGAAAAATACAGGAACATCATCAATGCAAGCAACGTGGTAGGTATTGTTGAAGGAACCGATAAAAAAGATGAGTATGTGTTTGTTACCGGCCACTACGATCACTTAGGCATGCGTAACGGCCAGATCTATTATGGCGCCGATGATGATGGCAGCGGAACCGTGGCAGTTATAGCCATGGCCCAGGCATTTGCCAAAGCTGCAGCAGAAGGCAACAGGCCAAGAAGGACCATCGTGTTCATGACGGTAAGCGGGGAAGAAAAAGGCTTATGGGGCAGTGAGTACTACAGTGATCATCCTTTCTTTCCTTTGGAAAAAACCACGGTTGACCTGAACATTGATATGGTGGGTCGGGTAGATACAGAACGCAAGACCGGTGATACCCTTAATTATGTATATGTGATCGGGCACGATAAATTAAGCAGCGACCTGCCCATCATTAATGAAGCCGCCAATAATAAATATACTAAACTGGTACTCGATTATAAATTTGATGACCCCAACGATCAGAACCGTATTTATTTCCGCAGCGATCATTACAATTTTGCCCGCAAAGGCATACCCGTTCTGTTTTTCTATGATGGTATGCTGAAATCAGATTACCACAAACCAACCGATACAGTTGAAAAAATAAACTGGGCCCTGTATGAAACAAGAACACGTATGGTATTTCATACTGCATGGGAAATGGCGAACAGTGATGAGATGTTGAAGAGAGATACACCGTTGAATATGGGAACAAGATAAGCCCCCTCCGCCCCCCAAAGAGGGAACTTTGGAGTACGCTGACTCAAAAGATTTATACAAAAGTCGCAAAGAGATTCTTTGCAGCTTTTGTATTTTTTTTCATAATTTGTTGTCCAACGGGGAAGGTTACCCCATACTAAGATCAATTAGAATAAATTGATGCAGCTTTAACCCAACTATGAAAGATCAATTAGTAAACCGGCATTTTTTATTTTTTAAAAAGTATGTTTATGAACCGATTTTTTGTAATGATCGCCCTGTTAAGCTTTGTCGTGCTGCCTGCTTTTGGCCAGCCAAACAATGACCCTACCGCAAAACCAGCAGCACCGGAAATGATCTACCTGCCCGCGGCTATCCTTGATGACCCCGCAGCACTTGCAAAAGCAATACCCGGTTACGCAATCCAGGTGATGGCCGGCTTACCGAAAAAAGGCACGATGTATTACAAGCAGGCTGCTACCTACTACCTGCTTGCCGGAGATTACAGGAATGCAGCCGATGCTATTGACTCTGTTCGAAAAGCCGAGGATAACCCTTCCTGGAGAATTCTTTATAAAACATATGTTGATGCTAAAATGAAGGATAACACTGAAGGGGCCATTTTCAAACAGGTTTTTCAAAAAGAGTATTCCGCCGCATTCAATAAACTGTCTTTCGATCAAAAAGTTAATGAGGCCGATATAGACTCAGTGTATATAAATGAGCTGAACAGTGGTTACAAAAATGCCATTGAGGATATGAAAAAAAACAAATCAGATAGTGTAAGCCTTACAGATGCCAAAGATTTTTTTACATATTACAGGGACTACATTATCTATAACAAATTACTTCCGCTAACCATGCCTTATACAACTGACCCAAAATATAAGAAAAGTTTCCCTGCTATTAAAGGCAACAACTGGGGTGGCGTGTTCCCGGTGGAGGGCATAGATGAGATCCCCGACCCGAAGCAGCAATATAAACTCCTTATGGAGCTTACGTCCTTTGGTATGAAAGAGCAACCCGATTCTATTGCCAGCAAAGACATCAACCTTGCCTTACGGGATATTTCCCGTACCATAAACCTGCATGTAGGAGCCGGTATATCCAAAGAAAAAATTGATGTGGTACTGGCCGTTCATGCCAAGGCACTGCATGTTTTTCTTAATAATGAAAAATATAAAAAGAAATATGGCGTTGATAATCCCAATCTTCCCCTTATAAAAGAGCTGCAGGATTTTGGTGTAAAGATCACGCTTTGCGGCCAGGCCATGCATTTCCTGGGATTGCCCAGGGAACAGTTCATTCCGGGAGTAAAGGTATCGCTAACGGCACAAACGGTGATATCATCTTACCAGCTGAAGGGTTATGTGTTCTCAGATCTTACTTTACATGACTAAAACCGCTCTGCTAATAGGAAGCAGGAATATGAATATCGAACAAGGAACAAGGAATGTCGAATGATGAAGTCTGGAACCATACTTCGGTATTCAATATTCCATTTTCTCTTTGAAGGAAAGTGCGAAGAACGAATATCGAACAAGGAACAAGGAATGTCGAATGATGAAGTGTTGAACCATACTTCGTTATTCAGTATTCCTTGTTCCTTGTTCATTATTTTCCTTTATTACCAACCCAATATCCACGCAAATATCAATGGTGCCACAATCGTCGCATCACTCTCCACAATAAATTTAGGTGTTGCAATATCCAGTTTACCCCAGGTAATTTTTTCGTTAGGCACCGCACCGGAATAAGAACCATAAGAAGTTGTTGAATCACTAATCTGGCAGAAATAACTCCAGAACGGAACATCATGCCATTCCAAATCCTGGTACATCATGGGTACAACGCATATCGGGAAATCGCCGGCAATACCACCACCGATCTGGAAGAAACCAACACCCTTCCCGGATGAATTATTACGGTACCAGTCGGCCAGCCAAACCATATATTCAATACCACTCTTCATGGTGGTGGCTTTCATTTCATTTTTAATGATGTACGATGCAAAGATGTTTCCCATGGTACTGTCTTCCCAACCGGGACAAACAATAGGAATACCTTTTTTCGCTGCCGCCAGCATCCAGCTGTTCTTCGGGTCTATCTCGTAATACTGTTCCAGCACACCGCTCAGCAGCATTTTGTACATGTACTCATGCGGGAAATAACGTTCGCCCTTATCATCTGCATCTTTCCATATTTTATGAATATGCTGCTGTAGCCTGCGGAAAGCTTCTTCCTCCGGTATGCAGGTATCGGTAACGCGGTTGTAATGATTTTCCAGCAGGTCCCATTCTTCCTGCGGACTAAGGTCGCGGTAGTTGGGTACCCTTTTATAATGGCTATGTGCCACCAGGTTCATGATGTCTTCTTCCAGGTTGGCACCGGTGCAACTGATGATGGAAACCTTATCCTGCCTGATCATTTCGGCCAGGCTGAGGCCCAGCTCGGCGGTACTCATGGCGCCTGCCAGGGTGATCATCATTTTACCACCTTCATCCAGGTGGGTTACATAGCCTTTGGCGGCATCCATTAGGGCTGCGGCATTAAAGTGGCGGTAGTGGTGCTCTATAAATGTTGAAACGGGTCCTTGGTTCATAGTAAAATGTTTGAGGGGCAAAAGTAATTTTTTTTGGGGCTTTTAACGGATTTTACAAATCTATTTGGTTTAGTTTTAACTGTAAACAAATGCAGGTTTATTCCCTTATCAGCTTTCTGTATTTTTTACAGTAAATTTGGTAAGCTAAATAAACAGATATGCATTGAACCAGCCTTCCGGCAGGCAGGCATTGTTCATTGAACTTTTCGTGGAAAAATAATATTCAATACACAACACTCAATTTTCAACGCTCAATAAAACCCTTCGCGGTGGTTCCTGGCTCACGAACCATTTTTAGTTTACGTTATTCCCGGCCGGGTCTCCCGTTCCTGGCGGTACCGGGTTTGTAACCAGGCTGCAAAAAACAGCCGCTTTTAATTACCACAATTATTTTTTATTTTGTTTACCTAAACCAAAACCTGCAACATGAAAAAATTAATTATCGGAGCCCTGGTTGGCGGTATCATTCTTTTTATCTGGTCGTTTATGTCCTGGGGTTTATTAAACCTGCATGGCGCCGAGCAAAAGTACACGCCCAAACAAGACAGCATCCTGGCCTACCTGGGAAACCAGTTCAGTGAAGACGGTGCTTATTTTATGCCCACCTATCCGCCAGGCACATCCCGTGACGATATGGAAAAACAAATGCAGGCCAGCGTTGGTCAGCCATGGGCCAAGGTTGTTTACCATAAAAAAATGGATGGCATGAACAAGATGTTTATGAATATGGCCCGGGGCCTGCTGGTTGATTTTGTGATGATCTGTATCTTATGCTGGCTGCTCCTTAAAATTCCCAATGCCCGTTTCTCCACCATTTTTATGGCAAACCTGGCGGTTGGTTTGCTCATTTTCCTGGGCGGGCCTTATATGATGCATATCTGGTTTGGCAGCTTCGACCTCATGGCCCATTTGGCTGATGTATTCATATCATTTGGCGCTACCGGGTTGTGGCTGGGCTGGTGGTTAAGGCGGGGAAGCACCTGATGATTTGTTACCAATAATTATTATGAAATTTCCGGAATGCTGATTTTCCGGAAGTTTTTGCATAACTGCCAGCCTTTTGAACAACAGTGTTCCTTACTTCGCCCATGTTGGTGTTACCTAAAACATTCGCAAGCAACTTCCGCCCCGCAAATACTGCCGGCTGCTCAACCAAACCAATAAGATCATTTGTTCTTCATGCAATTAATAAGTTCCTGCAGGCAGGCAGCCTTTTTTTCTTCTCTTACTTTGATATAGGGTGCCTGGCAGTTCGCAGCTGTTTTAAGATCGCCATTGGCCCGGTCGGTACATCCTTTTGCATCTGAAGCATATTCCTCGTCTGCCTTTTTTACACAATCATAATAAGCATCCACACAGGGATTTTTAGATACCGGTTTAAATAATACAGCCTTCACTGCAAATGACCCCGAGGTAAGGGCAATAATGCCGGTAGTAAATTCAAACCTGCCTTGCTTTATTGATGATTTTTCAATTTTTTTTGTGATGGTACTTCCGCTTACTTTAGTAAAAGCGATCGTTTGAGCAGATTGATTTTCCAGTTCTACCGTATACTTGTTTTTTTCCGGGTCCACGCCTTCCAGTCCCGTAACCCTTACACTGATTGTTGTCTTTTCTCCTTTCAACAAATTGGTTTTATTAGCCGTTAAATTAATTACGGCTACATTCACTGTATGTTCTTCTTTCTTTTGCTGCTCTTCTATTTTAATGGTGGCTTTTCCTGCTGTGGTGCTTTGAGGAATTTCTACAACAGCCTGCCTTGGCGACTCTGCAATGATTTCGCAGGGTATATTGTTTATAGATATACTGGTGTTTGCCGCATTGCCATCAAAATTGCCGGGGATGCTTAATGGTTCGCCGGGTTGACAAATAACATCCGGATTAAAATTAATTCCGTTAGCCGTAGTTTGTATATTGTTTACGCTTTGAGGGAAAACCGGGATTTGTCCACGTTCAATAATTTGCCCCGCAGCATTTTTTAACAGGAAGGGAATTGATGTTAATCCGGCAGGAACAAGGAATGAAAAAATACGGTTACCCAGTTTTGTTTTCTTGCCGTCAATTTCAATAACCATTCCTTCAAGTGTCGAAACATTTTTTTTCATTCCGGCTGCATTATCTTTTTTTTCTTCCATAACAGTTCCGGTAATCATATCTCCTTTCCGTATATCATTTGGCAGCCTGAAATGCAACTGCTGATCAGGCAAAACCATTACCCGGTAAGTATCAAAATCAGGTGCAGGCACCTGGCCAAAAGCAGGGTTGATCATTGCTGATATGACTGTTATAATAATCAGCAGCATTTTTTTTGCATAATTATTTTTACTCTTTTTCATAATCGTAATTTTAAATGGTGATGCCTGGTTGGCTTAAGCGTGAGGCAATTTTGAGTTGTGCAGGTATATACATGAGCAGTTTGTTTTACAACTCCCTAAAAGATAAAAAAAAGAAAGAAAGAATGCAAGCGCTATTTACTTATTACTTATTGTGCAAATTTGTAAATGAGTATAAATAACCCCCGTACCTCTTCGCCAATGTTTGTGTTACTTAAACATTTGCAAGCCATCTGGCGCCCCCGAAAATTCGCACAGCATACCGACGACGGTGTTGTATCTGTGCCAACTAATAAAGTTGCATCTTCCCCCCACCTTCGTTGTCCATAGCCAATGGCTACATTACCAGCACCTGCCTGGGTAGCTGACAAAGAAAAATATTTTAGTTTTCATACTGCTATCATATTTACCGTCTTTTCTGGTTACCTTGACCATAAGATGATAGAACAAACCGAACTTATTGTTACAGAATGGAATTATGATGAGCCTTCACGACCGCTAAGAAGCGAAGAACATATTTTTAGTTCGACTTCTTTAGATGTACAGAAAAAAAGCGCCGCCGAAAAAAAAGGTATTGCCTGCAGGTTCAGCAGCCGGTTTACTTTTGAAAATGAAACGATATTGGTATATGTGGGAGAAGACTCCTATGTAATAGACCTTGAAGATAAAATTGATACTACCGAATTACTACGCATGATCCGGAACTCGTTCTCCAAATTTAAAGAAAAATACGAATTCAGGAAGCTTGGCACTGCACTCCATGACAGGCAAATAACCTCTTTGAATGAATCAATGATCGACCTGGAAGCCATACTCCCACTCCTGGTATAGCAGCAGCTGAAATGCACCGGGCAGCAATATGACAGTGCGAATCATACAACTAATTATGGTAATTGTGTAACAACCCTGTTGAAAAAGAAACAGTACCTTGTACCTTCTGTTAAACATTAACCTAAAACACGTCTATGAGATTTATTATAAACATCCTGGTAACTGCTGTAATTGTGTTTGTACTTTCAAAACTTTTATCGCCACATGTGCACATCAATGATTTGACAACGGCCATTATTTTTGCACTCGTTCTGGCTGTGCTGAATTTCATTGTTAAACCGCTGATCACTATTTTAACCCTGCCACTTACCATTGTAACACTGGGCCTTTTCCTTTTAGTGATCAATGTCATCATTATCATGCTGGCAGATTATTTTGTTCCTGGTATTAAGATCGAAGGTTTTCTGTGGGCCTTTATATTTGGTTTATTATTGTCGATAGTTAGTACACTGCTTAATAAGCTGGAAAAAAAGTGGACGATAAATTAATACTTTTCGCAGGTTTAGCTTCAACAATACCCAACGAAAAGCACCTGCTGAAATCAGTATACTCTTCAACTTGAATATTGAACATTGAACATTGTTGATTGAGCATTCCCTGGAAAAAAATATTCAATACACAACGCTTGCGCAGCATCCTGTGGACAATTTTCAATGCTCAACGAAACGCAAATAAGCCTTTATCTTTGCGTTCCAAACAAAAATTCTGATCTTTAAACCTCATTGCAGGATCCCTTTAACCGTAACTGAAATGAATAAATCAACCCTGGCCATTCTTATTTTCCTTGCTGTTCCTTCCTTTATGTTTGCCCAAAAAATCCGCACAGAAGATTTTCAATTCACCATGCCCGAACAAAAGATCCCCAACAGTTTATACAGCTCGATCAGGGTCATTGATGCAAGAAATGATACCACTACGGTGGGTATCATACAGCGTGGCTTTTTAAATGATAGAGTAAAGCTCATACCCAAATTGCCGCTTGCCGATCAGATGAGTGCTGTGCTTTCTGCATTGACCGATGGCTCTGCAAAAGCCGGCGAACTGGTACTTCATGTGCGGCAATTCACCCTTGCCGAGATCACCGGATCCTTTAGCGAAAGAGGATACTGCTATGTGCGTGCAGCATTATTTGGCGGTCATGATGGCAGCTACCGGCTATTAAGCAAATTGGATTCGGTGTTCGTTGTAAAATCTGCAGACGTAACAAAGGGTTTGCTAAAAACGGGGAGTGAAACTATCACCGATCTTATATCCGCGAACCTCCTGAAAGAACCCGTCGAAACGGAGGTCTATAGTTATAACGAAATCTATAAAATAGACAGTTTGGAAAAAAGAGGCTTTGCCATATACCAAACGGATGTCTATAAAGACGGCGTATACCGGAGCTTCAGTTCCTTCCGCGACCATCAACCTGATGGGCAGGTGACTGCCAAAATTAAAAAAGGAAAGCTTTTGGATGTATATACCTTCAACGCAAAGGGCAGTAAAGAACAGGTTTGGCATAAAGATACTTACGCAGTGATCTACCAGGGTATCCCGTTCATCTCTTCGGATTTTATCTACTATCCATTGACAAAAAAGGACAATGACTTCTATTTCACCGGTAAGGCTAAAACGGCCAATTCCACGGAAGTGATGGTTGCAGGTATGATGTTTGGACTACTTGGCAGCGCCTTGGCATCCGAAGTAAATGCTAAATTTGAAATGAAGATCGATCACCTTAACGGGGGATTTATAAGAGGGAAGGAAGTAAAAAAATGATTGCTGAATGTTGCGCATTGAACCTGCCTGCCGGCAGGCAGGTATTGTTTATTGAGCATTTCCTTCCGGTTAATAATAAGCAATTCCCGTAAAACTGCCCGTTAATGTAAAGGGACCTGTAGCATTACTGAACACGCCATAGTAAGCCCCGCTTAGTTTATTGTTGCTATTGGAACTAATGGTTATGTAACAGGATCCTACAGTATATTGTGTTGATCCAATTTCTAATCTAACACTTGCAGAGCCTGCCATATTGGTATACGTACCCGTATTGGTAGAGCCGATAAGTAAGGAGACAACGGTACTATCTCTTCCCGCATCAATGATATTAAATCCCAATAAGTGGTAATAATAGATCGAAGTTGCAGATTTTTGTGCTCCTCCATCTACTTGCCAGGTAAAGGCCTGGGAAGACTGATTTGAATTTGGTGAACTTTTTTTGCAGGAGCAGAAAAAGATACACAGACTAAAAGCAACAAAAATGAAAAGATAATTTTTCATACACGTTTTTTAGTAAAGTATAAAAGATACCTGATAAATGCAATAGGGGATTTTTTTGGCCCACCGGGCCTTATTAATAATTAACAATAAAGCACCCTGCCGCAATTTGTATACAGCTCAACTTGAAAATTGAGCATTGAATATTTCATTAAAACAAAATTGGGCCGCATAAAGCGGCCCAATTTTAAAAGATTGCTTGTCTATTATCTTCCACCAGCGATTATCACTCCCAGCAGGATGGCGGCAATTCCTCCAACTACCACACCGGTGCCGAAGGCTTTGTTTTTTTGTTGCCTTTCATATTCAGCTTCCTGAATTCTCCTGTCTCTTTCGTACCCGTTCATCCCACGGTCATTTCTGTATACGTCGATCCTTCTGTCATATTCCTGGTTCATACGGTCGCACTCTGCCTGCCTGTTATAATCATCGTTACGACGATGTCGGTTATAATTATCGTCACGACGATGTCGGTTATAATCATCGTTACGTCCCCTGCGGTTACTATAGCCATAATCTCTTGATTGTTGCTGGCCATTCTGATTCCAGTTATCATTTTGCTGGTATACCGGATAAGACTGCTGGTTGTTATAACGATCATCCCTGTTTTGGGCAGATGCAGCAAGGGATATTCCTGCTGCAAACAAAATCATTGTAAATATTTTTTTCATAATTGTAATTTTTTAAAAAGTGAATTAATATATTATAAGACGTTTTGCTGTAAGCTTCGTTTAAACCAGCATTGCCTGGTTGTATTAAAGTATTGTTAACCCTCCGGCAAATATTTGTAAGGGCTTAACAGATTTTTAAATACCATTAACTTTTACCCAACAACTAGTTCCCTATTTTTACACCCAATTAAAAAACAACTCATATGAAATTGACCAGTACCCTATCAGTGATCATTCTGCTTGCGCTTACTTCCTGCAGTACTTTAAAAAGATCATATTTCACTGTTGATACACGTAAAAGAGTAGAGGAAATAGCTATACCGGTAGAAAAACTTCAGTTCTATGTAGACAAAGACGTTGAGCTTAAAAGAGAGCTTGCAGCAAGAGATGCTAAAGTAACTTCCGGTAAAGTGGTGATCGAAAATGGCAAATATGTTAATATCATCATCTTAAAAGCAGGCACACAGGGTGTTTGCACCGTAGCGCTCAACAATACATTAGAGATATCTTTTGAAAACGGAGATAATAAGAATTTAAGATTCGGCGTACCCGAAAAAGCAAGTTCATCTGCCGTTTACAGTTTATTTGCTGATCAATGGATGAACAGTTATAATACTTACAATCCAAATGTTGTGCAGACAGGGAAGATCGTTTATGATGGCGAAGTATATTATATGCGTTTCAGTGGCGATCGTCCTAAACTGATGATCCAGAAAACAGCAAAGGATAAATACCAGGTTAATACAAGGGTTATGACCGGGCGTAAAGTAGATTAATACAATAAATATATTCTTTTGAAAGAGGTCTGTAATACACAGGCCTTTTTTATTTTGATCAACCGGAAGTAAAAATTAAAAAGTCAAAAGTCAAAAATTAGTGACCTTTGATGTCTGCGTTATTCAGCTTCGCAACTTTCTTCGTATTTTTAAGTTCAACTCCAAAGATCATGAAACAGGTATTACTTCTGGCAATGCTATTTTGTTATTACACAGGATCTTCTCAAACGATCATTCAGCGTGATGCTGAAATTGAAAATATGGTTAAAGAAGTTTCGCCTGATTCCTTACAATCTTACATAAAAGCATTGGTGGCACTAGGCACCCGCAATACACTCAGCACGCAAACCGATCCAAAGCGTGGCATAGGTGCAGCCAGGAACTGGGTGTTAAATAAGTTCAATGAATTTGCAAAGCGATCCAACGGCCGTTTATCTGCCATGATCGATACCACAACCTTACAGCCCGATGGGCGGCGGATTGATGTAACTACGCTTTTAGGAAATGTAGTAGCAACATTAAAAGGGGCCGATCCCAATGACAACCGCATCTTTATCATCAGCGGTCATTTAGATAATATGCGTAGCAGCCCTACAGATCGGCTTGGTGATGCTCCCGGTGCCAATGATGATGCAAGTGGTTGTGCTGCTGTTATAGAGTGTGCAAGGATAATGAGCAAACATAATTTTCCGGCAACCGTCATTTTTGTAACCGTGAGTGGTGAAGAGCAGGGATTACTGGGCTCTGCCTTCATGAGTGAAAAAGCAAAGAAAGAGAACTGGAATATTGTTGCGGTTTTGAATAATGATATTATGGGCAGCAATAATAGTAATGAGACCAATATCATTGGCAATACAAAACTGAGGGTGTTCAGTGAAGGCATACCTGCCTATGAAACTGAAAAGGTTGCCACCAATATCCGCAATCTTGGTTTGGAGAATGATGGCAGATCACGGCAGCTTGCCCGCTATGTAAAAGAAATTGGTGAGCGTTATGTTGATAATATGGAAGTGGTTTTAATTTACCGCAATGATCGTTTTTTACGGGGTGGTGATCATACTCCTTATGTACAGCGGGGCTTTGCAGCGGTACGTATCACAGAGATGAATGAGAATTATACACGCCAGCACCAGGATGTAAGGGTCGAGAATGGCATCAGTTATGGGGACCTGGAACAACATATAGATTATGAAT
>JBDSGK010000066.1:0-3472 GCA_039919015.1 Ferruginibacter sp.
AAAATACAGTATAAGAAGTAATGGAACTGCCGCCAATACGATCAAATAATCTATGTGTTGAAAACTGAACATGCTTTGTGCAAATTAAGAAAACGGGCAATAAGCATTATGTTAAAAAGATGGCCACTGCTTATACGGTATCATGACTGGCCTATTTCTTCCCCTGAAAAAAACCATATTGCTTAAGGATGGCTTTTGTAATATTCATCCGTACTGTTTTTATATCTGTTTTTGCATCAGGTGCTTTTACAAAGGTCACAAAAAAATAAACGTGCTTATTTTCTTCGATCCAGCCAACAACCCAGCCAATACCGTGCCCATCTTCTGCAAAATCCCAGCCTGTTTTATAACTCAAGCGGTATGCTGTATTATTTTCCTCCAGCATAGCATCCCTTACCATCTGCTGAACACTTTTGCGGAATGGCAGCTGATCAAAATATAATTTTTTAACCAGGCCCAGTTGTTCATCCGGAGATATTTTCAATGTATTATTAAGCCAGAAAGAATCTACAGGCCCGCTCATATTTTTGTTACCATAACCAACACTATCTATCCATTGCTGCAAGGTGTCTCTTCCAATACGCCTGGCTACTTCCTGGTAATAAGGTACGCTGCTCACTTTAAATGCTTCTTTCATGCCCAGGTCTTTATTCCATTTTGTTGCCGTATCGCCGTTAGGATAAAACCGGATCTTCCCGTCCCATTTTATTACCATATTCTCATCAATTATTCTCCCCGTTTGCAAGCCCACCAATGAATTGAAGATCTTAAATGTTGATGCCGGCGCAAAACGCATGGTATCGTACTTCATATTGTAAACGGTTACTTCACCATCTGCATTGTTGAACATGGTAAAACAACCATCAACTTTATTTTCGTCAAAATATTTTTTCAGGCTTTCGTCATTATTGGCCTTGTTTACAGAGCAGGAAGTCAAAATCAAAAGGCAAAAGACAAAAAGCAAAAAATTATTATACACAGATTTCATTTTTCAGCATTTAAATTATTTTTTATTAAGATGTTCAGCAGTTGCTGTAAGGGAATCATAGAATTTTTTTCCAAACCGTCTTGTCAACGCTTCTTTTAAAAATACATACACAGGCACTTTTAATTTTTTTCCAAAGGCACAGGCGGCTTTACAATGGTCTTCACGGGGTTCATAATTCACATAAATATCATCGCTGCGCTTGCTGTTTTTAACAATCACCGGGAAAAGGTGACAGCTGATCGGCTTTTTCCATTTTACTTTTCCATCAAGATATGCCTGCTCAATGCCACATTTTACAATACCTTCCTGGTCCTTTATCCCATACACACAGACTTTACTTTGTATGGTGGGGGTTACCCAGCCATACTCCCTGTCATATACATACCTGCCCTGCCGTTCCAGTTCTCTTTTACTTTCTTCATTTAAATAGGGCAGCACGGCTTCATATACTTCATTTATTTTGTCCAGTTCATCGTTTTCAAGTGGGGCACCTGCGTCGCCATCCACACAGCAGGCGCCTTTACATTTAGACAGGTCGCAAACAAATTGCTCTTTAATAACCGCGTCACTCACTAAAATATTATCGATCGCAATCATGCCGCAAAGTTAAAGATTTAGGCTATAGCGGAAATGGAATGTTTAGGAGTGAAAAAGAAAGAGAATTAATCCCGCCAGGCAAAACTTCAGACCGAGTTAACAAATTTCTAACATGTTTTTTTATGAAATGGTTTTATAAGCTCATCAAAGGATCAAACCAACCAACATGCCAAACAGCCGCCAATTAACCCTGCACCAAAGCATCCGTTATTTTTTTGCTGCCCTATTCTGGATACCCGTGGTCTTTTTCAGTTTACTTCTGGTAAAAAATACACTCCCTTATTTTTCCTTCAGCGAAGATTTCAGTTTTATTGAAGAAAGGGCACTGCTTTTTTTGAAACCCGTTTATAAATATAGTTTTTACATACACATTTTTGCGGGTATGTTTTGTATCGTAGCCGCACTTACCCAATTCTCAAGTTATATCCTTAAAAAAAGAAGGACTATTCATATCTGGATGGGAAAGACCTATGTGTTTGTGGTATTGGTATTGGGCGCTCCTACCGGTTTATACATGAGTTTTTTTGCCAAGGGGAGTTTTTGGGAAAGGATACTTTTTATGTTCATGGCTATGTATTGGTTCTTCAGTACCATGAAAGGATTACAAACCATCAGGCAAAAAAATGTGCTGGCACATAAGAATTGGATGATGCGGAGTTACAGTATGGCCATGACAGCCGTTACATTCAGGGTGTATCATCTTTTCTTTTATTACTATGGGGTAGATCACCTGCGTAACTATGAGATCTCGCTTTGGATAAGTGTACTGGGTAATATGCTGGTGGCTGAATACCTGATCTACAGGAAAAGCAGGTCTTACTTAAAAACGTTTTTAGCTTGACCATTTATAACCAATTCTTTAACCATTCCTTCCTGTTACAGGCTTCAAAGGCTTTTTAGGGTTGGAAGCAAAATCAAAAATTATGAAAGCAATTATTTATGCCGGTATCGGCTTGTTTTCGGTAGCTACCGTTTATGGCGTTGCTGATTTTTACAGCAGCAAGAAAAAGGGAACGCTCGACAAATTGTATGTTGAAGAAGAAATTCCAACTACCCCTAAAGTTGAAGAAAAAACTACGGGCGTTATTCCGGTAAAGAATACAGGAACAGAAGCTGTAGAAAACACGGTAATCGCTGTAAAGGCAAAGTCAGCAAAAAAGGTCAGGAATCACTTAAAAACAATAAAGATGGAGGATTTTTCCAGGGCCAGGATACCTGAACCAGCTGTAGCAGAAGATCTGAAATTAGATCCTGTAAAAATAGAAGAAGTAGAAGTAGTACCTGTAAAGCTCACTGTTAAGCCGGAGGAAAAAGTTGAAGTTAAAACTGAGCCTGTAAGAAAGATCAGCCTGGACAAATTTTCAAGGGCTCCGCTTAAAAGGCCTGTGAAAAAAATTACATTGAAAGATTAAGCGGTTGAACTATAACCGGCGTTTTATTTTACAGGAGCAGGTTTATTTGTCCATTTAAAAGTATTGATGAGGTGGTCAATATCTTTTTGGAGAAAATCCTGCACGGGTCTTAATGAATCTGCATTGGGTGTTACATCAAAATACAAAGCACCCCTGAAAAAGTTTGAAGTGGTGTCGCTCATAAAGAACTGTTTGGCGGTTGCCGCATTGCCTCCTACCCGGAAGAAGACGCCGGTTATGCCATTTTGTGTATAAAACAGGCTGTCTTTAATGGATGAAGCAATGGATTCATTTTTGTTGGTGAGTTTAAAAGCATCATTTACCATGTAATCAAACACGTTGGTGCCTAAGGAATCTTTATAAGAACCATCGGCCTGTTTTACTTTGTAAGTTGATTTACCGCCTATTGCTTTGTAACTTAAAAATATCCTGCCGCCGAATTGTGGAAAATCAATATTCACCCAGTAAGGATTCT
>JBDSGK010000067.1:0-15702 GCA_039919015.1 Ferruginibacter sp.
AGTCTGCCTTTGAATTAAGTAAAACAGAAGGTATCATTCCTGCTTTGGAATCTGCCCATGCTTTATTCGTGCTGAATAAAATTGAATTTAAAAAAGATGATGTAGTGGTGGTTTGTTTAAGTGGGAGGGGAGATAAGGACCTGGATACGTACATGAAATATTTATGACCTCACCCAAAAGGGGCTATAAACTTTAGCGTCCTTTGCGAATTTTTCCCTTAGCGCTCTTTGCGGTAAAAACGTAACCTCAAAGGCCGCAAAGCTTTTCGCAAAGGATATAATCGCTCCAAAAGGAGCGTGGTTTGGAGACCCTGATTCTTTAATGTCGGTTAATTGCAAATAAAAAATATAATTATGAAATACACATTGGCCATTATCAGTTGCTGTTTACTTTTTGCCTGCAATGATCCATTCATTAATCATAAGCTAAAACATGAAAAGGCAGCTGATGATTGTAACGGTATTTCTGAATCCATTAAAATGCTGTCAAATATCAACGGCGAACGCTATCAATTCTATACCTGCCTGGATGAAGGATTTGATGGGAAGAATTATAAGGTTACAAGAATGGGCGATAGTATTGTTGTTGATTTTCCTAAATCCACCACTAATAAAATGGCATCATATAAATTAACCCTGGACGTGGATGCAAAGCCAGCTTATCATCATATTGTTTTAGATGGCAGGGAAGTGGCGGTAGTTCCTTCACAAAGATGACCTCACCCCTTTCCCCTCTCCTTGAGGAGAGGAGCGATTGGACCCTGAGGTTTTGAAGAGTTTGTTTTTTATTTGACAATGGTTTTATGATTATGAAATTTGTTTTTATATACTAATGACTGAATACAACGAAAATCTTCATAACAATTCCAAAGGCTTTGCTTTTGAGTATGCAAGAAGTTTGCGTAAAATACAAACCAAGGCAGAGCAAATACTTTGGGAGGCACTCCGTAATGACCAGCTTTGTAAATTAAAATTCAGGCGGCAACACCCTTTTGACAATTATATCCTTGATTTTTATAATCACAAAATGAAATTAGTTATAGAAGTTGATGGAGAAATACATAATGATCCAGAAGTTGAGGCTTATGATAAAATAAGAACACTAAACTTAAACGAGAATGGCTTAACAGTTTTAAGGTTTAAGAATAATGAGGTAGAAAACAATTTAAAAGCAGTTTTAAAGAAAATTGAAGGTTGGTTTGAAGAAAATGATCTTGTGGAGTTAGAACCTTGGCCTGAAGAAACTGAAGATCCCACTATTACAATGAATAAAAGTAGCAACAACTCAGAAGAGTCCAAAGCTCCCCTCTCTTCAAGGAGAGGGGCTGGGGGTGAGGTCAATAGACTTACTCAATTATTTAAGGAAAAACATAGCAACATACTAAACATGTATTGCACCGCAGGCTATCCTCAACTCAGCTCAACTGTTGAAGTAATGGTGGCTTTACAAAACAATGGTGCAGATATTATTGAACTGGGTATCCCGTACAGTGATCCTATTGCTGATGGCCCGGTGATACAACAAAGTAATATGCAGGCACTACAGAACGGAATGAGTATTCCGGTTCTTTTTGAACAATTAAAAATTATCCGTCAACGTGTTCAATTGCCCATCATCTTAATGGGCTACATGAATCCGGTTTTACAATATGGGATAGAAAAATTTTGTGCAGATGCCGCCTCTGCCGGCATTGATGGAATTATTTTACCAGACCTGCCAATGCATGAGTTTGAAACTGCATACCGCCGGCATTTTATAAAGTATGATCTTAAGTTCATCTTTTTAGTAACACCACAAACAAGTGAAGAACGTATAAGGCAAATTGATGCATTAAGCAGTGGGTTTATTTATGCGGTGTCATCATCTTCCACAACCGGTAATTCGCAAAACCTCGTGGGTACAAAACCAGTTGAGGACCAGGCCGGCTATTTCAAAAAACTCAAAGCCATGAACCTGACTAATCCTGTCCTGGTGGGCTTTGGCATAAAAGATAAAGAAACTTTTGAGGCAGCCTGCAAGTACAGCAATGGAGGGATCATAGGTTCAGCATATATTAATGCTTTAAAAGATACGAATGATATTGACCATTGTACTAAAGATTTCATAAATACGTTAAAAGGCTGATACGGTCTGCCTAAATCTCTTTAAATTGCAATCTATAAATAAACATGATGAAAAGAATTTTCCTTTTATTTTTTCTATTTGCAGCCTGCAGTGCAATAACTAATATAACATTTGCACAGGGGGCCCCTAAAGCAAAAGAACAGCCCAAAACTAAAACCTCAGCCAAAACACTGCTGGTAGCACCTGCAGCAGGTGATTTTGTGATCAATGGAACTGTTACCGGTTTCCCCGAAGGAACAACAGTAGAACTTTTAAACGGGCAGACGGGGGCAGGTGAAATGGCTACTGAAGTCAGGGGTGGTAAATACAGCTTTAAAGGTAAAATGGATAAACCTGATTTCAAGATCATACTTTTTAACAAGCAGGTTCCATATATCACGCTGTTCCTGGATAATAGTGTTGTAAATATAACCGGGGACAAAGCAAGCATAGACAAATCAAAAGTTACCGGGTCTCCATCACATGCAGCTTTTGAACAATTCAATACGTCGCTGGAACCTTATCAATCAGTGTTTGCAGATACGGGAGCATATGATTCTGCCCTCACTGCAAAAGCGCTCAACCTGATCAGTGAATTTGTGAGCACACACAGAGGCTCTTATATTACACCTTTGGCGGTTATCCGCTTCAACCAGGTAGCTGAAGATGTTTTCAAGACCGAAGCATTGTACAACCTGCTTGACCCCAATATTAAAGCAACGGTGATGGGACAGTATATAGCCCAACAAATTACCGAGGGAAAGGTAAATGGTGCCGGAACATTGTTGCCCGATTTTTCGCAGACTGATACATCAGGTATCCCTGTTAGCCTTTATTCTTTACGGGGGAATTATGTGCTGGTAGATTTTTGGGCAAGCTGGTGCGGCCCTTGTCGACAGGAAAACCCTAACCTGGTTGCCGCTTACAATAAATACAAAAACAAAAAATTCACGGTGCTTGGTGTTTCACTGGATAAGACCAAGACGGCCTGGATGGATGCCATTCAAATGGATGGCCTTGCCTGGACACATGTGAGCGACCTGCAGGGCTGGCAGAATTCAGTTGCCCAGCAGTTTCAGATCTTTAATATTCCGCAAAACTTTTTATTAGATCCCAATGGTAAAGTTGTAGGCAAAAATTTACGTGGGGCTGCATTGGAAAGAAAGCTGTCGAGGATATTACGGTAGTTTTTTGTTACGAGCTTCATTGCTTTGGCATCATCGTCCCCGCCTTGGCGGGGCTCACTCGTTCTTAGGGCAATCAATTCCTGTTTAGTTGCGTTCTGTAATTCTTTCTTATAAATTTCAAACGAGAATTCTCTTTGTGCTAAAATATAGCCCATTACTGCCTGGCTTAAAATTTTTTCAATATATGCAACTGTATCAGACGGAAATTCCATTTGAATGAATTTGTCTTTCATATTTGCTGTATCTGAGCTAGACAAATAAAATTCTTTCACATATTTATATAACTCCTTAGCTTCTGATCCATCAAAAGCGTGAACTATACCTAATATTGAAAATAAGTAAGTGGAGTCTCTGATTTTAGCTATTATAAATTTATCCGGAGTTATTATTGCACCACGTGATCTATACGGAAAGGGCGTAGAATTAATAATTACTGTTTTGGCCTTACCAGTATAGTTCTCTTTGAAAGAGAACGAAATGCAAAATTTTTCGGTTAGATTTTTTCTTGTATCAAAGAAACTGTTTTTTAATCTATGATATTTTGAAATAGATTGAATTGTATCGAGGGATATTTGATATGAACATGAATCAAAATTCAATAAGTTTAATTCATTTGCATTAAGGATGAATGACTCCTGCGGTTCAACAATTTTTTTTGATTCATTTAAATTGTTACACCCAAAAATAATCAATAAAGCTATATGGATTGTAATTAAACGGATCATAATGTTAAATTACGTACACAACTCATTTCAATTGCCGCTTATACAACTGCACTGCATTCTCCAGCCCCAAATAAACCGAATCGCAGATCAATGCATGGCCAATAGATACTTCAAGTAATCCAGGGATATTGTCAGAGAAGAATTTAAGATTTTGCAGATCAAGATCATGCCCGGCATTAATGCCTAAGCCCAGGTCATTTGCTTTATTAGCTGCTGCAATAAAAGGCTCAATTGCCCACTGCTTATTGCCAACTGCAAACTGCTTTGCATAAGATTCAGTGTACAACTCAACCCTGTCGGTACCGGTTGCTTTTGCGCCTTCAATCATCTCCACTACCGGGTCAACAAAGATGGAAACCCGTATGCCAGCATTTTTAAAAACTGCAATGATATCTTTTAAATAAACCGCATGTTCAATGGTGTTCCATCCATGATTGGATGTGAGTTGTCCCAATGCATCCGGCACCAGGGTTACCTGTGTTGGTTTGTTTGCAAGAACAAGCTCAACAAATTTCTCTTCGGTACAATTGCCTTCAATATTGAACTCGGTTTGTACAACTTTCTTCAGTTCAAAAACATCAGTATACCGGATATGCCGTTCATCAGGCCGGGGGTGTACGGTAATGCCATCTGCACCAAAACGCTCAATATCCAACGCCGACCTGGTAAGATCAGGGTTATTGCCGCCCCGGCTATTGCGGAGGGTAGCCAGTTTATTGATATTTACGGAGAGTTTGGTCATTTATGCAATTAAGAAGTACAAATTTACTCTAAAACATGCCTGCAGTTGATACCCTTCTTAAAATAAAATAAGAATGGTTTGATTAACCGGATTTAATTACTATTTTGTTCCACATCCTTTCCCTTTCCGAAAATTATCTTCCTCTGCTGCACAAGTATTCTTTGATCTTTTTTATTAATTACTAAAACTAAACACGTATGAAAAAATTCATGACAGTGATTTTTGTCGCTGCGCTTTTGTTTGCCTGCAATTCAGAAGAGAAAAAGGCAGAAACTTCAGCAACAGATTCTAAAACAGAAACAGGTAAAGCGCCTGTTGAGATCTTAAATGACAGCAATATGGTTGCTGCTACCATGTCTGCTTTTGCAGCTTTTGAGAACAAGGATGTAGAGGGCTATACTGCCAACATGGATGACAATATCATGTTCAGGTGGTCGGGCGGAGATAGCCTGGCAGGCAAAGCGGCAGTAAAAGCTTACTATTCCGGCAGGTATGCTATTATTGATACGATCAGGTTCTCCGACCATATCTCATTACCGCTTATGGCCAATGCTAGCCCGGTTGCCTCAGTGCCAACGGGTAAATGGATGTTGAGCTGGTACAGGGTTAATGTTAAGTATAAGAATGGTAAGGCTATCCAATTTTGGGCGCACAATACCCAGCACTATAATGAAGCCGGCAAAATGGATATTTTTAACCAATATATCGACAGGCACCCGATCATGGAAGCCACTAAATAAATTGTTAGATAAAAGAAAACCCATCCGCATAAGTGGATGGGTTTTTATTTTGTCATTCAAATCCATCTTTCACCAAATCCCAAAATCCATCAAGTGCAATTATGCGGGGTTTTAAAAAACTGATAATAGTAGGCCAGTCAGATTGATTCAATATGCTTACACCATTTAACTCCTGCGATATGCTGCTGATGATTTTATGGCCCGTTTCAAGTGTTTCATTCCACTGCCAGTTGAACGTAGTTGTTGATGCCAATACGTTTTTGAGTGATAAAAATTGATTGTAGTATTGTAACCTTTCTTCCTCCCTTGGATGAGAAATTTCGATAGCAATGATTGCTCTTTCATTATCTGCATCCATTTTAAAATGAATATTCCGGATGCCCGTTTTAAAATTGATCCAGTTAACAGGCAGGCCGGATGCTCCGGGTACGGGTTTCATATACTGCCCGAAGCTTGTCCAGAATTGTGTTTTTAATTTTGATGATTGTTCTTTGGAGTACATGGGCGCAAGATAAAATATTTATGAGCTGCTTTAATTGCTTGACTTAGGTCGTTGGGGGCGTACACCGACAGTGTATTTGTGTAGTAACGCCGACTAGATCAAAAGACAGGTTATCGTTTCCTTTTAGTTCTCAATATCCAGTTTTCTTCAATTCGCTTACCTATTAATATAATACTATCAAGACGGCGTCTAAAAAGGGTGTCAATAATTGAATTTCTGAAAGAAGAGTCAATTATTATTTTTTTTGGTAGATATTCAAGAATTTCCTCGTCTGGCTTGAGAACTATTGAGATTGAGTTGCTTGAAAAGCCGTTTTTATGAACTTCGAAAATCCCCAGACTATCCATTATTTTATTGCGTGATCTAAAATACGCGAAAGGGTTTTGGTTAACGAATAGAGAATCTTGCTTTAATGATTTATAAAGTAGAGCAGTTTTTTCATCATAGTTATTGTTATCCCATGAAATTCTACAATCAACAAGTCCGTTTTCATTTAGTAGCAACTCAATATTTTTTTCGGGGAGTGGTAAGTTTATTGGAAAAAACTTGTTGAAACTTATATGGTCAGAAATCCAAATTCGCTCAATACTATCTTTCGCAGGAAATTCATAGCCTTCAGGAGCTCTGGAACCAAAGCCTATACCGTATGTATAGGATATACGTCTAAGTCGGCCCGATGCGCTGGTCATCACCCAATTATAACTATTCCAATTATCATTTTTTTGAAAAGTTATCGTATCAAATTCCTTAATTCGATTGCTTTCAAAATAGTTAATAACCTTTTTGTAATCTTTTGGAGGCTTCCGTTTGTTACAATCTGAACAATTAGCAAAGAAGATAAATGGCGTTATTAATATAATTAAAAGCTTAGGCATATTTGTATATTGGTACATAAATATAAATAACCCTTTTCTTCGATACATACTTGATAAAAATTCAATAAAGATTACACGTATAAGAGTGCGATGCCTATGAAAATCCACAGCATTACAAACAACTGGTCCAAAATAAAAAATCCCACCTGCCAAAGGCAGGTGGGATTTTTTATTTTAGATTTTTATAGGTGTCAGGCCACTACGAAGACTCTGGAAACCTAAAAGAAGACTGAGTTACGAACACACTAAAGACTTAAAAGCTTTTAGTAGTGGCCAGACACCTATGTATTAATACCTGTAATGATCTACTTTGTACGGACCTTCTTTTGGAATACCCAGGTAAGCAGACTGTTCATCAGTTAATGTATCCAACACCACACCTATTTTAGCTAAGTGAAGGCGTGCTACTTTTTCATCAAGATGCTTTGGTAAAACGTACACCCTGTTCTCGTATTGATCGGTATTAGACCACAATTCAATTTGTGCCAGTGTTTGGTTTGTAAATGAATTACTCATTACAAAACTTGGGTGGCCCGTTGCACAACCTAAATTAACCAAACGGCCTTCAGCCAGGATGATCACGTCTTTACCTTCGATGGTGTATAGGTCAACCTGTGGTTTGATGGTATTTTTGGTATTGCCGTAGTTTGCATTTAACCATGCCATATCGATCTCAATATCAAAGTGACCAATGTTACAAACGATCGCTTTATCCTTCATTACACGAAAATGTTTTTCAGTGATCAGGTCACGGCAACCGCTGGCCGTTACAATAATATCAGCTTCTTTAACCGCGTCGATCATTGGCTTTACTTCAAAACCGTCCATAGCTGCCTGTAAAGCACAGATAGGATCGATCTCGGTAATGATAACCCTGCAACCTGCACCCTTTAATGAAGCTGCAGAACCCTTACCCACATCACCATAACTTCCAACAACAGCAACCTTACCGGCCATCATTACATCAGTAGCACGACGGATCGCATCTACCAGGCTTTCTTTACAACCATACTTGTTATCAAATTTAGACTTGGTAACACTGTCGTTTACGTTAATGGCAGGAACAGGTAAGGTACCTTTTTCCATGCGCTCGTATAAACGGTGAACACCTGTTGTGGTTTCTTCGCTCAATCCTTTTAAATGCTGGATCAACTCAGGGTATGTATCAAAAACCATATTGGTAAGATCACCTCCATCATCCAGGATCATATTCAAAGGACGGTCGGCCGCACCAAAGAATAAGGTTTGCTCAATACACCAATCAGCTTCTTCCTGTGTTTGTCCCTTCCAGGCAAAAACACCTACACCCGTAGCCGCAATAGCAGCAGCAGCCTGGTCCTGTGTACTGAAAATATTACACGAGCTCCATTTAACTTCTGCACCCAGGGCAGTTAATGTTTCAATTAAAACTGCAGTTTGAATGGTCATGTGTAAACAACCTGCGATCCTTGCGCCTTTTAAAGGCTGTGATGGACCATACTCGGCACGGATAGCCATTAAGCCCGGCATTTCTGATTCGGCTAACATAATTTCTTTGCGGCCCCACTCAGCGAGGCTCATATCTTTAACCTTGTGTGCAAGGCTAAAATCGATGGCATTTTTAGTTACTGTTGACATATATTATAGTTTAGAATGCAAATCTACAATTTACAGGAGAATATTCTGTATATTTTCATAACTTTAGGAGATAATCCTGTATTACTTGATCTTACAGGATAAAACATAAGTTACCTATGGCAAAAGCAACACAAAAAGAAAAATCGCCTGTAACGACCGTATCACTCGATAATAAGGATATGGCCATTCTTAAACTGCTGCAGGAAAACGCAAGGGTAACCGTAAAGGAAATTTCCCAAAAGATCCACCTGAGTACCACACCGGTTCATGAGCGCATCAAGCGAATGGAAGAGAGTGGCGTGATCAAACAATATGTTACTTTGGTTGATCAAAATAAAGTTGACCAGAACCTGATGGTGATCTGTTATGTTTCTCTAAAAGAACACAGCAAGAATGCCGGCGTTAATTTCATTAAAACAATTAATGAGTTACACGAAGTGATAGAATGCTACAGCATCAGCGGTGAATTTGATTTTATGCTGAAAGTGGTTTGTAAAGACATGAATACCTACTACGATTTTCATGTAAATAAATTAAGCCAGCAGGAAAATATGGGCAATGTGCAGAGTGTGTTTGTGATGGGAATTATTAAGGAGACGCATCAGTTGGTGTATGGGTAAACCGTTAATCCGTTAATTGGTTAAACCGTTGATCCGTTGGGGAATTTTTAAGGAAAAATATTCAATTTTAAATGGGGTGGTTTGTAGGAACACGCCTGTGGTGTGTTCTTTTGAATTCGCCACAGGCGAATTCTACAAAAGCAGTTCCATAATGTAGTCGTTCATAAAAAATCCGTTCCCGATATCAAAGTCAGCGGTTTCAATTATTGTAAAACCAAGTTTCGCGTAAAAATCTTTTGCTTTGTTTTGGCGGTTTACCTGCAGCTGTAGTGCTTTTGCATGTAAGGGCTTTATTTCATCAACAATATAATTGATCATAAACTTACCGGTACCTTTTCCCTGCTGTGAAGGAAGAATATAGATTTTATTCAGTTTCCAGGTCAGCCCACGGGGCTCTGTGAGCGGTTTTACTTCATTATAAGATGCAAAAGCCACGGGTTCTTTATCATCATATACAATAATAAAAGTGCAACCTGCTTCTTGCATTTGCTTTTGAAGTGATGCGGGACTGTATATCATGTCCAGCATATAATCAAGCTGTTCTTTGCTAATAATGCTGGCGTAGGTTTGCGGCCATATAGAAAAAGTTAGTTTTCTTATTAAAGGAATGTCCTCAAGAGTAGCTTTCCTGACCTCCGGCATTATTTGATCTTTAATCTAAGGTCGGGGGCAAACATTAAATGGCCCTGTGCATCTTTGGCAACGATATCGAAAAAGTATAATTCTTCACCAGGCTTCAATTGTTCAATTAGTATCTTTCTCCAGAGTTGAGGGAGCGGTGTTTGCCTGAAAAGATCTGCCACATTGCTCATAACAGGAGAAACTTTTCCTGTTTCCTCATCTTCTGTAACAGCTTTTCTTTTGTACATGACCTGGTATGATGAAATGGCATAAGCAGTTTTCTTATCGTCGGTGATCCTGAGTGGTAAATTAACCAGTTGAACAGCTTCTTCAACAAATACTGTAGCCGAATCGGAATGTGCACCAAGTACACAGGTGAGTTTTGGGGGCTTGAATTTTTGAACAACAGCAGGTTTTGTTACAGCAGGTTTTGGTTTTTGAGCCATTGTTATTGTAAGTGTACACACACACACAACTGACAATAAATACTTTACAAGCTTTACCATACTTTTTAATTATAAGATAAAAACGAATGTACGCAACAATTAGTATGCTTTTTAAGTTTTAACTGATCGTTGACAGGCTCTCTTCAATGGTCTTTATCCGGGCTTCGGCATCGGCTTTCTTTTTCTGCTCCATAGCTAAAACCTCGGGTTTTGCATTTTGTACAAAACGTTCATTGCTTAATTTCTTTTCTACGGATACCAAAAAGCCTTTTTGGTGCTCCAGGTCTTTCAGCAGATCATCTTTCAGTGTTGATGTATCCAGTTCTTTATCAGTACGGATATAAAACTTATCTTTTTCAACCGCTACAACAATCGTATTGACGATGGCTTCATTTGTAAATTGCAGTTCAGCTGCATTTACCTGTTTGCTTAAGATACTTTGTATAGAGCTGTAATTTTCTCTTGAACCCGTTTCAATAAAAAGTTTGATGGTCTCTTTGGGTTTAAGTTGATTTTTATTGCGGCCATCACGTATGCCGGTAATAACCTGTTTTAATAATTCACCCTGTATTAAAATGGTGTCATCCACTGTTTTTACAGCAGCAAATTGTTTTATGCAAAGATCATCGCTTTGCGCTTTCATTAAATGATAGATCTCTTCAGTAACAAACGGCATATATGGATGCAGCAACTGTAGCAGTTCTTCAAAGTAGCTGATCGTTTTATTGTAAACGGCTGCATCTATCGGTTGTTCAAAACCAGGTTTCACCCATTCTAAATACCAACTACAGAAATCATCCCAGATCAAACTGTATATGGTTTTTAACGCTTCACTCAAACGGAATTGTTTCATTAATGAATCAACTTCCGCCCTTACTTTATTTAAACGATTTTCAAACCAATCAGTGGCAAAGTTGCTCACTGCCAATTGCCCACTGCCAACTGCCAACTGCTCATCCTGAGCTTGTCGAAGGCCCCACATCTTCACCAACTTCAATGCATTCCATATCTTATTATTAAAATTGCGTCCCTGCTCCAGGCTGTTCTCATCAAACATCAGGTCATTGCCTGCAGGAGAAGAAACCATGATGCCAAACCTTACCGCATCTGCACCGTACTTATCGATCAGACCCAACAGGTCCGGGCTATTACCCAGTTGCTTCGCCATTTTTCTGCCAAGTTTATCTCTCACCATGCCGGTAAAATAAACATCCTTAAAAGGGATCTGTTTTTCATATTCCATGCCTGCCATTACCATACGTGCCACCCAAAAGAAAATAATATCCTGTCCTGTTACCAAAACCGACCCTGGGTAGTAATATTTTATCTCTTCATTACCCGGTTCGGTAATGCCTTTAAAAACCTGCATTGGCCAAAGCCAGGATGAGAACCAGGTGTCGAGTACATCAGCATCCTGGAAAAGCCCCTCCAAACCTCCCCGATGGGGAGGCTTAGCTCCATATTTGTTCATGTATTCCTTTTCTGCTTCTTCTTTGGTTTCCGCTACTACCATTTTCCCATCGGCATCATACCATGCAGGTATCTGCTGTCCCCACCAAAGCTGCCGACTGATACACCAATCCTTTACATGCTCCAGCCAGTATTTATAAGTGGCTAAAAATTTATCGCCCGGGTGAATTTTTATATCTCCATCTACAACTGCTTTCAATGCGGGTTCTGCCATCTCTTTCATCTTCACAAACCACTGCGTACTTATTCTTGGCTCTACAACAACACCGGTTCTCTGGCTATAGCCTAATCTTGTTGTGTACTCTTCTTCTTTGGTAAGAAATCCTTTTTCTTCAAGTTTTTTGATGATTTTTTTGCGTGCAACAAAGCGGTCTTCACCAACATAAATTTGTGCAGCCGGACTCATGGTTCCGTCAGCATTAATGGTGTCAACAATTTCAAGCTGGTGCTTTAAACCTAAATTATAATCGTTGATATCGTGTGCAGGCGTAACTTTTAAGGCCCCCGTTCCAAATGCCGCGTCAACATACTCATCAAAAATAATCGGAATGCGGCGGTTGATCAATGGCACAAAAGCATATGCTCCTTTTAAATGTGCATAGCGTTCATCATCGGGATTAACACAGATGGCAGTATCGCCCATGATGGTTTCGGGGCGTTGCGTTGCAATGCTGATCCCCCCAACCCCTGAAGGGGAGCTGATCTCATTACCATCAGCATCAGCTACTTTATATGTTAGGTAATACAGTTTACCGGTAAGGTCTTTGTATTCCACTTCTTCATCACTTAAGGCTGTTTTTGCAGCTGAATCCCAGTTGATCATTCTGGCTCCACGATAGATCAAACCTTTATTATACAGGTCGATAAAAACTTTTATTACCGCTTTGTAATAATGATCGTCCATCGTAAAAGTTGTCCTGTCCCAATCCACACTACAGCCCAGCCTTTCTATCTGGTTGTAAATAATGCCGCCATATTTATCCTTCCACTCGAAAGCATATTTTAAAAATTCTTCTCTTGATAAACTGTTCTTATCAATACCTTTTTCTTTCAGCATGCCAACTACTTTTGCTTCAGTGGCAATAGATGCATGATCGCTACCCGGAACCCAGCAGGCATTAAAACCACTCATGCGTGCCTTGCGAACCAGGATATCCTGCACGGTCTCATTCAAGGTATGGCCCATGTGCAATACACCCGTAACATTGGGTGGGGGTATCACTACCGTAAATGCAGGCCGGCTATCGGGTTTACTATTAAAGTAGCGCTGGCTCAGCCAATGTTTATACCATTTGTCTTCAACGGTTCCGGGCTCAAAATTCTTAGTCAATTCCATTTTTTCTGTTCCTTGTTAAAATAGGATTGCAAAAATACAAAAAAGAGGGCAGGTTTAAATCTGCCCTCTTTTTTGTGCTATTTTATTAAGATGATTCCATTGTTTTTGTCATTTTGATATCCCTTGTATTTTTTTGCACTGCAATGGCCGAAAATAAACTGAGTACAAAGGCCATCGCATAAAAACCTTTCTCACTTCTTTGTAATTCTGCATTCCATAAACCCACCGTGAGTAATACAATAGATAACAAAGTGGTGAACCAGGCAATACCATAATACAGGTTTGTTACCGGGATGCCTTCCAACTGGTCACGCACTGCTTTTTGGACAGAGATAGCAGAAAAGAGGCCGAACATTAAAACGGTAAAATAATATCCTTTTTCATTCAGCTCCATTTCAGCATTCCACAAGCCGATGATGAATGCAATGGTACCAATGAAAAATGCTGTCCAGGATGCAGCGATAAAAGCTGCTGAAGGTTGATTGATTTGTTTTTGTTCCATAATTAGTTATTTTTTTTATGAAACAAATCTATTGAGTTGATCTTGCTGAACTTTTGACTTATGTCAAAAACTAAAAAAGCAAATGTTAAAACTTGCTACGGATGCGGCTGAGTGTTTCCTGGCTGATACCCAGGTAAGCGGCAATCAAACCAAGCGGAACCCTTTCGAGGATATGTGGTGTTTGGTGTATGAGGTCTTCGTAGCGTTCTTTTGCAGATTTAAATTGTGCATTCACATATCTTTCTTCCAGCCGGATATAATATTTTTCATACACAATTCGTACAAGTCTTTCTATATCGTGATATTGATTAAAAAGGTCAGTTAATGGTTCTTTGGCAATGGTCCACAATGTGCAACTTTCAATCAACTGAATGTTTTCCACAGCTGGTTCCCCGGTAATAAAGCTGTGAAAAGAAGTGACAAAATCTTTTTCAAACCCAAACCAATGTGTTATTTCTTTTCCGTCAAGATCGTAAAACCCCCTCACTGCACCTTTTTCAAGAAAATACAGATGCCTGCAAATATTCCCCTGTGTTAGCAGGAATTCATTTTTATTTAATGATATTTCTGTGAAGCAGTTTTGCAAAGCATTTTCAGCTTCGGCACTTAACCGGTGATGAGCAGTTATATGGGAGAGGAGTTGTTGCAACAGTTTAAAATTACATCAATTAAAGTATGTAAATCAGACTTTACCGGCAAGGGCCTGTTGCAGAAATTCTTTTTTTCTCCGGGCTACTTCTACTTTGGAACCATCACTCATTTGTAAAATACCCTGCCTGTCGTAGGCCTGTATGTGCATGGGATTCACCAGGTGTGATTTATGTACCCTTAAGAAGCGTTGTCCTTGCAGCATCTCATCATATTCCTTGAGTGTTTTTGCAGAGATGAAAACTTTATTACCCGTTAAGAAGATATGCGTATAGTTACTTTCAGCCTGCAGCCGGATGATCTCATCTACCTGCACATATTTTATTTCTGTAGCATCAGCAAGGGCGAGTTTGAATTTCTCCCTGTTGCTCTGTGAAATATTCTGTATGAAATTTCGGAACAGTATCTGGCCGGCAGGTGCATAAATACGTTTTACTTTATAACGCTCAATGGCCTTTTTTAATTCTGATTCGTCGATGGGTTTTAATAAATAATCCAGGGCGCTGAAGCGGATGGCCTGGATGGCAAATTCGTTGTAAGCTGTTGTAAAGATTACTTCAAAATTCCAGTTATCAATATTGATGAGCAGGTCGAAACCACTTTGGTGTGGCATCTGAATATCGAGGAAAACAATGTCGGGTTGAAATGACCTGATCAGCGGCATCGCATCCTGCACACTTCGTGCTGACTGGACTGATGTTATATCGGGACAATATTCGCTGATCAGCCATTTAAGCAGGTCTATCGACGCTTGCTCATCATCAACAATAAGTGCTTTTATCATGATTCTTCCGGGTTATAGTAAGGAATGGTGATGGTTACCTTGGTTCCTGCGGGTTCATTTGTATCGCTGTAAAGGTCGGTGATCTCCACATTGGCGGGCTTGCCTGTTTTTTTCATCATCAGTTCAAGCCTTTCACGAATGATGCCAATGCCCTTGCTTTCATGAACTGCGGAACTCATCCTGTTCTTTTTTATGGCTGCTGAACTTACCCTGCCGATACCATTGTCCTCAATGGTGCAGGTAAGAAATTCCTCCGAACTGTTGCTAAAACGGATGGATAATTTTTTATCGCCTTCTTTGTGCAGCAAGCCATGCCATATCGCATTTTCAGCAAATGGCTGAACCATTAGTGAAGGCATTAACACTTCATCATTGGATAAACTTTCATCAACGGTGATCTCGTAATTGAATGATTGGTCAAAGCGTAAAGATTCAAGCTCAATATACATTTTCAGGATCTTCAGTTCTTCATCCAGCGGGATAAAATTCTTATCGGCAAAGTTCAATAAAGAACGGAGGAAATTGGAGAACAACGTCAGGTATTTATAAGCCTTGGTTGTTTGTTGCGAAACGATCAGGTGTTGAATAGAACTCAGGGAATTGAAAAGAAAATGCGGGTTCATCTGTAACCGCAGGTTCGAAAACCTTGATTCAGCCATTTTTACATTCAATTCCATCAATTCCATTTTACTTTGTCTCATGGCACCAACCGCAATGGCATTCGATATTTTGGCCGAACACAAGGAGGCAATGGTCTGCAATGTTTTAAGATGTTGTTGAGTAA
>JBDSGK010000068.1:0-10365 GCA_039919015.1 Ferruginibacter sp.
TAGAACAGGAAAAGCTATTATTGGAAGGGCTGGCTTCAAATGACGGAACGGTTATTGAAGCCATATACCGGGATAACTATCCTATGATACAGGGTTTTATACTTAACAATAATGGAAATAGTGACGAAGCAAGGGATATATTCCAGGAAGCGATGATCGTGATCTATGAAAAGGCTGTTTCAGGGAATTTTGAGTTGAATTGCCTGTTAAAAACTTATTTATACTCGGTTTGCAGGCGGCTCTGGCTTAAAAGATTACAACAATTGCAGCGATATGGGAGTTTGATCGATAATGTGGAGGAAACCGTAGCTGTAGAAGAAGACCTGGAATTACACGAAAAGCACAACGCGGATTTCATCATTATGGAAACCGCCATGAGCAAAATAGGAGAACCCTGTAAAAGTTTATTAGACGCATATTATATTCAGAAAAAAAATATGCAGGAAATAGCATCTGATTTTGGTTATACCAATGCAGACAATGCAAAGACACAGAAATACAAGTGTCTGTTGAGATTGAAAAAGCTGTTTTTTGCACAATATAAAAACGGACAGTAAGATGGATGAATTATTACTTATAGAAACAGTTGAACGCTACTTGAAAGGTGAGATGCCTGAAAAAGAAAAAGCTTTTTTCGAAGAGATCCGTAAAAACAATCCTGCTGTGGACCAGTTGGTGGTTGAACATACTTTCTTATATAATGAGTTGGATAAGCAGGCAAATATTAAAGCCTTTAAACACTCTTTATACGAAGTTGAAAACAAATTGACTGAAGAAGGTATCATCAGCAAAAAACAATTGACCGGGAAATCCAAAGTTGTATTCCTTTGGAAAAGATACAAACGTAGCATTGCAGTTGCCGCTTCAATAGCCGGGATAGTTTCAATAGTTACTACCGCAGTAATAAGCACATATAATAACAAGGTTGATAAAAGTAAAATTGGTTACCTGATAGACAAGCTCGATAAAACAGACAAAAAAGTTGATGAGCTTAAGGGTACTCTTAAATACAAACAAAATATTCAAAAAAATCCAAGCCCTGATTACAGAGCTACCGGTTTTTTAATTGATGGCAAGGGGTATATTGTTACCAACGCTCACGTGGTAAACAGGTTAAAGACTATATATGTAGAGAATAATAAAGGCGAGACCTTTTCTGCCCAATCAATTTATACAGATAACAGTACAGACCTGGCAATTTTGAAGATCAACGATAACGAATATAAAACAGTTTATAACCTACCTTATTCTATTAATAAAAACAATTCTAATTTAGGCGAACAGATATTTACACTTGGTTTTCCGCGTAATGAGATCGTATATGGCGAAGGATATGTAAGTGCCAAGTCGGGTAATGAAGGCGATTCTACCGCGTATCAGGTTTCAGTATCCGTTAACCCGGGAAATAGCGGAGGACCGGTGTTGAATAAGAATGGCCAGGTTATCGGCATTATTACTTCTAAGAACTTAACTGCTGATGGTGTTGTATTTGCCGCCAAATCAAAAAATATTTATAAACTATTGGAAGCCTTTAAAAAGACCGGCGATACTGCAAATATTAAATTGCCAACCAATACAGGCTTAAAAGGATTGGACAGGGAACAACAGGTGAAAAAAATGGAAGAGTTTGTATTTATGGTAGTTGGAAATTAAAAGCCCTAGAAACGAATTAAAAGCTGTCCCGCCTGAAGCGGGACAGCTTTTTTTATACGGGTAATGTCCCGTCCTGAAATAGCGATACACAAAAAAACATCGTTATGACATCATCATCCAATTATGTAAAGCGGAAACAAGGCGATTACAGTCTGTCTTTAAAGCTTCAAATTATTCATGAGATTGAACTAGGGGAATTATCTACCACTGCAGCCCAACGCAAGTACGGTATCCAGGCCCGTTCTACCTTAGTAAATTGGCTCAGAAAATATGGTAGTTTTGATTGGGAAAACCAAACCCCTTCAAATATGCCAAAAAGCCCTGAACAAAAAATTATGGAGCTGGAAGCCAAAGTAAAGCTACTGGAGAAGCAAAAGTCTTTTCTGGAACAGCAAGCTCATATAGCAGACAGCAAAGCCATCATCTTCGATATGATGATTGATCTTGCAGAGAAAGAATATCAAATTGATATAAGAAAAAACTCACCACCCGAACAATCGAACACTTTAGACAAAAACAACAACAAACACTAGTGTTTGCCTGTCATTTGTTCGGGATAGACAGACAGGTTTATTATCGAAAAGTAAGTAGAAGTGCTTGTAAACAAACCAAAGCCAGCCAGGTAGTAGCTATGGTCATGGAGATAAGAAAATCAATGCCCAGGATTGGTGCCAGAAAGCTACATTATTTACTTTTTGATAAGCTACAGGCCATTAAAACAGGGCGGGATAAGTTCTTTGACATACTCAGGGCAAATCATTTACTCATACTACCCAAACGTAGTTATCATGTAACCACCAACTCACATCACCGCTTTAGAAAGCATAAAAATATAATACTTGAAATGGTAATAAACAAGCCCGAACAAGTTTGGGTCTCGGACATCACCTATATTGGAAAAAGAGAAAAACCTTGTTATTTAAGCCTGGTTACCGATGCTTATTCCAAGAAAATTATGGGCTACCATGTTGCAGACAACCTGAACGCCGAAAGTAGTTTAATGGCTTTAAAAGAGGCTGTAAAAAGCAGGAAGGATAAGGCTTTGCAATTAATACATCATTCCGATAGGGGATTGCAATATTGCGCAGATGATTACCAGACCCTGTTACTTAAAAATAATATTCAATGCAGTATGACAAACAATGGAGACCCTTATGAAAATGCTGTGGCAGAAAGAATAAATGGCATATTAAAACAGGAATTTATGATTGATACTTACCATCAGGACTTAGAAATAATGAAGGTAATTGTAAAGGAAAGCATTGAGATTTATAATAATCAAAGACCACACTATTCCAATTATATGCTTACACCTGAACAAATGCACAAGCAATGTAAAATACAAATGAGGACTTATAAAACAAAAAACAGTAGTAAGAGTGAACTTACTACTGCCTGAAAATTGTACTTTTATTCTTTATTAATCTTGTATCGCTTTTTTAGGACTAGTCATAATTTTATTTCCAGAGTAAGGGTGGATATACTTCATCAGCAACCAACTTATCAACCGAGGCTTTTACTACCGGTGCATCTTCTTTATAGGTTACACCAAACCATTGAGATGGTGTTGGGATAACGCTGATATGTCCTGCCCTGTTATCCATAAAATCTTCCGCAATGATGGGTATAAAGAATTCGGCTTTGATATTTGCGTGATTATCCTGCACAAATTGTAAAAATAATTTTTCAGTATGATCAAACAAAGAAGGATGGAAACACCAGAAATTCATAGATACGCTTGAACCGGATGGCACTGTATGTTTACCGTTCTCATCTTCATACACGATCGTATCATTCTCTTTATAGATCTTCGTTCTTTCTTTAATACTTACAAGGTTTTGGTCTCCATCAACCTGGCAAACACCGCGACTTACGGTACCATGTTCACTTAATGTTCTATCCAGTTCGTAACCAATGATGGCATATTGTTTTTCGCTGCAACGGTTATTTAAAAAATCAGCAGCTTTTACAAAAGCATCCACTCCATAATAGTCATCCGCATTGATAACTGCAAAGGGTTCGTTGATCACTTCTTTTGCACAAAGCACGGCATGGCCCGTACCCCATGGTTTTGTTCTACCGGCAGGTATTTCCAGTTCTCCTACATGCGAATCCATTTCCTGGTAAACATATTCCGTCTTTATTTTTCCCTGTAATTTGGGTTCAAAACTTGCTTTAAATCCTTCTGCAAAATCTTTACGGATAATGAACACCACTTTTCCAAAACCCGCCCTGATGGCATCGTAAATTGAATAGTCCATGATCGTTTCTCCTCCCGGACCAAAACCTTCTGTTTGTTTCATACTTCCATAACGGCTTGCCATTCCCGCTGCTAAAATTAAAAGTGTTGGTTGCATTTAAAATTAAATTGATAATTGAAAAATTAATTATTGATTTTTGCCGGGCAAAAATACTATAAACCGCTAGTTTTACCTGAAATGCTTTTTGATATTGCAAAAGCCCACATCGAAGAATTACATGATGACCTTTTTTTACAAAAGCAGGTCAGGGTATCAGTATTGCGGTTAGATAAGATCCACCCACAGCTATCAGGTAATAAAATTTTTAAACTGCATTATTTTTTAAAAGAAGCATTGCTGTCACCCAATAGACCTGTTTTAACTTTCGGTGGTGCCTATTCCAATCATCTTAGTGCCACAGCTTTTGCCTGTAAGATCCTGCATTTAAAAAGTATCGGCATAATAAGAGGAGAAAAGCCGGAGCAGCTTTCTCACACACTACAGCAATGCATAGATGATAGCATGCAATTAAAATTTATTCCCAGGACGGAATATGATCAAAAAGAACATGAAACATTCATTCATGGGCTCATGTCAGAATTTGGAGATTGTATCATTATTCCTGAAGGTGGGTACCATCCATTGGGTGCAAAGGGCGCAGCACTTATTTTCGACCTTGTAAAAGACCATAGCTTTACCCATATCTGTACGGCAACAGGTACAGCTGCAACGTTGGCGGGTTTACTGGATGCTGCCACACCCAAACAAACCATAATCAGTATCCCGGTATTAAAAGGGATGACAGACATTACTAAAAGATTAAATTTCTTGACCGGTTGCAGATCAGTTCCCGAAAATCTTCAAATTGTTAATGATTACCATTTTGGTGGCTACGCAAAAAAAACAGAAGTACTTATACAATTTATGAACCATTGCTGGCTTCAATATCATTTGCCACTTGATTTTGTTTATACAGCCAAAATGATGTTTGCTGTTATAGATCTCATAAAAAATGACCATTTTGCCATAGGTAGCCAAATTTTATGTTTACATACCGGAGGTTTACAGGGAAATAAATCTTTACCTTTAAACTCCATATTATTCTGATCCTTATTTAACAAATGCGTACTGTATATTTTATCCTCATCTCAGTCATTATTTTTTCTTCGGGCAACTTATTTGCCCAGGACACACTACCTGCTTTTACTGTAAAGAATAGCAAAGGAAAGATCTCTGTTAGCTGGCAGAATAACTATTCAAAGGAAGTAAAAGGGATAACAATCCAAAGTTCTTTTGACAGTCTTAAAAAATATTCAAGCTTAAAAACAGTGCCAAACCCTGCTGATGCAGTTAATGGTTTTTTTGACACCGATGTTCCTTATGACAAAATGTTTTACAGGCTATTCATTGTATTTGACTCCGGTATATATATTTTTACAGCAGCAAAAAGGCCCGATGTTGACCCCAATTTTGATCTCCAGAAAAATTTAGCAAAACTCAGGGAAGCCAACAGACCAGGGGCCAGGGTATCAAAAATAAAAGAAAAAAATCCAACAGCAGGCAATTCAAAGATATCCAGGCCAGAAAACCAGGAAGGCCAGCCAGTTGCAGAGAACGAAGTGAAACCCGAAATCAAAAAAGAACCAGTTTCCTATGTTAGCCGGTACATTTATACCGGTAAAGACAACAATATTGTCATTAACTTACCTGACTTTAATACCAATAAATATGTTGTAAAATTTTATGATGAAGAAACCCGAAGTTTATTCGAATTAAATAAAATAACCGAAGGGTACCTGATCGTTGAAAAAGTAAATTTTTTGCACGCAGGCTGGTTCTTTTTTGAGATCTATAAAAATGAAGTGCTGCTGGAAAAGAATAAATTTTATATTCCAAAAGATTAAAGATCCTTACAGCAATTCCGACACAAACACTTTTTCGAAACTCCTTTTCAGTTTTTCTTTTACCTCGTCATAATTTACTGTATGTCCCAATTCTTTTTCAATTGACGTAACCTGTTTATTTTCTATACCGCAGGGAATGATATTATTGAAGTAACCCAGGTCGGTATTTACATTCATGGCAAAACCGTGCATGGTTATCCACCGGCTGCAACGTACACCTATGGCACATATCTTTCTTTCCTTGCCCGGAATATCTTCGTCGATCCATACGCCGGTCTCACCTTTGCTTCTTCCGCCTTTTATACCATAATCTGCAATGGTCAATATAATTACTTCCTCCAGGTTTCGCAGGTATTTGCCAATATCAGTATAATATTTTTCCAGGTCAAGAATTGGGTAACCCACGATCTGCTGCAGCCCATGAAATGTGATATCTCCTCCCCTGTTGGTATTAAAGAAGGCAATATCATTTGCTGCAAGTTCTTCATCACTCATCAATACATTTTCTTTTTTGCCGCTTTTACCTAATGTGTACACCGGAGGGTGTTCGCAAATAAGAAAATAGTTTGTAGTTGTGAGATCTGGTGCAGCCTGCCCGTTCCGGAGGGCTGATTTGATCTGTACATTCTCCTGCAGCAACAATTCCTGGTAATCCCAGGCTGCTTTATATTCGATGATCCCCAGGTCTTTAAATATCACTTTCTGCTTATCCACTGCAATGGTTTAATTTGCAAAGATAAATGAAAGCAGTTGGCAGTTGGCAGTTGGCAGTTGGCAGTTGGCAGTTGGCAGTGGGCAGTGGGCAGTGGGCAGTTGGCAGTTGGCAGTTGGCAGTGGGCAGTGGGCAGTGGGCAGTTGGCAGTGGGCAGTTTTGAATTTTTAATTTTGAATTATGAATTATGAATAAACAAATTGAGGATATTGATGATGAACCATCAGAATCGGAAGAGCTATATGAAAAACTAACAATTACCATTGATAAGGGCCAGGAACCACTGCGTATTGATAAATTCTTAATGAGCCGTATTGAAGGTGCTACCCGCAATAAGATACAGCAGGGGATTGACAACGAAATGGTTTTGGTGAATGAGAAGTCGGTAAAAAATAATTATAAAGTAAAGGCCAATGATAAGATCGTTGTCTTTGATAACCGGTCACCCGAAAGCTCTGAGATCATTCCTGAAAATATCCCGCTCAATATTCACTATGAAGATGACAGCTTACTGATCATCAATAAACCCGCAGGCATGGTGGTTCATCCAGGGAGCGGTAATCCCAACGGCACTTTGGTTAATGCGGTGGCTTATTATTTAAAACAACAGGATCCCGGCCTGGAGGAAAGTGAATTATCCAGGTTCGGACTTGTACACCGCATTGATAAAAACACAAGTGGCTTACTGGTGATGGCTAAAGACCCCAGGACCATGAGTGACCTGGCCAAACAATTCTTTAACCATACGGTGCATCGTAGATATATTGCTTTGGTTTGGGGCGATATGGAGAAAGATGAGGGAACAGTGATCGCCCATGTGGGCAGGCACCAGCGGTTTAGAAAATTATTTACGGCTTACCCGGATGGTGACCATGGCAAAGATGCCATTACCCATTATAAAGTTTTGGAAAGGTATAATTATGTTACCCTGATAGAATGCAGGCTTGAAACAGGCAGGACCCACCAGATACGGGTGCACATGCAGCTGATAGGCCATCCCCTTTTTAATGATGATTTTTATGGGGGCGACAGGATCGTAAAAGGAACCGTATTTACCAAATACAAACAGTTTGTTGATAATTGTTTTGATCTATGTAAGCGGCAGGCCCTGCATGCAAAGGAACTGGGCTTCATTCATCCTGCAACATTAAAGCCTGTTCATTTTGAATGTGAGTTGCCTGAAGACATGCATGCTGTAATTGAAAAATGGAAAAAATACCTCGGGCATAAAGCAGAATAATGCAAAATATTCTAAAACCCCGGCTCAAACATCTCTTCACTTCGGATTAATAGGTAATATCTAAAAATAACAGTAAAGAAAAAGCCCGCTTTTCAGCAGGCTTTTCTTTCTAATTCCCATGCTTAATCATGTATGAATCAAATAAACAACTTACTACCTTTTATTTACAATAAGCTTTTCTACAGCCTGCTCACCGGTAGATTTATTAAATACCCTGATGTTATAAAAACCAGGCATTAAATTTTCCATCCTGAGGCTATTGTTATTTACATTAGTCCATTGCTTAACAACCCTGCCTGTCATATCAATAAGAGATATATCGCGGGAACTGTTCTGATCTTCAAATACAATTGTTGCATTTCCGTCAAAGCTGGGATTTGGAAATACAATCATTTTCCCGCCTTGCTCACCACGTACGATACTGATCTCGCTCAGTTTTTGTGAGCCCATTATATCAACCTGAACGATCCGGTATTGGGAGATCCCTTTATAATTATTCAGATCTGTAAAAGAATAGCTTAGATCACCACTGCTGTTTCCGTTTGTTGCCCTGGTGGGTACAAAACTGATATTCTGCCAGGTTCCGTTTGTAAGGCGTTGAACATAAAAGCCACGATTGTTTAGTTCGGTAGCGGTTACCCAGTTTACCAACACATTTTGTGAAGAAGTACGGGTAGCTTTAAAAGATTTGAAGTTAACGGGGAGCGGTCCGCCCTCTGTTACAGAAATAAACACATTGTCAATTACAAACCTCTTAGCGCCATTAACAGCGCAGTCAAGCTGGCTTACATCCAATAAAACCCTAAATTCTGTATTAAGAGGCACATCTCCGTCTACCCGGGTTATGATCGTATTTTGGCCTGAGTTTAAATCTAAATTGGTCACAGCACTGGTTCCAATAGTATCGCCGGTAGCCACTGAAACGATATAGACAACTCCAACAGCTGTACAGGGAGTTGTTCCAAAAAGCTGGTCCTCGCACCTAAAGCGGTTGCCTGTATAGATATAACCTTCAAAGCGTACGGTTACAAAAGCATTTCCCTGTACGTATCGTAGTGTATCAGTTAAAAATCCAGTTTTATTATTACCGTTACTTCCGACAGACGGGTTAGAAACTACTCCTTGGTTACCGGTTACGCAATTGCCATTTACAATTCTATCGTAGATATTAATCTCGGAAGCTTTAAGTTGCCATCCAGGGGGAAGGCCATTTTCAAAATTCTCAAATAACGGGACATTTTGTTGGGCACTACTGTTGAATGCAAAAGCGATCGAGATCGCCATGAGTAAAAACGTTTTCATAAAATTTTTTTTGTGTATGAGATAAAATGATACAATGCCAATTAATAAATTGACAGGAGTCTTTGTAAAGGGATATTGAAAACTCTCAATAGTAGTAGTTAATTGAGGTCTTTTGGAGGATAAGTGGATAAAAAATTTTGCCTGGATACTGAAAGGTTTCAACCTGATCCAGAATGCAAAGATGGTTACAATGTAGTTTACAACTGTTACATAACAGTTGAAATACATTACAATATTCACAGTTACAGAATATCCTAATATGTCAAATAAAAAACTCTCTGTAAAAATATTTACAGAGAGTTAGTAATAAAAAATAAACCTATGAATGTACTTAGCCTAACAATGAATTGAAGTGAAAATTTTATTTTATTTCTAAATCATATAATTCCAATTATTTTTATCGGCATCAATTCCCAGGCGGATCTGTTCCAGCTTATTTTTTAGTTTATACAATAATTTGTTTTCGTCATATTTAGGCAGCATAAAGTCTATTCCATGAATATTGATAGTTTTAATGGGTGCCACCACTGCTGCAGTACCTGCACCAAATGCCTCTGTAATGGTTCCGCTCTTAAATGCAGTTTCCAATTCTGCAACGGCAACCGGGCGAACTTCTGTTTTAAGTCCAAGGTCTTTTGCAAGTGTTAATAAAGAATCCCTGGTAACACCATCGAGGATCGAATCGGATAAAGGCGGCGTAACCAATGTATCATTAATGACAAACATCACGTTCATCATGCCCGATTCTTCAATGAATTTATTTTCTTTTCCATCTGTCCACAGAACCTGGTCGTAACCCTCAAGCCTGGCTTTTTGTGTAGGCAGAAATGAAGCGCCATAATTACCGCCGCATTTTGCAAAACCGGTTCCACCTTTTGCAGCCCGTATGTATTGTGTTTCTACTTTTACTTTTATAGGATCAGCATATAAAGATGGAACAGGACCGGTGAAGATCACAAAGCGGTATTCTTCAGAAACTTTTACTCCAAACCTGGCTTCACTTGCAAAAACAAAGGGGCGAAGATAAAGTGCATGCCCGGCTTTGGATGGCACCCATGCTTTATCAAGGCTGATCAGTTGCATCAATCCTTCTATAAAAATTTCTTTGGGCGGAACAGCCATACACATCCTGTCGAGCGACTTCACAAACCGGTCATAATGTTTTTCCATCCTGAAAATATTGATGTGGCCATCGTGCATCCTGAAAGCTTTCATACCTTCAAAAACAGTTTGGCCATAATGCAACGCCAGGGCCGAAGGGCTTAAAGCAAGATTGGCGTAAGGAACTATCTGAGGTTGTCTCCATTCGCCATG
>JBDSGK010000069.1:0-14237 GCA_039919015.1 Ferruginibacter sp.
CCATTGCCGGTGGAATAACTGTAAAAGGATTGGATGTATTTTCAACACAGGCAGATAAAGCAATTTTAAAAGCATTGATAGATTGCGGTACAAATATTTCAATTGAATCAGAACAAATAACGATCAAAGCAGCATTGGGAGGTAGCGGCAAGCCTTTTCATTTTGATGCAACAGATTGCCCGGATCTTTTTCCGCCTTTGGTTGCATTGGCTGCTTATTGCAATGGAACATCCGTAATTGAAGGCGTAAGCCGCTTATGGCATAAGGAAAGTAACCGTGCTTTAACCCTGCAGTCAGCGTTTGAAAAAATGGGCGTTACCATAAAATTGCAGGATGACCTGATGATGATCGAAGGCGGGGGCGTGGTGAAAGGAACAAAAGTTCATTCCCATCACGATCACCGGATTGCCATGGCCTGTGCTGTTGCAGCATTAAAGGCTGATGGGGAAATGATCATTGAAGAAGCTGAAGCAGTCAATAAATCTTACCCCGGATTTTATGAAGATTTGAAATTGCTGAACGCTGATGTATCTTTACTGAAATAGCTGTTAGCTATTAGCACTTAGCCTTTAGCAAGTGGCTAACAGCTAAAGGCTAACAGCTCAAAAACTATAAACATTGAACAGTTTCGGCCGCATATTCAGGGTACAGCTTTTTGGCGAATCGCATGGCGATTGTGTTGGATTAACTATTGATGGTTGTCCTGCCGGCCTGCCATTAGCTGTGGATGATTTTACTGATGATATTGAAAGAAGAAAACCGGGCGCCAAAGGAACCACACCCCGTAAGGAAGATGATATTCCACAAATTAAGAGCGGCCTGTTCAATGGTAAAACAACCGGTGCACCCATCACCATTTTATTTGAGAATAATAATACCCGCAGTGCAGATTATGAAAGGTTGCGTGCTGTACCCAGGCCCGGCCACGCAGATTTTGTTGCATCGGCAAAATTTGGCGGTAACGAAGATTACCGGGGCAGTGGCCATTTCAGCGGTAGGTTAACTGTTTGTTTGGTAGCTGCAGCTGTGGTTGCAAAAAAAATACTACCCCCTCCGCCTCCGCCAGCTGGCGGAGGAACTGGGATTTCTATAAGTGCTGCAATTTTGGAAATTGGCGGAGAAACTGACCTGGAAAAAGGACTGCAAAAAGCCATTGATGCCAAAGACAGCATTGGCGGCATCATCGAGTGTAAAGTAAATGGGTTACCCATCGGATTGGGTGAACCGTTCTTTGATTCTGCAGAATCACTGATCAGTCATGCCGTGTTTGCCATACCTGCTGTACGTGGTATTGAATTCGGGACCGGCTTTGCTGCAGCAAAAATGTTTGGGAGCCAGCACAACGATGGCATTGAAAATAAATCAGGCAAAACTTTTACCAATCATGCAGGTGGTATTGTTGGTGGTATAAGCAATGGTAACGAATTGGTCTTTCGCATTGCCATCAAACCAACGTCATCCACACCCATTGAACAGCAAACCCTCAATATAGTGACCAATACAGTGGAAAGTTTTTCTGTAAAAGGCCGCCACGACCTGTGCATTGCATTGCGTGTGCCGGTAATTTTAGAAGCAGTAACAGCCATCGTACTGGCAGACCTGATGATGCTTGAAAACAGGATACCCCGCATTATTTCTTAATCTTGCCTGCCGGCAGGCAGGTCCAGCAAACGCCTGTGATAATTGATCTGTCCCAAATGATAACTTACATGGCCATACAGGTGTAACAGCATATGTACAGTACTTACAATTGTTCCATGTTTCTCTAATGGAAAATCTTTTTCGAGGTCTGCTTCTGTTAATTTGGAGAATGTGTTATTTACGATAATGATACAATTATCTATATTGATCAACAGATCCTGGCGGGGAATATTTTTTAAACTGAATTCATCCTCCCGGTGCCTTACATAACCCGTATGGCCTAAAGTTGCACCAATAAAATGATTCAGGTTGCCTATAAGGTGCAGGCATAAATTTCCGGCACTGTTACTGATGCCTTCTTTAATAACCCATAAATTGTCTTCATCCTTGTATACATTGATCTCTGTTCTCAATTTTTGAAGGTCTCTTTCAAAAAGCTCAGTTAAAGTGTCTTTTGTCATGATTTATATTGTTTACCTGGTCATAAAATTAAGTCAATCTGGCAAGGTTATTAAAAACAATCTGGTAAATTAGTAACAATTGAAAACGAAGTATTATCTTGTTCATAAAGTATCAGCCTCCCGGATAATCCGTCTTGAAAATATGGTTTTCAAGTTACAAATATTTAACCCGATCTATGCAACATTGTAAGAACCGATACCGGTATTATTCAATTTGTATCTTTTTTGTATTCTTCCTGTCATCGTGCAACAATAAGGATAACAAAAAGGAGGAGCATATTATTACTGATCCTGTTGTTATGGACAGTAAAGTGTCTGACCTTATTAAAGAAGTTGTAAAAACTGCATCTGATAATTCCGGGAAAATAGATGACAGCACGCAGATACAAATGCCGCAGATCGTTGAGGAATTTTACAGCAGGGGTGATTATAAACCCGTATGGAGCAGTACAGAAAAATGGATGCCAGTTGCTGACTCTTTATACCAATTTATAGCACTTGCCGAAAATGACGGACTTTTCCCCAATGATTATCATTATAAAAATTTAAAAGCCTTAAAAGATACACTGGATGCAGATTCGCTGACAAGGATGAATGCATCATTGTGGACAAAAGCCGACCTGCTGCTTACTGACGGGTTCATGCATCTCATTAAAGACCTGAAGCAGGGGAGATTACAACCCGATAGCCTGTCATTAAATAAAGACTCGGTGCTGGTTGATAAATTTTTTATAGCAACACTCAATGAATTACTGGATAAAAAAGACCTGGCCCGATTGCTTATATCGCTTCAGCCTAAACATAAAAACTACTGGGAACTGAAAAAAGGCATAAAACGTTTTGTTGACAGCATGGATAGGAGACAATACACACATATCAGCTATCCATTTAAAAGAGGAGATACCAAAGACTCCCTGTATTTTATCCAGCTGCTCCAAAAAAGATTATTGGAGAGTCATAGTATAGAAACCGGAACAGGTTTACCCGATTCTGCAGGTTTATCCAGGGCAATAAAAAAATACCAGTCGCAAAACGGGTTACAGGCAGATGGTAAATACGGGAAAAATTTAATTGCTGCGCTCAACAGTAATGATGTTGAAAAATTCAAAAGGATCGCCATTACCCTGGACAGGTACAAACAACTCCCTGTAAAAATGCCCGAAAAATATATATGGGTAAATATTCCCGGTTATTATTTATGGCTGATCAATGCTGATACGGTTGTATTTGAATCGAAAGTGATCACGGGTAAGCCGGAGACCCGTACGCCTTTGCTGACCTCCGAGATATCGGATATGATCACTTATCCAACCTGGACGGTACCGAACAGTATCATCGTAAAACAATACCTGCCTAAGCTAAAGAATAATCCGAATTATATTTCCAGGATCGGGCTGAAATTACTGAACGGTAAAGGTGAGATCATTGACCCCAACACCGTTAACTGGAGTAAATATTCAAGAGGGATTCCGTATAAGATCATGCAGGGCAGTGGTGATAATAATTCGCTGGGTGTGATCAAATTTAATTTTAATAATCCTTATGCTGTTTACCTGCATGATACCAACCAGCGCTATCTTTTTAAAAATGCATCACGTGCATTAAGTCATGGTTGCGTGCGTGTGCAGGAATGGGAAAAACTGGCCTATTATATTGCCGGCAACGACAGCACACTCAGTACAAAAAGAGATTCATTAAAATATACTGCTGATTCTATCAGGAACTGGATAGCCAATAAAGAGCGACACCGTGTTGATGTTAAAAACCACATACCGCTTTATATCCGGTATTTTTCCTGCGAAGGAAAAAATGGCACCATAAAATTTTATGATGATGTATATGGTGAAGATAAAGTGCTGATGGAAAAGTATTTTGCAAAGAAGTGAAGCATTTTGTTAACAGGCAATTTATACTATCTTTAAATATGCCCCTGGAATCAATTATTAATAAATGCAGATTGATGCAGCGTATTTTTTATGCGGTCATTATTGCTGTGTTTTTTATCTCTCCATCACCGGCATCTGCACAAAACCGTACTCCAATAACCAGAAGTAAATCCAAAAAACCAACCCGTATTTTTTATGGACAGGCAAGCTTTTATGCCAATAAATTCAACGGCCGAAAAACCGCAAGCGGGGAGATCTTTAGCCAAAATAAATTCACCTGTGCTTGCAATATATTGCCGCTGGGCACCTGGATCAAAGTGACAAATTTGCGAAATGGCCACTCCGCCATTGTTAAAATAAATGACCGGATACATCCTAAAATGAAGCGCATCGTCGATCTGTCCAGGATCGGGGCCCAAAAGCTTGGTTATGTTTCAAAAGGACTTACCAGGGTAAAAATTGAACTAATTGATAAAAAACTGGTACCCAGGTAGCGGTATGTCTTATGTTCATTATATAAACTTCCTTTTGAAACAGGCAATAATAGTTGGAATTATGTTGGTAAAATATTTTATGATTTGAAGTTAAGCAGCTATTTTTGTTGCTATTTAGAAAACTAACACGTATGAAGAAAATCTCAGTATTAATTATAGGCCTGGGCCTTTTTATTACATCTTTCGGACAAGATGATCATAAAAAGCGTCCATCTTTCGGAATTCATTTTACATTGACCGATTTCAAAACGGCACAAAGCCTGCGGAGCACCGGTTTATCTAATGTTGTTCGCTCAAAAGAATGGAACAGGACCACCTACATGACAAGCGGTCTTGCTGTTAGTTATCTGCAGGGTTTAAATAATAATCTTGATTTTATGAGTACTTTATCGGGCACATTCGTTGATTACCCGATAGCCGGAAAACCTTCCAGGGTTGACCCTCTTTTATTATTGGAAGGAATTGCCGCAGTTAATCTGAAATTATTATCTGATAAATATTATGTAAGTCCATTCCTTACAGCAGGTATTGGGGCATCAAAATATGGCGGTTATTATGCTGCTTTTATGCCTTTTGGATTAGGAGCACAGGTAAAAATAGTGGACGGAGTATTTTTAATGTGGAACTCTCAGTACCGTGTTCCGGTTACCGAAAATGCATCTTATCACCTGTATCATAGCCTTGGTGTTGTAGCCCCATTAACTAAAAAGAAAGAACCTGTTGCGGTTGTTGTTATACCAGTTGTTGAACCTCCAAAAGACAGGGATGGTGACGGTGTATTGGATGTTGATGATAAATGTCCTGATGTTCCGGGTCTTGCTTCTTTGCAAGGTTGTCCTGACAGGGATGGAGACGGAATCGCTGATGCGGATGATAAATGTCCTGATGTTGCAGGTTTAGCCCGTTACCAGGGTTGCCCGATACCTGATACTGATGGTGATGGTATCAATGACGAAGTTGATAAGTGTCCAACTGTACCAGGTTTTGCACGTTACCAGGGTTGTCCAATACCTGATACTGATGGTGATGGTGTAAATGATGAAGAAGATAAGTGCATCAATGAGAAAGGACCAGCTTCTAATTTCGGTTGCCCGGTTATCAGCGAAGAGATCATTAAGAAAGTTAACAGGGCTGCTCAAAATGTTTTCTTCGAAACAGCTAAATCAAAATTACTGGCTAAATCATTCCCCAAATTGAATGAGGTAGTAGCCATTTTGAACGAGAATCCTTCTTTCAAAGTACAGATCGATGGCCATACTGATTCACAAGGTAAAGACGAATATAACCTTGGTTTATCTAACGACAGGGCGGCATCTGTAAAAGCTTACCTGGTTAGTAAAGGTATTGCTGAAAGCCGCTTAAGTTCTACAGGTTACGGAGAAACAAAACCGGTAGCAGACAACAAAACTGCTGCAGGCCGTGCCAAGAACAGGAGGGTGGAAATGACATTAAGCAATTATTAATTATTTTATCCTGATACAATAAACCCTCCCGATGAATCGGGAGGGTTTTGTTTTATAAATAGGCGGACATGGTGATATAAAGTTTTGTTATCTAAATAATGCGATCCCGGTTTATTGAATACTTTCTCTAATTTCATTATTCAAAACTATCCCCTGTGCAAAAAAATATACTATTTATATATTGCTGCATAACGGCAGCTATATTTTTTCCATCTCATCTTAAAGCCCAGGCTATAGAGAACAGTATCAATTTGTATGGTACTAATTTCCCACAGGAAAAAATTCATATTCACTTCGATAAAGAAGCTTACCTGCCAGGTGAAACTGTGTGGTTTAAGGCATACCTGTTTGAAGAAAACCTACCATCGGAACGCAGCACTAATTTTTATGCAGCATTGTATGATGAGCATGGTAAACTTGTTCAGCAACAGGTCAGCCCGATCTTCGGCAACAGCAGTGACGGACATTTTACAATTCCGGACAATCTGCAATCAATCCAACTGGTATGCAGGGCATACACTGGCTGGATGCTTAACTTTGATACCAGCATGCTGTTTACCAGGGCCATAAAGATTATCAGTAATAAAAGCCAGGTTGAAGTTTTAGCAGAAAATAAAACGGTAAGTCTCCGCTTCTTTCCTGAAGCCGGGGATATTATAGCCGGTGTTGTAAATACCATTGCATTTAAAGCCAATTACAATAACGGGCTTCCTTTTTTTGTTGATGGAGTTATTAAAAAACAGCAAACGGGAGAAGTAGTCATGCCGCTAAGCGTAGTACATGATGGTATGGGAAAATTTGACCTGGATTTTCAACCCGGGGACAAATATTATGCTGAATGGGTTGATAACCAGGGTAGCAAACAGCAAACCTGGCTGCCAGATCCAAAACCCGTGGGCGTTTCTTTAAAACTCACTATTCAAAAAGATAAATTATATTTTAACCTGGTCAATAGAACCGGTGCTGATTCTTTACATGTGTTGATGTACATGTATCAAAAAGTATTTTATAAAACCAATATTAAAGTTTCGGCTGCAGAACCCTTTACCGGTATGATCCCTGTAACTGCACTACCATCAGGCACCATGCAGCTTACTGTATTTGATGCCAACTGGCTGCCCGTAGCAGAGCGCATTGCATTTATCAACAACAATAATTTTTCGATCAATGCAGCTATCAATATAAAAGACATCAGCACACAAAAAAGAGGGAAGAATAGTATGGAGATTGTAGTGGCCGATACGATACCTGCAAATATGTCTTTGAGTATTTCGGATGCAGAAATGAATAATGAACCAACAGATAATACAATTGTGAGTGATCTTTTACTGAAAGGTGATATAAAAGGTTACATACATAACCCGGCTTATTATTTTACCAATAATACGGATGCAGCTTTAAAAGCAAAGCTTGACCTGGTTATGCTTACCAATGGCTGGCGCCGTTACAACTGGGCCGATATGATGGTACAGAAAACACCTGCAATACATACAACGCCCGATGTGTACCTGGGTGTGTACGGACAAATAGGGAAGGCGGCATTAGACAAAATGGAAAAGAATGAACCCGTTAACCTGATCGTTAAGACCAGGGACAGCATCAATTCTTTTTATTCGGTCCTTTCCGGGGCATCGGGAATTATTAAACAGGATGGGCTGGTGTTTTACGATTCGGCCAGGATTTATTATACATTCAATAAGTCAAAGCTTTTAAATAAACAGCTGACTTTCAGTAAATATAATTTTACGCTTAACCAACCGCCTGCCATAAACAATTATAAAAACTATTTGTTGCCTGATACGGTTGGAACAATATCTTACCAGCAAACATCTTTGTTCAACTATTATAAAAACAATAATGGCATCAATTTATTTAATGATGAAAAGACGATGCAGGGTGTTGTTCTTAAAACCGGGAAGGGGCGTAACTGGCAAAATGATCCCCTGGTAAAACTGGATGAAAAATATGCAACCAGTATGTTTTCGGGAGGAGCCAACAGTTTTTCGTTAGATGTGTTGCACGATGAAAAAGCCTGGACAAAATTAGATTTTTACACTTATATACGTAGCATGGTTCCGGGCTTATCTATAGGTACTTTTAACCCGGCATCCGGCCGGTCGTTAACATATGCGGGCTTACCGGTTTTGGTTTATATTGATGAGCATGAAATGACAACCAGCGACCTGGAAAGCTTAAGCCTTGAGCAAATTGCATACATTAAAATGATACCCAATTTTTCAGGCAGGGGAGCTGATGAAGGGGGAAGATCTATAAACCCGGCTATATCTGTATATACAAAAAAAGGTGATGACCTGATTGACCGCCGCCCAAAAGAAACCGACCTGAATATGGTAAAAGTTGCCGGGTATTCACCCATCAAAGAATTTTATTCACCTGATTATACTCAAAATAATACGACCGTATCTACTGATGCCCGCACAACACTATTGTGGATGCCATACATGGTAACTGATAAAGCAAACCGCAAGGTTCCCATCAGCTTTTACAATAATGATTTCACCAAAAAGATGAGGATCGTTCTGGAAGGAATTAATGCAGCCGGAAAGATGATCAGGATCGAAAAGATCATTGAATAATTTTTGTGGGGTGAGTCACCTCAAGAAGGTGACTCACCCCGCAAAATCAATAATCATTTGGTTTAGGCTTCGGCGCCGGCTTTTTATTTTTATCCTCCAGGTTTATTATGGGTGGCGTAACCTTTTTTGGATCCGGCTTTTTTGATTTACCGGTATCAGGCATTATTGCCTTCGGTATCTCGCTCTCAATATCAATTTTTTCTATTGGTTTATTATCCGGCGGTTGCGGGGTATTAAAAAAATCATCCGCATTTCCATTTCCTTCATCAATGAGCGTAGTATCGCCCTGCATAAAAAAACTAGGATCTATATCTGCAGAAATAGTTTCATTGTTTTGGTCTATAGGCTTTTCAAAGGTTTTGATCTGGCCATAGTTTAATCTTTTATCGGCATATACCTTACTCATGAAAATGCCCCAGCCAGGTGCCGACATTTCGGCACCACCCGCAGTACCTGCATAGATCCTGATAAATGGATCATCACAGCCCACCCATGTACCGGCCAGTAATTCGGGTGTATAGCCTATGAACCAACCATCGGCATAGTTATTGGTTGTACCGGTCTTGCCTGCTTTTTCTACCGGGATCGTAAACCTGTTCAAAGTTCGGGCAGTACCAAACTTGATAACGCCTTCCATCAGTTTTGCCATGGTGTATGCATCTGTTTCTGCAATCACCTGTTTTGGTGTAGAACTGAATTCCTGCAGCATATTGCCGCTTTTATCTTCAATACGGCTCATGATGAGAGGCTCTGTGTTTAAACCTTTATTGGGGAACATGGTATAGCCCTGCAACATTTCCAATAGTGGAATTTCGGCAGCACCCAGGCCGATCGAATAGTATGGCGGTACTTTTGTTTTAATGCCACAGGTTTGTATAAATTCTATGGTTCGCTTTACACCTATTTGTCCAATTAAACGCCAGGCTGCAATATTCTTTGAATGAGCCAGGCAATAGGCAACTGTACCGGCACCACCGGTGATCGTTTTACCACCCAATGTTAAGGAGCCGCCCGGGATAACTGTTTCAGGAGTATAACCGGCTTCATCAATGGCCAGGGTATAAATAAAAGGTTTAAAGGTAGAACCTACCTGCCTCATCTGGGTAACATGGTCATACTTGAACCACTTAAAATCTATACCACCCACCCAGCATTTCACATCACCGTTACGGGGATCCATGGCCACAAAATTAGTTTGTAAGATCTGCTTATGGTATTTAATGGAATCATAAGGTGTCATCACCGTATCCTTCTCCCTTTTTTTATTCCAGGCAAACACTTTCATTTTTACGGGAACGTAAAACGTTTTTTTGATAACTTCCTCATCGATCTCCTCTTCTTTCATCCGCTTCCACCGCTCGGTATATTTAAATGCATCTAACACGATCTTCTCATTTCCTTTCCACATGCGTGCGCCGTTGTTCTTCATGATCCAGTCCAGTTTTTTCTGTATAACAGGCATGTGCTGCACCACTGCTTCTTCGGCATACTGTTGCATCCTGGAATCGATCGTTGTATAAATTTTCAGACCGTCCCTGTAAAGGTTATAGGGCTCACCGGTCTTTGGGTTTTCATGCGCTTTACACCAGGCTTTTAACTTTTCGGCAAGCACCGTACGGAAGTAAGGAGCAACACCGACATTCTCATCAATTTTTTTGTAATTGGTGATCAATGGTTTTGCTTTAAGTTTTGTTGCTTCGGCTTCTGTTAAATAATGCTGCTGGCAAACCACCATTTGGTTTAAAACCGTATTCCTCCTGTCAATGGAAGCCTTTGGATAACTGATGGGATTAAAAATAAATCCTTTCAGCATACCGATCAATACGGCTGCTTCTTCAACTTTCAGATCCTTTGGTTCTTTTTGAAAATAAGTACGTGCTGCATTGCGTATGCCATATACATTGCCCCAGGGTGCCCTGTTTAGATACAGTGTGATGATCTCTTCTTTGGTGAAATTCCGCTCGAGTTTAACGGCAACGATCCATTCTTTCAATTTTTGAAAACCCCGGGTAATGATACTTCCCCTCCCTTGTCCCAACATCATTTTGGCCACTTGTTGTGTAAGTGTACTGCCACCCCCATCACGTCCCAGGGTAATAACAGCACGAAGAAAGGCTTTTGCATCAATGCCGGAATGCTGATAAAAGCGTTCATCTTCTGTGGCCAGTAATGCATTAACTACATTGGGAGAGATCTCGTTGTATTTAACTTCACTCCTGTTCTCAGCATAGTATTTACCCATTAAAACACCATCACTTGAATATATTTCGCTGGCCAGGTCTGCTTCGGGATTTTGTATTTGCTCTAATGAAGGCATCTTGCCAAATAATCCAAAATTGGCACAGATGAACATCAGTATCACAAAGATGAAACCACCAATAAAAACACGCCATAAAATTTTAACTGAACGCTTCATGTCTGAAATTTAGAATGAGTTATGTGTTGCTGTAAAAACCTGGTCACATAAAACTATGGAAACAAATATTTTTGTTTTACTACCTGTTGTTAAAACCTGTTTGGAAACTGGGTATTTAACAGGGCCTTATAACCCGTTAAATTCTTATTGGTTTTAAGCAACTGCAGGTTTGCATCAGTAATAATTATAAATGAATATTTAGTGGCCGGTAACCAGGATACTTCTGAAGCCGCACTTCTTTTTATCTTATCATAATACAGCAAAGCTGTGGCTGCATCGGGGAAAGATGAGATCACCAGTAAATTACGCTCCCCATCAATTGCGTCTTTAGCAATGGTTAGGGGCAGGTTATAATAATTTTCCCTGTTGTACCTGGTAAAAGCATTTTTAGCCTCGTTAACATACACGGGGTCAACTTTATCCAATATCATCAGTACATGGTGGGGTGCATTAACTGCCATTACAAATGGGCCACTGCTTAATGGCGGCGGCACTTTAGCTACTGTATCTTTTAAAATAATGGGCGGAGCAACAGGTTTATTTACAGGCTTTGGCGTTACCGGTGCGTTCAGTTGATTTTCTTCTGCTCTGGTAATTTCAAGACTGGTAAGGTATTTTTCGATCTCGGCCCTTCTTCTCAACACATCGATCATCGTTTCTGCCTTGGCCTTAAGGGGTGAATTGGGATCATTCGCTATGATCAGTTGTAATCCTTTAATGGCAGCACTGTCGTTGCGGTTCTTTACATGGTTGAGTGCTTCAATATACAGCAGTTGAGGTGTCCAGTAGTTTATGCCATACAGGCTGTCGGCTCTTTTCTTTTCTGCCACCGCCCTGTCAAAATCGCCTTCTATAAAGAGGTTATAAATGTTTTCATACAGTTTTGTAGCTTCAGGATTTTTTGTTTTTGGATTTAATGATGAAGGGTTATTCAACATCTGCCCCGATTTGGTTGAGGCAAATTTGTTGTTGAGCAGATCTTTATAATGCGCCGCCATTGATGTATTACCCACCTTGGTATAACAAAAATAAAGGCCAAGATAAACTTCACCATCAAGCAGGCGGGTTGGAAAGCGTTTTAAATAATCTTCGTAAGTATCAATTGCCAATTGGTATTCTTCCAGGTCATTTTGATAGGCTTTTGCCAACGCTATCATACTTGCTGCGATGAGTTCATTACTGGCAGTAAGTTTCTCTTCAGTAAGTGGTATGTCTTTCATCAGCGATTCGTAGCTGATATCCTGCGGCTGTGTGTTTCCACCAGGAGTATTGGAACCAGGCTGCCCGCTTTTATTATTAGCCGGGTTGTTAGGATCGTTAGGGTTGGTGATGGTGGTTTGCATACCTGCTTTACGGCGCCAGTTATCTAAATTTGCCCGGTTGCCCCAAACGGATTTAAATTCATTAAAACCTTTTGATTTGCGGGAACTGTTGTTGAAATACCATTCGCCTTTGTTGCTTTCAAATAGGTCTTTGGGTTGCGCATTGTTATTGTTGAACGGAATAATTGCTCCTCCTCCTGAATTACCATCATCTTTAAATCCTTTTTCTTTGCGTAATTTTCTTACCATTTTTCTTACATGATCCTCTCTTTCTGATGGCTGCATCAATGCAATGTGTTGCAGGCTGTCTTCTCTTTCAATGATGCTTATGGCTTCAGCAATTTTGGTTAAAGCAGCTTTTCTTTCCTGTAATTGTGCAATACGCTTATCTAAAATTGAATCAGAACCTGTTTGCAGGCTGTCGTACATGGCAGCTGCAAGCCTGTATTGTTTACGGCTGTAGGCAATGTCGCCCAGTTCAAGATATGCCCTGTTCCTATAATTGACATTGTCAGTATTATATTTCAGGCTCTTATTAAAAAAAACAATGGCCGCATTGGTATCGGGTTTTTGTAAAGAGAGCTGCCCTGCTGAATAGTACACGATATCGCGGTAAGCTTCATATTTATCACGCTTTCCCATTTTTGAAAGATTGCTGATGCTTTTATCCAGTTCTTTTGGATTGGTGCTCTTCAGCATCTTGGCGTCATTGAGCTGGGCATGAATATCCAGTAAGGGATCAACGGTGTGTTTTGAGGCCCTGGAATAATAATTAGAAGCTTTGGCATAATTACCGCTCTGCTCATAAAGTTGTGCCAGTAAAAATTCCCAGCGTGATTTATCCTGTTTGGTATCGGCTGTGCTCAATGCTTTTTCAAGATGTACGGCAGCACTGTCGTAAAGCCCCTGTTTAAAGAACCAATATGCACTAACTTCATCCAGGTCGTTGCGTAATCTTTTAGGAAGATTGGGATCAACCTGTAAGGTATTGATCAACCCACCTGATTCTGCAAACTCATCCTGCTCAATTAATGTACGGGCAAGCCATATAATGGCTTCGTTTCTGCTGGGAGGAAGTGCGGTGAGTTTTTGTAGAATATTTCTCTTTTCTTTATTGGCTATTGACATACTCTCCGTACCAACGATGCGGTCATCATCATCATTTTTTCTCTTACGGGGAAACAGGTTGTAATTGATGAACTGGAAGGTCATTAAAGCCGAATCAAAATCTTTGCGGTAGTAATAGGCTTTACCGATCAGCATGTACATATTATCGATCCAGTCATTACGCAGGTCATGCAATAAGATACCGGCAGTTGAAGTATAGATAACAGAATCGAGTTCTATTTTTTGCGATGATGTACTTTCCAGTGAGTACGGGTAAAAGGAAAGCAGGTTTGCATAATCATCTTTCTGCGAAAGCTTGGCACGGTCAACAACGGTATTAACCCTGTTATTGGCATTAAAATAATAATTATAGTGGGTTATATTATTTTGATAAATGTTACGGGGAACATTAAATTTTTTATCGGCTGTTTTCTCAGATCCGAGTTTCCGGTTCTCAAATTTTTCCGGCTTCTTTTCATTTTTTCCCAACAGGTCGATCGTCCAGGTTGGTTGCGATAACACGGGATTTGCAAATCCAAATAATATCAAAAAAATCAGTATCGGGTTGATAGTTCTCTTCAGCATGAATCAAAAGGTTGAATGACAGGGCTAAATATCGGTATTTTTTAGTAAATATTGCAGATAAAGGGAGCGATTTAATTACTTTAATGTTTTTTTATGATGAAGACAAAGCGATGTGCATATAAATGCGGCTAATACAGGTATTTTAAATTGCTTTTTCAGCTGCATTTCTTAATTTTAACGTTCAACAAAAAAATATGGCTAAACTGGATGCCAACAGCACTTTAAAACGGTTAAGGAACAGGTACAGGCTGGTGGTTATGAATGA
>JBDSGK010000070.1:0-7708 GCA_039919015.1 Ferruginibacter sp.
AATTTTGCGTTGATGAATGTTGCGATCCATTGCAGGGAAACAGGAGATGGGAATTGCATAATCAGAAATTTCAGCAAAGGTACATTGCTTTGCTTTTACTTGGATTTATCAAAAAAACTAAAAAAGACCCGGTTTCCCCCACATTTTCTAAAAATAATTGTATTTATTTTTTTGGTAAAAACCAGGCAAAAACAATTTGTAAAAGCCAGTGATATGTTGTGATATGAAAATGTTAAACCACTGTAAACAAAAAATAATAAAATAATGTATTTCCCTGTAATGCCAGTGAATACAATAGTTTCAGGCGAAAACTATTTTTAGTTTTGTATAAATAGTAAAACAGCAGCGGTAAGTTTTCTTTTTTATACCTGTTTGAAAAAGCCAAAATACGATCACCCTTATCCACAACCATCATCAAAATGTGTATAAAATATTTCAAAAATATTTTTTGGTTAGCGAAAATTATTTTTAATATTGTGTAAGGAATTTGATTCCTGGTACTTACTAACCCATCTATATAGCAAAGCCTGACTGTAAAAAGTCGGGCTTTATTTTTTTTATATTGCCGATCTTCAATTTAAAATTCCGATATATGAAAATTTACGAAGTTGCCCAAAATGAATTTATGATGAGTACCGATAAAAAGAAACTTGATATTCATTTCATACAAAATTATTTGTGCAACGAAAGTTATTGGGCAAAAAATATTCCACCTGCAACAGTTGTAACAAGTATTGAAGGTTCTCTTTGTTTCGGCTTGTATGTTTATGATAACGAAAATATTTCTCAGGTTGGTTTTGCAAGAGTGATAACCGATCATGCAACCTTTGCTTACCTGGCAGATGTTTTTATTATTGAAAAATTTCGGGGAAACGGGTTGTCAAAATGGATGATGAAAGAGATCATGGACCATCCAGAATTGCAGGGACTGCGGAGGTGGTTACTGGCCACCAAAGATGCACATGGCCTGTATGCAAAATTCGGGTTTTTGCCACTTGATAAACCGGAACGTATCATGGGTTTCAAACCCTTTGAAGAATATCCAAAAACCAACTCATAATTATATCTCTTAACTTGCAGCCTAAATTATAATACATGCTTAAATCAATGACCGGGTTCGGGAGGGCAGAACAAACAGTAAACGACAAGACATTTCTGGTTGAAATAAAAGCGCTTAATGGAAAACAATTTGAACTGCAGGTTAAATTACCACCGTTGCTCAGGCCCTATGAATTTGAGATCCGGAATACCTTGCAGGAACACCTGATCAGGGGCACGATCGATTGCATGGTTACCATAAAACAAAACGGGACCTCCAAACCTGTTAACATCAATACCGACCTGATAAAAGCATATTACAAACAGATAGAGACCCTGGCCGGGGATCTGAATATAGATACCAACTCGGTATTAAGTGCATTGCTGAGGTTGCCCGAAGTGGTAACACCCACAAATGATATTTTAAGTGAAACCGATTTTGTCGATTTCAGCAAGGTTTTATTGGAAGCATTGAATAATTTGAACCAGCACAGAACAGAAGAAGGCACCGTACTGGAGAATGACCTGATCAGCCGGATCAACAAGATCAATGAACAGGAAGAAGCCATTTTAAAACTGGAGCCGAACCGGAAGAAACGGATCAAAGACGAAATAAACCAATTGCTTGAAAAACATGTGGGCAAGGAGAATATTGATAATAACCGCATGGAGCAGGAACTGATCTATTACATGGAAAAGATAGATATTCATGAAGAACAGATCAGGCTTCGCCAGCATTGTGAATATTTTAAGTCCATTATCCTGGAACCTGAAGAAGGAAAGGGTAAAAAATTGTCATTTATCTTACAGGAGATCGGCCGTGAAATTAATACCACCGGCAGTAAGGCATATGATGCCGATATTCAAAAATGTGTGGTTAATATGAAGAATGAACTGGAGAAGGCAAAGGAGCAGGTGTTGAATATTTTATAAGCAGTGTAATAAGCATAAAGGGTACGCATTAATGAAGAGAATCAACATATCTAAACTTCCGTTTTTAATAATTGCAGCCACAGTATTAATGTGTGTCAACTCCTGTACCCAAATTGAAATATTCGAAAAAAATACAGTTATACCTAAGTATGAGTGGCAGAGCAGTTTTTCGGCCAAAGGGGATCTGCTGATCACAGATACACTTTCAGCATATAGCATTTATGTAGTATTGCGCCATACTGATGCTTATCAATACAATAATATCTGGCTTAATATAGGCCTGCAGCCCCCGGGAGACAGCCTGCATGTTCAAAAGGTAAATCTTAAACTGGGTGATGATGCCAATGGCTGGGAAGGAACAGGTATGAATGATATTTGGGAAGTAAGAAAATTATTAAATGGGGAGCCCCGTAGATTTAAGCAACCCGGGAAATACCATTTTGAGATCTCACAGGTCATGCGTGATAACCCGTTATTGCATATTATGAGTATAGGCTTACGTGTTGAACAAAAAAAAGATTAACAAAGCCTTTAACACAAAAGATAGCTCAAGCCGTTTTTTACAAAACATTTCTTTATTTTGCATATTATGAAAATGAAAATTGCTGCTTTACTCTTCTTTGTATCCGTTGCCACATCTGCAAGTGCCCAGTCGCAGCACAACGAATATGATCAAAAAGGTGAATTTGGTATTACGGTGGGCGTGGCACATTATTTCGGCGACCTGAATACACGGGCAGCGGTTAATCGTCCGAAACCTGCAATAGGCGCATTTTTTCGTAAAGCATTTGGCAATTATGTAGGTGTACGTTTAAGCGCCCATTACGCACAGTTAGGTTACAGCGATACCTATAGTAAGAACGAATATCAAAATATAAGAAACCTGAGTTTCAATACAAATGTCTGGGAGGTAGCATTGCAGGGCGATTTTAATTTCTTCAAATTCATCCCCAACGATCCGTACTATTCATTTACCCCGTATATAACATTGGGTGTTGGCGTGTTCACTTATGATCCTTATGCTTACACCAATGGCCAAAAAGAATTTTTACGCCCATTGGGTACCGAAGGGCAATTGATCGGCTATAATGGAAGAAAACCATACAACACCCTGGCATTATGTATTCCCTTAGGCGTTGGTTTTAAATATAACCTTAGCGAAAAGGTTAATTTCTCTTTTGAAGTCGGCCATCGTTTTACAAGTACTGATTACCTGGATGATGTAAGTACAACATATGTAGGCGAAGATAAATTTACACCATTATCAACTGCCAGGCTTTTACAGGACCGCTCTGTTGAATTGGATCCGGATAATCCATTGGGGGTTGAAGGCAGACAGCGTGGTTGGAGTAAACAAAGAGACCAGTATATTATTGCTGAAATTGGTATTACTTATAATATCAGCACATATAAATGTCCTTCTGCCAAATAGTTATTGAATTTTTTTATTTTTTTTTGTTTCTAAATAAAATCGGTTACTTTTACCCTATCCCCAGCAGCATAACAACTGCTCTTTTCCCAACCAAAGAATAACAAAGTATAAATCCTTATCATTCTGTGATGAGACCATAGTTTTTATCATTCAAACTAAACTATGGCGTTCATTCGCAACTGCTTTGTTATAGCGGTAATGACCTTGTGTATATTATTTACAAAAGCACAAACCGTCAGTTATCCGCCCCTGTCTTCTCAATTGTTGAAATCAACAGCTGCGGATGTTGCTATGCTTTTACAAAAAGCCATACCGGGCAGCCAGTTTACTACAACAATTTACAGCATCATTCCTGCAACAGGTATCATATTTATTTACGATTCCACCATTACCGATAACATGGCCTGTAAAATAGAAAGCAATGGATCAAATTATATTAGATTCTCTGCTGCGGAGGATAACGGGCTTTGCTTTGGTGTTTACCAATACCTGCAGGGATTGGGATTCAGATTTTATCAACCAGGCTCAATTTGGGAAATGATCCCGGCGCTTTCTTCTGCATTTAAACAAACAGACAGTACCTATACTACTGATTTCAAATACAAAGGCTGGTTTATCAGCGGTGGCCATAACAGGTGGATCATGGATAATACATCCGGTTACAACTGGGATAACTACTTTGGCGAAAATGGCCACAACTGGGCATTATATCAACGCCGTAATGGAATGACCGGCAGCTATCGTTTTGCAGGGCATCGTGGAGACATCATGAGTGGAGATTATTTTGCTACCCTGCAAAATAATCCATGCTATGTTGCCTGCTATGATCATTCACGTGTTGCAAGCGGGCAATCTGTGCCTGATGTAAATAATGTGGCAGCTATGGATCTCTGGTCCCAAACCATCGAACAAAAATATACCGTGTACAAAAACAATATTCTTGGAAATCCTGTTTTATACACGAACCAATACCGTAATTTCAGTTATAACAACCGGTACATAGGAATAGAAGTGCCGGATGCTGCCAAATGGGGTAATTCTGTTGATAATACAGGATGTCCCGGTCTTGCTTATTCAAAGGAAAGTGATCAACAATTCAAATTAGCAAACTATACGGCGCAGAAAATAAATGCCCGTTATCCAAATGCCCGTTTTCAATTGTATGCCTATTCCACGCATGCTGATATTCCGTCGCCAGGCATTTCCATTAATAACAATATCGATATTCAGCTAATACCCGCCGTATATCAAACCCTCACCAGCACCAATGGTATAAGAAACCGCTGGTATAAACGCACCGGAAATATTTCAGAATATAATTATTTAAATCTTTCTGGCTGGAGTGGCGAAACGCCCGGATTTTATTTACACGATCTTAAGGCTTCGGTACAAATTGCCAAAGATAAAAAAAGCCAGGGGGTGATCTGGGAAGCTTCGCCTGCAAAATTTGCCAGCCTGCCTTATTTATTGGCAGCAAACAGGAACCTGCTGGATAATGTTGCGATAGATAAATCCCTCCAGGAATTTTGTGATAATATGTTTTCCGGTGCAGGGAAAAACATGTACGAACTATTGCAATTATGGACTGATGAGAACAGCATAGCCGGTGGCCCATCTAATAAATATAAAATTCCACTCTACCTGCAAATGATCGCAGAGGCTGAACAAAAAATACAAAATGAACCGGCCATTGTAAAAGAAAGAATGCGGGAATTAAAAGCTTACCTGCATTATATGGTCCTGTATTTTGACTGGGTTGCAGATCAACGGTCCAATGATGCAAAAGCGGGTAAGGCTGGCGCTTTATGTATTTACTTAGCCAAGATAAACAGGCTACAGCTGGTTAACAGTTATTACCTGATCGCCACCATTACCAGCAGGTATCCAACAACCGGTAATTTTTACCGGCAATATAATAATGTGAACGGGTTGGCCTATCACAACGGAAATCTGCCATTGATAACAGCAGCAGAGATCGATAATGATTTTCAGATCGACAATGCAAACTTCAACAATACCATCAATAAGTATACATTTGAAACCGCTTTTTTTGTAAAAGACAGGTTTGGCGCAGGGAATATTATTCCGCTTAAAACTATAACTGTACAATTAAAATACACAAGCGGGCTGGATTTTTATAACCGCTGCGAATTTTTTATACATGCCCCTGCTGCCGGCAGTTTTACCATTAATTATGATCCTGCTTTTGACATGCCGGATAAAGGCTATATTAATTTTACAGTAGAGTCGGCAGAGAAAGCGCTGGAAATAATTGAAGATATTTCTCTTGACAGAAATGCCAAAGCAGGGAGCTTAACCATCTCATTGCCATCATCGGGAATGTATAAACTGACTGTCTCTTCCAGGTATAAATCTGCTGTTCAGCTGAAGATAAACACCAATAAAAACATTTTTTATAAGAAAGGTGCTTTTTTTGGAAAAGCAACTGAGCTGTATCAAAACAATACAGGCTTGCCCGAATATTTTTATATACCAACAGGGCACAACAAAGTGTATTTCAGTATGAGCAACAGCAATTCGGCCAATGGGTTTGCTTCAGCAGCAACAATAAATAATGCATTTGCAATAAAGGATAATAACGGTAAAACTTTAACGGCACGATTTGTAACCCCCAACGATTCTGCTTTGTTTTATATTGATATACCCGGTGAGAGCCAGGGTAAATTTTGCAGGATAACCAGGAAAGCAAATTATGACCTGATATTTGCCAATATCAGTAATTTTTTATGGTTTGCAGAACCTAAACCCCAGCCTTGTACTAAAGCGGATTTTACAGTTTCAGTGATCAACAAAAAAGGGAATTGCATTACACAATTGAAAGCTGTTTCAACAACAGGCCAGTTTCAATGGGAAGTGAATGATATGGGCAACACCTATTCTTTTTCAGGCCAACAGGTAATTGAATTGCCGGACTATAGTTCCCCCAATGCTGTAGTAACCTTAACAAATGGTATTGATTGCAGTGTTACCAAACGGGTAGCCGATGACCAGCATTTTAATAAGGCCAAACAGGATTGTGCAAGCGGGGCTCCATTGCCTGGAGCAGGCATAGATCCGGCTATTTATCCTAATCCGTCAACAGGTATTTTCTACTGTTCACAAAATGGAGCGGTACTTAATGCTGATGAGATCATTATTTCCAATATACAGGGTGACAGGTTGGGTAATTTTAAAAACGTGCAGCAGTTTAATATCAGCCATGTGCCTGCGGGTTTGTATTGGTATAAAATGATCATAAAAGGTGAAGAATTCAAGGGGAAGCTGTTAAAGCTATAAGATTTATACTAAAAAGCTTATTCCAACTAAAATTTATTACTTTTGCACCCCAAAGTCAGGCCCTGCGCCTGACTACTCATTTTCACTATTTATGAGCGTTAAGGATAATATAGATATGATGCGTTTGCCAAGTCACGTTGCCATTATCATGGATGGCAATGGCAGATGGGCAAAAGAAAAGGGTGAAGACCGCCTGTATGGACACTTACATGGAGTTGAGAGTGTAAGAAATATTGTAGAAGGTGCAGCAGAACTGGGCATTAAATATCTTACGCTTTATGCCTTTAGCACCGAAAATTGGGACAGGCCTGAAAATGAGGTTTCTGGATTAATGGAATTGCTTGTAGATACGATACATAATGAAGTACCTACGCTGAATAAAAATAATATAAAACTGCACGTTATAGGCGACATCAATATGCTGCCCGAAGCTGCAAAAGTAGAATTGGAAGCGGCGTTGAAAGAAACCAGTGTGAATACGGGCCTTAATCTGATCATGGCGCTCAGTTACAGCAGTCGCTGGGAGATCGTTAGGGCAGTTAAGCAAATAGCACAGGAAGTAAAAGACAATAAGCTGGATGCGGATGCAATAACGCAGCAAACCATTCAGCAATACCTTACAACAAAAGCATTTCCCGACCCCGAACTGATGATAAGAACCAGTGGAGAATACCGGATCAGTAATTTTTTACTGTACCAGCTGGCTTATTCCGAGCTGTATTTTACAAATACACTTTGGCCTGATTTCAGGAAGGAAAATTTATATGCCGCCATTTTGGATTACCAGAGCAGGGAAAGGCGTTTTGGTAAGACCGGGGAGCAGATAAAAAAAGAAGAAACAACCGGGTAGGCTTTTACAGGATATCCAAAAAAATCCTTCTTCTTATATTCATTTTTGCTAATGATTTAGGATGAGGTTAACAAATAGTTTTAATTATTGGGCTTAATTTGCCGCACGTTATAAAAACCAATTGATGCAGAGGATCTACAAAGGAATTTTTATTATTG
>JBDSGK010000071.1:0-10707 GCA_039919015.1 Ferruginibacter sp.
ACATGCACTACATAAAAAGTTATAGTGGCAGCAAAATAGGCCTGTTACTCCTGCACAATGGTGAAATGTTTTCAGTAGCGAGGAGGAAAAAAGGAGCCCTTTCCAAAAGGTTAAATAAACTTAATAATTTTTTTGCAGATGAGCCGGTATGTACGTCTTCATTCAACACTGAAAAAAATTTTGCTGCATGAAAACGCCAGCCTGACCAGGCTGGCAGTATTTCTTACTGCAGGTTTGGCTAATAGGAGCTCTTTTGTTTTTTTTAACAGGCCTCTAAATAATTTTTATGGAAACAACTTCGTTAGGCATCTATGCCTGATAAAACTTTCATGAAAATAGCCAGGGGTACATTTGTCTTAACCGGTGGTTTACTCTTAACCATTTCAGCATTTGGATATTTTTTCTGGTACAAACCACAATTCGATCAGCATTCAGGATCTAAAACATTTGCTTTTGCCGAAAGTAAAGGCAAAGACAATACGGAGACTTTGCTCAGGTTATATCAAAAAGCTTTACCGGCAAAGCACTACATTAATGCTCATGGTTTTAATCAACAGCATTGTTTTTTACTCGATATGCGCCTTCCTTCCGGGAGCAACCGCTTTTTTGTTTACAACCTTGATAAAGACTCTGTAGAAATAGCCGGCCTGGTTGCACATGGCAGCGGGATCACCAGTTCAGATACCCCGGTCTTTTCAAACACACCAAACAGCTATTGTACTTCGCTTGGAAAATATAAGATCGGTAATTCCTACAATGGGAAATTTGGGTTGGCTTATAAGTTATACGGACTCGATAAAACCAACAATAAAGCCTTTGACCGTTTTGTTGTGCTGCATGCCCATGCCTGTGTGCCGGATGATGAAGTGGCTCCTTCGCCCATCTGCGAAAGCTGGGGTTGTCCTACAGTTGCACCTTCATTTTTAAGCCAATTAAAAAAATACATGGATAGATCTGAAGCACCCATACTGTTATGGATCTATTATTAGACCAGTGAAAAGGGATTTCAATTATCAATAGGTAACCATATTCAAAAATAAACAGCATAAACCTGCTATCGCTGAAATTCCTTAGTGGTTTTACGCATGTTTTTTAAGCGTACCCTCCGGTAAAGATTTTGGTTTTATGATAGTAGAATTTCTATGGAATACAATAAAACTACGCTGTTTTAACTTATAACATATTTACAGAACAATTTATCCGCAAGCCGTTCGTCTGATATTCTGCATACCCGTTGATATCCTCTAAGCCAGTAGTACTAAAACCATATCCTATGAGTACTAAAAATTGCATCCGTATTCTACGTAATACTTTTGTGCTGGTCATCATTTTAGTTTTAACCGTTCCTGTTTCCGGATTCAGTTACTGGAGTAATCCAATTTTTGGATCCCGGAATGTGAACAGTCTTCTCAGTTTTTATACCAGCAAAGGGATCAGCAGCACCGAAACAATTTATCGCTTACATGAAAAGGCATCCATCGCTAAGGATTATGTAAATGCGCAGGGATATGATGCGGAATATTGTTTTTTTATTGATATGCGGATACCTTCAGGCAAGAACCGTTTTTTTGTTTATGATCTCAAAAATAATTCAGTAGAAATTGCGGGGTTGGTAGCACACGGCAGGGGGTCCGATATTGGATCACCCGACGCACTCTTGTTTTCAAACGAGCTGAATAGTAATTGCACTTCTTTGGGAAAGTATAGAATGGGTAGATCGTATTCAGGCATTTTTGGATTGTCTTACAAATTGCATGGACTGGAAAGAACCAACAGCAAAGCTTTTGAAAGGTCTGTGGTTTTGCATTCGTTTTGCGGGGTGCCCAATAAAGAAATCTATCCTGCCTCTATCTGCAAAAGCGAAGGTTGTCCTACTGTTTCGCCTGCATTCCTGGCACAGTTAAAAACATACCTTGGTAATTCCGATAAACCCATTTTATTATGGATATATTATTAAGTATTGCATCACCAAAGTAATGCAATACCCGCATCATCTTTTAATTCATCGGAATTTCAATAGCCAACAATTCAGCATCTTCAGAAGCAGTTATATTAAAACTTTCAGTTTCTGAAATGCCCAGAGCATCTCTTTTATTCAGCTGCTGGCCTTCAACTGTTACAGAACCATTAATGACTACCAGGAATACCCCATTATTTGCAAAAGCATTAGAATAAGTTATTTCCTTTCCTGCTTTAAGATCAGTTAAAGCAAACCTGGCGTCCTGGTTGATCCATAAAGCATTGTCTGCTTCTACAGGAGAAACCACGGTTTGCCATTTATTTGTTCTTTGCGTTACATCAAATGTTTTTTGGTCGTAGCGTGGTTTTATATTTCTTTCTTTTGGAAATACCCAAACCTGAAAAAGTGTTACCGGGTCTGTTGCAGATGCATTGGCCTCAGAATGTTGTACCCCTGTTCCCGCACTCATGATCTGAATATCACCGGCCTTAATAACTCCTTCACCACCGGTACTGTCCTTATGTTTAAGCGCACCAGTAAAAGGAATGGTAACAATTTCCATATTATCATGCGGGTGGGCAGGAAAGGAACCTCCGCCCCCGATATAATCATCGTTCAATACCCTCAGCAATCCAAAATGAACTTTGGCATTGTCGTGATATTGGGCAAAACTGAAATAATAATTGGGCTTTAACCAGCCATAATCAGCTGATCCCCTGTCTGCTGCTTTAAATAATATCGATTTCATAATTGTTGTTTTACATATTCGATGTTTAAACATCAAATATAATACCATTTTATTGAAATGCCAAATTGTCTTAACCGGTGAGTCATCCGCCACGGCGGATGACTCACCGGTTAAGACAAAAAATCTCATGGATTTGACGGGGGTATGGATCAGTTCAGTGTTGCAATTTCTTCACCGGGCAATAATCCCTGTACTTCTTCTTCGCGGTTCTCGTTCCACTCAATAATAAAATTATTCCTGCCTTCGCCGGTAAGTAAACTCATATACCTCAGCTGCACCAGTTCCAGTAAAGAAAGAAAAAGAAAAATGGCATGAATACGGTTCTCACATATTTCAAATACTTTTTCAAAAGAAACCGTTTTATCAGCCCGGCATGTATTCAACATATATTCACGGCTTTGTTCCATGGTATAGTTATACCGCACAACTGTATGAACAGGTTTAAAATTACGTTCCTGTAATTTTAAAATAACCTTTTCAAAGGCCTTCATCAGCTTGAACAAGGTCACTGTTTGTATCTCTGTTCCTTCACCAGCTTCTTCTCCAATTTGCGAGATCTCTTTCTGCAGGTTACCACGTTTCACCAGCAACAGCCTCAAGGCTTCCATTTCAGCCATTTTAGCGGCTGCTTCTTTAAACCTTTTGTATTCCAGTATTTTATTGATGAGTTCCTGTCTTGGATCAATTTCATTACCATCGGCATCCAGTTCCTTGCGTGGTAAAAGCATTTTGGCTTTTATGCGCATTAAGGTACTGATGAACAAAATGAATTCGCTGCTTAGCTCAATATTGAGTTTTTCAGTGCTGTGAATAAAGTCCAGAAAATCGTTGGTGATCTTTGTGATGGGGATATTGTAGATATCCAGTTCATCTCTTTCAATAAAAAACAAAAGCAGGTCAAAGGGCCCTTCAAACTGGTCTAACTTGATCTGGTACGAAGCTGTATTCACCTATTAAAATATTATGTTGTAAAAAATGTGCCTATTCTGAGCACGCAAATGTATTGATAAGTTGAGAGAGTTTTGGGATTATAAGCCCTACCTGTGCAGAATGTGGAAAAAACCATACAGGTAAGAAATAGCCTAAATAAAAGGATCAAACCCCTTAAATTAGTTTTTGGTGAAATTGTAGGCAAAACCGATCCCCATCAGCTGTAGCCATTGCGGGGCAGGGCCTTTTGCAGGGTTTACATTTTTTGTATCATCATCATAGATCATATCCAGGTTAAAAGAAAAATTAAGATACTTCGTAAGCTTTGCTGTTAATGCATTGGTCCAGTATATATCTATATTCTGCGGCTTTTGTTTGTAATTGGAGAACAGGTCAAGTTTTGTTTTGTACACAAAGTTGGCGCCCAGTTTCGCTGTGTAATTGGCTGATACAAATGCGCCCAATTCATTTTTTACATTTTTTCCCGGAAGCAACCCAAAAAACGGGGCAATGGAATCATCTGCAACAATTACCCAACGCTCGGTCAATGGGGAGATGAACAGGGAGAAATGATCATTGGGCTTATAATCCAAACCCAATGACAGCAGTACAAAAGCCGGAGCAAATGTTTTTGAAATTACAGTTGACGTATCTATACCTGCTGCTGTTTTGGAATACGCCAACCCTTTAGCAAACTGTGTACGCAGGTTAAACAGGGCTGCAACATTCCATTTTGGCGCAATGGCATATCCATATTTAGAGAGCAGGTCGATCCTGTCGCTGGCTTTTCTTGAGCCTAAGCTGGTTGTGTTCACAATGCCATAAGCAAGATCAAGGTTATTATCCCAGGAACTTTTATTTTTTTTATAGAACGCAAACACATTTAAATAAGCATTCAAAGAAAATGAGAATTTATCACCACCAGCCGACCAGTTGCTTAATGTACCCTGGTTAACATTTAAGTTGAAGAAACCACCCAGTTTCCAGGTTTTAACTGCTGTATCCTTAGGGTCTTTATTAATAGATTTGGCAGCTTCATTTTTCAGGTCCTTAACAGTAGGATCCTGTGCACTTAAAATGATGCTGCTAAAAATGAAGACAGTTAATGGGAGGAACTTTTTCATCGTATTTGTTTCATTAAAAAATGCAGTCAAACAGACTGCATTTTAGTTAAAAGGGTTGTATAGAAATAATTATTTTTTCAGGGAATCTCTTATTTCCATTAATAATGCATCTGTTGATGAAGGGCCGGCCGGCACATCTTCCTGTTTCTTTTTCATTTTATTTATGCCTTTAATGACCAGGAACATAACAAAGGCCACAATGATAAAATTGATAATGCTGGTTAAAAAATCACCCCATTTAAGAGCTACTGCTTCAGTGACGACCTTACCAGAAGCATCTACAACGGCTTCCTTAAGTACATACATGTTTTTGCTTAGATCTTTACCGCCTATCATACCGATCAATGGAGAAACAATTCCATCTGTAAAAGATGTGATCACTTTTCCAAATGCAGCACCCATTACAAACGCAACGGCAATGTCAACCAGGCTGCCTTTCATGGCAAACTCTTTAAATTCTTTGATAAATCCCATGTGTTTAATTTTTGGTGTTAGATAAGCTTATGCCTTAATGTTGAAATAAAATTAATGGAATATAACTGTAAAAGCAATGAGTATTTTCAATTGTCATAAAACAGGATATAAAAAGCAGGATTATTTTAATTAGTATAAAAACAGCAACTTTGCGCCAACTATATCAATTTTGAACAAAGGATTTATTAACTGGCTGATCTTTATCGTGCTGTCTGTAATTTGGGGCAGCAGTTTTATCATGATGAAAGAAGGGTTGCTGCATTTATCAGCATTCCAGGTTGCATCGCTGCGTATTGTTTTTTCCGGTATCGTTTTACTGCCATCTGCGATCAAACACTTTAAAAGTATCCCTGCAAATAAATTACTTGTTATTTTTATTTCGGGTGTCCTGGGAAGTCTTTTGCCGGCCTATTTATTCTGTGTTGCCGAACTGGGTATAGATGGCGCCCTGGCGGGAACCCTCAATTCATTGACACCCATCTTTGTTATTATTACCGGGGTACTGTTCTTTAAAAGCAAAACAGCCGACAATAAGATATTGGGTATTTTAGTTGCCTTTACGGGTAGTTTGTTATTATTATTCAGCAAAGGCCATATGCTGGAAAGCCAGAACATGCGCTATGTTTCATTTGTGGTATTGGCCACCATCAGTTATGGATTTAATGTAAATATGGTATATAAATATTTGCGTGATATCGGGTCATTGCAAATTGCTGCAGTAGCGCTTACACTGAACGCTGTTCCTGCTTTGATCGTCCTGGTCCTGACAGGCTACTTCAGTTTACCGTTGACCGATGCGGGAATACTATATTCAACGGGACAGGCTGCTTTATTGGGGATCATTGGAACAGCAATTGCTTCAGTTATATTTTATAAACTGGTAAAAAGTGCAGGAACTGTTTTTGCTTCCATGGTCACTTATGGCATTCCCATCATTGCAAATTTTTGGGGATTGATCTACGGCGAAGAAGTTGGCTGGAAACAATTTGCCTGCCTGTTATTGATCCTGGCGGGTGTTTATCTTGCCAATCGAAAAACTTCAGTATAAATAAATTTAATCAGCTTCGGTAAAAGCAATATTCTTTTCCCTCAGAAAATCTTTTATCCTGTCAACATGCACACAAATACCCACGTGTAAAAAAGGATTGTTCGATATCTTATTTTTCTTACCATTGTTGATGATCTCAAAATCTTTCATGTCAAAACCCAGGTGCAGGTGGTTGGTGGCAAACTGCATTCCATAAATTTTTCCATCCGTATCAAAAAGTGGTCCGCCGCTTTGTCCGCGTAAACCCGGTGTACTCATTTCAATACCCGTAATGCCACTGTCTGGTTGTGTTGCCACAAACCTGGTAACAATACCATCAATCGGAAAGGAAGGAGAATTTGGGTTACCAGTAGTAGTCCACTCAATATCATCCGTGTCGGGATTGTGTTTAAAATTATTGAATTCCGGGAACGGAAAGCCAATGCGACCTAAAGATCTACCCTGTCTTATTTTGCTGCTGTCTTTTAAGAATGTAGCATGCCCGTTGTAAAATATTTTATTGAATCCTTTGAATTCTAAAATGGCCAGGTCAAGTGTAGGATGTGCATGACAGGTGATCTCACTGATCGTGTCGAAACAATTCAAAAAATTATTTTTAAGTTGTACCGTTGTTTCCGGCAGGTACTTATATTTCAACTGCAGGCCCTGAATATTCCTTTTATACTTTCCATCATTGGGAATAGCATCTCTTTCCGATTTGTATTTTGCATACTGCTGGTTAATATTATCAGCAGCGGGTATCAGGTCCATTACGTGTTTGCAGGTAATGGCAACACCGCTGTCGTTCACAAAAAAGAAAGTAGAACTTCCAGGCAAAACCAAACCGCCATAGGTTCTGGAAATGGTATGCAGTGGTCGCGTAAATTGTAAAACTTTGTCTATAGCCTGTTGAAACATGATGATGCAGTTAATGATGAATAAAGTTAATGACAAAAGGGATGCCGTGAATTAATATAAGCGGGAGTAGTGTATCAGTTTGAAAAACTGTCAGTTTGAATCTGCCGAAACCGGTCTTTTTGTTCCAACCGCATTTGACGGGCTGTTTTGGTGCTGCCATCATGGCTCCAGCCGGGGGGCATAAAAATATATTTAAGTTTATTGCTAAAGGAGGTCTTCTTTTTTACATCATTGATCATGTTTTGCCATTCATGAAAAATGATCTTAACAGGATTGGCTGCATTTACAACAGGTCTTGTAAGACCGAATTTAACAGGAACTTCTTTTACTTCGGCCTGGAAACTGCCAAATATTTTATCCCAGATGATGAGGCACATGCCCATATTCTTATCTAAATAAATAACATTGCTGGCATGATGCACGCGGTGATGGCTGGGACTTACAAAAACTGCTTCAAACCACCGGGGCATTTTATGGATGAACCGGGTATGCACAAGGATGCCATAGGTTTGTGTTGCCGAATACATGAATACAATATCCAGCGGTGTAAAACCCAGCAAGGCAATGGGCGCTAAATAAATGAACCGGTAAACGGGTTGAAAGACTGATGAACGAAAACCGGTTGTAAGGTTAAACTCTTCGGAAGAATGATGGGTAACATGTACGGCCCAGAATAAACGGCAATAATGATCAAAGCGGTGTTCAAAATAGAAAGCAAGATCAACCAGGATAAATAATACAAACCAGTAGAGGTAAGTATTCTCAAATTTTAAAAAATGATGTTCGTAACTCCAGGCCAATACACTTATATAAAATAGCCACCGTAAAAAACCATCCAGGCTGGCATTCAGAAAAGTAAGGTAAACGTTTTGAAAACTATCTCTTATGGAGTAGTATGTTTTGTGTTTCCAGTTGCTGAATATAATTTCAGCCCCGATCAATATGGTATAAAAGGGGATAGAGAGTAGCAGGAACCAAGATTCTTTGGCAGAGTTCATTATTAATGATTAATGAATGCTGTTTGTTGCAGATCAGCTGTAATTATTAAACAGCCATGATCTCTTTTTCCTTCGCCTCTAAATGCTTCTCAATAAGTGAAATATATTTATCAGTAAGGTCTTGCGCCTCTTTTTCAGCGTCTTTACTGATGTCTTCACTTAAACCGTCCTTCTGTAATTTTTTAATCGCTTCAATTCCATCCCTGCGAATATTTCTAACAGCAACTTTTGCATGTTCACCTTCCCCATTACACCTTTTAACCATTTCTTTTCTTCTTTCTTCGGTTAATGGCGGCAAAAATAAACGGATGATATTACCATCATTCTGCGGGTTGATACCAATATTTGCCATGGTAATGGCCCTTTCAATGGCCTGCAACATATTCTTTTCCCAGGGCTGAACAGAGATGGTACGGGCATCTAATGCTGAAATATTGGCGATCTGGTTAATGGCTGTGGGGGTTCCATAGTAATCAGCCATGATGCCATCCAGCATGCTTGGATTTGCTTTACCTGCACGTATCTTAACCAATTCTGTTTCCAGGTGGTCTAAAGCTTTTGACATGGCTGCCTGTGTATCACTGATGATCTTAGTTATTTCTTCTGACATATCTTTTTTAATTAATTGGCTGCAAAGCTATAAAAAACAACTGTTATATTCAGTTTAGCATCAAACGAATATAGTTAAAACAGTTAAGTTTTTTTAACTTATGTTGATTAAAAAAGGACTTGTAAAAATAAATTAATCTGCTTCTACAGCTTCGCCGGCAAGTTTAAGGATCTTATGGGATTTGATCATGTCGGCCTTTTCAGCATTTTTATTAATGACGATCTTGTTTTTAGGCCTGCTGTAATAAATGATGCCGATAAAAATAAATGCCGATAATAATAGGATACCCAAAACAGTGGTTGTACCTAAATGACGCAGGAAGAATGCCATACTGATAAAGGTGATGTTAACCAAAACACAGGTAATGGTAACCATACGGTGACTTAACCCCAGGTCAAGTAAAAAATGGTGTACGTGTGTTCTGTCAGGGCTGAAAGGCGAACGCCTGTCCAGGATCCGTAATCCAAAAACACGGAGGGTATCAAAGAGGGGGATCATTAAAATTGAAAATCCGATGGCAGGCGCCGCTTCTATCGGGAAATTTGAAACCGGGTTGCCGGCAACATTAATGTATTTAATAACCAGGATGGAGTTTACCAATCCTAATAAAAGCGAACCGGTATCGCCCATAAATATTTTTGCCGGCGAAAAATTATAGATCAAAAATCCGATGGTACTTCCGGCCAGTGCAAAAGCCATTACGGCATAAGTTAATTGTCCTGCATAAAAAAAGTAAGCGCCAAAAACAAGGGTAGTCAATAAACCCAGGCTTCCGGCCAAACCATCAACACCGTCAATAAGGTTAAAAGAATTGGTAATAACGATAATGGTAAAAATGGAAATGACAATGCTTGCAATATGCGGAATTTCATAAATACCCAAAAAGCCATGCATATTATTTAACTGAACTCCGCCAAATTTGATAATGATGCCGGCAGCTATCAACTGGCCGATAAATTTCTTACTGGCCGATAAGACCAGGATATCATCTTTGATGCCGAGGAAAAAAATAACCGTGGTAGCTGCAGCAAAATATTGAAGTTCGGAAGTAATGCCTGATGGAACGCCCATTAAGGTGGCTATGATAAAACCGGCAAATATGCCAAGACCGCCTAATGTTGGAATAACATTCTTATGAACCTTGCGTTCATCCGGTTCGTCAAACAGTTTTTTGTCCTTTGCCACCTGTATGATAACCGGGATAGCAAAAAAAGTGATCAAAAACGCCAGGGCCGCACTAAGTAAGATATTATCCATGCTGGTAATTTATTCTATCAACTATTTTATAATGCAAAAGTATTAAATATGTTCCGAGGATAAAAACATAAAATCAAAATTAATAGATGCATTTTTTAGCAAAATGGATGCCTGAATGACCCTTTATTTATAAAAATTCTGACTTTTTGAATTCTGCGGTGAAATAACGCTAAAATTATGAACTTATTATTAACTTTTATGTTTTGGCTGCCTAGTTTACTTTGATTGTGATATGATTTTAAAGTAGGTTTGCATCTTTTAGTGAATTAAGTACTATTAAGCAATTAAACTTAATTAACAGATAAACAACCTGATAAAGCATAAAAATAGCCAATATGAGTAATTTAAAAGAAATAGCTACGCAGATAAGAAGGGATATTGTACGCATGGTACATGCAGTACAGAGCGGGCACCCCGGAGGCTCATTAGGCTGTACGGAATATTTTACTGCCCTTTATTTTGATGTGATGACGCATGATCCGAAATTCAATATGGATGGTGTGGGTGAAGACCTTTTCTTTTTAAGCAACGGGCATATTTCGCCTGTTTTTTATAGTGCTTTAGCCCGGAGTGGTTATTTCCCTATTGAAGAATTGAAAACTTTTAGAAAAATAGACAGCCGTTTACAGGGGCATCCAACAACGCATGAACATTTGCCGGG
>JBDSGK010000072.1:0-6842 GCA_039919015.1 Ferruginibacter sp.
TTTTTCGATCCTTGGTTTCAGGTCGAAGAACTGTTGTGTGTTATCGCTGTGCCCCACCGGACCACTAATGATCAAAGGCGTACGGGCATCATCGATCAATACACTATCCACCTCATCCACCATGGCAAAATGGTGTTTGCGCTGTACCATTTCATTTGGTGTGTGCACCATATTATCACGCAGGTAATCAAAACCAAATTCGTTATTGGTACCATAAATAATATCAGCATTGTAGGCATGCCGGCGGGCATCGCTATTGGGTTCGTGTTTATCAATACAATCAACACGAAGTCCTAAAAATTCAAATATCGGCCCGTTCCACTCTCCATCTCTTTTTGCCAGGTAATCATTCACGGTTACAATATGAACACCTTCACCACTTAATGCATTTAAGTATGCAGGCAAAGTACTCACCAGTGTTTTACCTTCACCCGTTGCCATCTCAGCAATTTTACCCGAGTGCAAAACCATACCACCGATCAGCTGCACATCATAGTGTACCATGTTCCAGGTAACTGCTCCACCGCCTGCTATCCAGGTATTTTTATAAATGGCTTTATCGCCTTCAATAATGATATTGTCTTTTTTGGCAGCCAATGTTCTATCTAATTCAGTGGCCGTAGCTTCAAGCGTTTCATTATCCCGAAAACGCCTGCTGGTCTCTTTAACTGCAGCAAAAGCTTCGGGTAAGATCTCCTGTAGCACCACTTCCAATTGCTTATCTTTTTCTTTTTTTAATTCATCTATTTCTTTATAAAAAACATCCTTGCCATTAATATCATCAATGGGTAGTTCTTCGGCAGCTTTTTGTTTACTTGCTATTTCGGTATTGATGCCATTGAGGTGAGCGGCAATACGTTGTTTAAATTCTGCCGTCTTGTTACGCAGTTCATCATTGCTCAGCGATTGGTATTGATTAAAAAAACCGTTGATCTGCTCAACCACAGGTTTTATTTTTTTTACGTCTTTTTCGCTCTTATTACCGCCAAAAAGTTTTGAAATAGCTCCGATCATAAAATGCTGTATTGTTGAGAATGTTGTTAATAATTATGATAATGAATACAATATTGTCAAAATTGATGCTGAAAATTATTTATAGCCAAATTGACAGAACCTCCCTGTTTTCTTTGGGGGTTGACAAAGGTATGAATTGTTTGGGGTTTGTTTTACTGTCAATTGTGGCAAAAAATGCCCTTATAAAACAATCTATGCTCTTTATTGTTACGTATTTTGATAAAAACAATCATATGAACAAGACTATCCTCTTAATATGGCTGGTGGCCTTATATCTACCGGCTTTTTCGCAAAAAGATCCGTTGATCAAATTTGAAAAAGAGCGTGTCCGCTACTCAAAAAATGCCATGATCACTTTGGCGGGCTGGTCTGCCGCTAATATTATTGTAAGTGGCATAGCCACCAACACCCGTAACAAAGAGATGCGGTATTTTCACCAGATGAATGTAATGTGGGGCGGTATTAACCTGGCCATTGCCGGCCTGGGCTACTGGGGAGCCGGAAGAGAAAAGATCGATAACCCCACTTTAGCTGCAGTACTTAAACATCAAAACCGGACCGAAAAGACATACCTGATCAATGTTGGGCTGGATGTGGTATATGTGGGTGCCGGTTTGCTTATGAACCAGACAAGTGATAACCAAAAAAATCCGGATAAATTTAAAGGTTATGGCAATTCTATCATGCTGCAGGGCGGTTTTTTATTACTGTATGATGCCATCCTTTATTCTATTCATCGCAAACATGCTAAACAATTAAAAGGAATGGGAGAAAAGCTGACGTTTAATGCAGGGCCGGGGGCAGTTTCATTAACCTATAATTTTTAGTTTTTGTCAACCTGTTTGTTGCCTAAGCGCTGCCAATTCCTCTGTTAGCCGGGCTATAAGTTCTACATATAATTTCCGCTCATTTTCATGACTTTCCATAATAAGGTTTTGAATATTTAAATATCCCTGTGATTTTTCATTGGCTCCATTTTCGATCATATGTTGGGGATCAAATGTTTTAAGGTAATCTTCTTTTACAGCCAGCAAAACCGCAATGGTTTTAATCTGTTGCTCAGGTATACACTTCTGTTTTGTTTCCAGGTAACTATATTGTTCCTGAGAGATGCCAAGTTTTTTGGCCATATAAACCTGGCTATAGTCTCTTAGTTCCCTGAGTTTTTTAATTCTGAGTCCGGTAGTTAACATGATGTAGGGATTATGATCTTGCTAAATTATTAAACTCTATTAAATAAGTTACTAAATCCGAACCTGTATTTTCCTCATGTTTTAAGGTAGGTTTGACCCATCGTCGATGATGCGGTATTGCCCGATCCGCTTACAAATTGGGCATTAATCTTAAAACTAAAAAATCATGTTTAAAAAGATCATGTTTGCAGCAATCCTGGTGATCACGATTTCTGCACTAAAAGCCAAAAATGTTACCCCAGTTCAGTACATGTTGCCAAGTTCATCCAGCCTGGGTGCTAATGAAGACCTGGTAAACAAAATTGCTGCTGATAATGACTTTAAAAATTATTATATTAGTAATGTAAAATTTGCCAATAAGATAATTGGAACTGGCGCAGGGAGTTTGTTTCTTAAATACGTTCAAAATAAAATTACTGCTGATGAGTCTGCTGTCTTATTTTCAAAAATGAATGTAAGCAGTAAAAAAGAATTTGATGCGATCGCGGTAGAACTAAGAAATGAAGCAGTTAGCTTTTTCAATAAATTTCCGGAATTAAAGTTAAGAACAGAAAAAGAACGAAAAGAATTGCTGGTAAGTGCTTTTAAGAAAATAAGTACTGATGATCTGGTTACAATCAAATTTGTTAAAGCACGGCTTATTGCTCCTGAAGAATGTTTCTGGGCATGGGCTGCATGCAGTGGCCTTTGTGCTATAACCTGTTCATATAATCCAAATTATAGTGGATGTATTTGGGATTGTGGCGGAGCTTGTGGCGGAGCATATGGTATTTGCTGGCTTCTTTCTGAGTAAAATTATTAAAAAATAATTATGAGATTCTTTTTATTATTCCTGGGTTTATTTATACTTGGTTTTCAAATAGACAATGCCAAGCAACAAAAATATTTACCGGTACACATTTCTATTCTTGATACATCAAATATTCCAAAAACATTTGTATTAAATCTGAAAGCAGCTTTTGGAACAAGAAAAATCAAAACTATAAGCCAAAAAGATGCGGAAGCTTTAATTTATAATGAATCATATTCAGTAACGGAAAGTTATTATAAAAGTGGTGGCGATTTGAGAGATGTAGATAAATGGAAAAATTACTTCGCGGCAAACATGAGCAATGTTGGGAATAGCCTTACGATTAGTATTAAAGTTGACGTAGATGGAATTTTAAATGACACTGTTAAATGGGATAGCCGTACAATGCCTGTTAACCTGGTTAATTTCCATAAACCAAAATGGCATTACATGGTCTTAGACAGTATAAATGCCAAAACCATGTTGCAAATGTCGCAGAGTATTGTTGACAGTATTATTGCCAGTAATGTGTTGGTAAAAGATTGAGCCAGCTTTAAGCGGTTGTTTTAAGTATCCTCTACCAGGTATTTAAAGCAACCGTTTATTTGTTAAATAATGCCAAAATCATAACCACTTATCAAATTAATTTGTCAGGTGTAAATAAGTAAGATTACTTTTACACGAACAAATTCGTATTGCAACTCCATTTTATGAGAAAAATTCTAATCACATGTACTGTGATTTTTTTAGGCCTGGTTTCAAAAGCACAGGTAAAAGGAATCCTTATTGATTCCGCATCCCTCAAGCCCATTGAAAATGCCGTGATCGGTTTGGTGGTAAAATCAAACCCGAATGATACCAGTTATACATTTACAGATTCCAAAGGCCAGTTCAGGTTTGAGACTGTACCAACTTCCGCTTTTTCGATCGTTATACGCCACCTGGGCTATTGGCCCAAAGCTAAATATGTACCCGTTACCAAAGCTGAAAAAACAATTGATGTAGGCAGTTTTGTAATGGCGCAGGATGCCAGGTTATTGAGTGAGGTAGTGCTGGAAGTGGCAGCCATTGTGATAAAAGAAGATACCATTGAGTATAATGCTTCTTCATTCAAAGTAAAAGAAGGTGCCGTGGTTGAGGACCTTATTAAAAAAATGCCCGGCATACAGGTAGACAAAGACGGTAATGTTACTGCCCAGGGAAAAGCAGTAACCCGTGTAAAAGTGAATGGCAAGGATTTTTTTGGAGGTGATGTGAAAACAGCAACCAAAGAATTACCGGCCAATATTGTTGATAAGATACAGATCATTGATGATTACGGCGATCAGGCAACGGTTTCAGGGATAAAAGACGGAGATCCTGATAAAGTGATGAACATCCAGATCAAAAAAGATAAGAACAAAGGTTTTTTTGGAAGGGCTACAGCCGGCTATGGAACCCAGGACCGTTACCAGGCCTCATTTAACGGTAATTATTTTAATAACGACCGCCAGATATCTGTACTGGCCAACAGCAATAATACAAACACCTCCCTTTTTAATTTTGGCGGCGGTGGCAACAGGGGCGCTACCAGTATGATGCGTACCGGTATGAGCGCTATGAGTGATATGGGTGGTATGGGCGGTATGAACAACATGATGCAAAGTGGCAATGGGGCTGCATTCAGTGGAGCCAGCAGCAGTGGTATATCCACCACCAATTCCTTCGGCTTTAATTATCGCGACCAGTGGAGCAGAAGGATCAGTGTATATGGCAGTTATTCTTACAATCATAAAAATAACAGCCAGCTTCAAAACTCATCAACCCAAACTTTTTTTGATACCAGCAGTTTCATCAATAACCAGGATGTAAATAACCGTACCCTCGGCAACTCACACCGCTTTACTTTTAATTTCGAATACCAAATAGATTCGTTCAATTATTTAAAAATAAGTCCCAGCATAAATTACAGCGGCAGTGATGCGAATAACAGGAATATTTTTGACAACTTCAATAATAAAACCGGGGCCAAAGAGAGCGATGGCACCAATAAAAATTTAACCAATTCGCAGGCACCAAACCTGGCTGCCACCATTTTATACAATCATAAATTCAGGAAACGGGGCCGTAATTTTTCAAGCAGCATAACATTAGGTACATCGCAAAATAATTCAGAGCAGGATGTAAATAACCAGGGTTACCAGTATGTATCGCCGGGTGGCGGACCACGCAACTATTTCCAGTTCATTGACCAGGAAAACAACAACTACAATTACGGGGTACGCTTCACTTATTCCGAGCCCTTAAATAAATACCAAAGCCTCGATCTCAGTTATTCGCATAATTTAAATTATGGCCGTAATGACCGCAAGACCTTTAATGTTGATTCGGCCACAAAAGCAAGAACGCTCAACAATTTTTTGAGTAACGATTATGAGAATGAATTTTACAATAACCGCATCGGGCTTTCCTTACGTACCACCAGGAAGAAATATAATTATACCATTGGTTTAAGCTTACAACCCGTAAACCTGCAGGGTAATTCAATTACCAAGGACAGTGCTTATAAAACCATCAAAAGGGTTAATGTTTTTCCTATTGCCCGTTTTGTGTATAATTTTAACCGTACCAAATCACTCAACTTCAGTTACAATGGAAATGCCACCCAGCCAAGCTTCAGCCAATTACAGCCGGTGCAGGATGTAAGCAACCAGCAAAGCATTACAGTGGGTAATCCAAACCTGAAACCATCTTTGAATCATAGCATGAACCTGTCTTACAACAATTTCAATATTGTAAGCGGCAAAATTTTATTTACTAATTTCAGCGTTAGTACAATAAAGAACCAGATCGTAAACAACACCATCAACAAAGGCGCAGGCAGCCAGTTGAGTATTCCTGAAAATGTAAATGGTTATTACAACTTCCTTGGTTTTTATGTGTATTCCCGACCATACAAGAACAGGAAATACGTGGTCTCGTTAAGAGGTACGGCAAATTTTAATCACAATATCAACCTCATCGACAGCATACGGAATATCGGCCAGAACTGGGTGATCAGCCAGGGCTTTAATTTTGAATACAACTTTAAAGAAATACTGGAACTTGGTACAGGGATCAGCTACAGCTTAAATGATGTTCATTATAAAAATAAGTCTGGCAAGCCCTTAACTACTTTGCAGAATACTTCCAGCAATGCCTGGACATTCAGCAACAATATGAATTTAAATATTACCAAAACGCTGGTTTTAAAATATGATGTTGATTACACCATTAACAGCGGCCTTGCCAGGAGCGTAAGCCGCAACCAGGTTATTATGAATGCCTCTTTGGAAAAACAACTGTTTAAAAAGAAGAATGGTATTGTTAAGATAGAGGCTTTTGACCTGTTCAAACAAAACAGCAATATCAACCGTTCGGTAACAGCCAACCAGATCATTGACAGCCGTACAAACCGCCTGACGAGATATTTTATAGCCACATTCACCTATCGTTTGCAAAGATTTGCCGGACAAACTATGCAGCAGCCCGGAATGAATATGCGACAAATGGGTGCACCAAGGGCAACTTTTTAGGTATAAAACCTGAATAAATATAATTTTTAAGGGCTTTTTTTATGCCAAACTGGATTTCATTCCGGGAGTAGTGCGTTGGCTGAAATTCAAATCAGGCCTTTGTGCGGTGGATTTTGGCAAATGCCGATAGAAAATTCCTAACATTTAAAGATTGGTGTATCGGTATGAAGCCCTTTTTTATTACCTTTGCCACCCTAAAAGCTGTCCCGCTTGAAACGGGAGCAATTACTGTTAATTTAACCAGGATATTACTATGAGTGGTGCATTAAAAGAGGTTCGTAACCGGATAAA
>JBDSGK010000073.1:0-6645 GCA_039919015.1 Ferruginibacter sp.
CCGAAGGAAAAACTTTAGACGACGCACTGGTCAACAATGAAAAATTAGTTACACAGATAGAAAAACTCCAGGACCAGGAGATCGTAAAAAAATATTCAGGCGTTTCTTCGTTGATCATTTCAGATTCTTTGCAACAAAAGAGAATTGAAAGATGGAACACATACTGGACCGCAGAAAAAAAGACGGTCCTCATGGCAACCTTGCTTAAAGAAGGAACGGCGCTAAAATTCAATGCATCAGCTTTTGATGCTTTTAAAATATTACTTGATAAACAATATACAGCAGTTGACAGGCAAGCCATGGCTGATGTACGTAAGAATTTCCTGGATGATTATATAACCGAAAAACCCGGCAAAGCAACTGTTGTTACCCTGGTAAAAACAATGCCTGAAAAAAGGCAGGCGGTTTATAAAACTTTTGAAAATGACCAACGCGTTACGGTGCTGGATAAACAATACCTCACTAACCGCTTTGTTGAGATCATCAACGCTGATTTTACAAAGATCGCTTTAATGACCTCGTTGCTGGTATTTGTGGTTTTGCTGTTCGTGTATGGAAGAATAGAACTGGCGCTGGTCTCCTTTATTCCTATGCTCATCACCTGGGTTTGGATCCTTGGTATTATGGGTATGGCAGGCATCCAGTTCAATATCATCAACATTATTATCTCGGCACTCATTTTTGGACTGGGTGATGATTACAGCCTCTTTATCATGGATGGGTTATTACAGGAATACAAGACCGGGAAAAAGAACCTGTCTTCTTTTAAGTCTTCCATTATTTTATCTGCTGTTACCACTATTGTTGGCCTGGGTGTTTTAATTTTTGCAAAACACCCCGCTTTACAATCCATTGCATTGATCTCAATCATTGGTATTCTTTGCGTGGTGATCATGTCGCAGATCTTAATTCCGTTCCTGTTCTCTATTTTAATAAAGAACAGGGTAAGCAATAACAGGTTTCCGTGGACACTATGGGGGTTCTTTAAGTCTTCTTTTGCTTTTTCTTATTTTATCGGCTGGAGTGTTGCACTTACCATCGTGGCCTGGACGTTTGCTTTGTTCAACATAAAAGAAAGAGGTAAATTGCTTTATCACAGGATCATTTCACGAGTATGCAGGCGCCTGGTGTATATCATGATCAATGTAAAAAAGAAGATCATCAATCCGCAACAGGAAAAATTTGAAAAGCCTGCTGTTATTATTGCCAACCACCAGTCATCGCTTGATATACTGCCACTGATCATGCTGCACCCAAAATTGCTCATGTTCACCAATAACCGGATATGGAATTCTCCGTTGTTTGGTAAAGTGATCCGCATGGCAGATTATTTTCCAGCAGAGCAGATCGAAACAGACATGAGCCTGGTAGAGGACAGGATCAAAAACGGTTATTCGGTCATCATTTTTCCCGAAGGCACCAGGGCCGAAGATGGTGTGATCAAACGTTTTCATAAAGGCGCTTTTTATCTTGCTGAAAAAATGAATGTGGATATTCTGCCCATCATGATACATGGAACAGATTATACACTCACCAAGCAGGATCAGTTACTAAAGGACGGTCAACTCACGGTTAAATATTTACCCCGCATAAAACCCGCTGATAACACTTATGGGAATGGCTATGCAGAAAGGGCAAAATATATTGGCCGTTATTTCAGGGAGGAATTTGAGTTGCTTAAAAAAGAAATTGAACAACCAAAATATTTCAGGGAAAAATTAAGCTACAACTATTTATATAAAGGCCCTGTACTGGAATGGTATATGCGGATAAAAACAAAGCTGGAGAAGAATTATCAGCCATTTCATGAATTGGTGACGTTGAAGGGTAAAATACTGGATATAGGCTGTGGTTATGGATTTATGTCGTACATGCTGGCTTTTACATCTGCGCAACGGCTAATTACAGGCATAGATTATGATGAAGATAAAATTGATACGGCAAACCATTGTTTTAGCAAAACAGATAGAATTAATTTTGTGCATAGCGATGTGATGGGGTTTAACTTTGAACAATACGATGCGATCATACTGGCAGATATGTTACATTACCTGCAGCCAACAGAACAAAAACTGGTTATCGAAAAATGTATGGGTAATTTGAATGCCGGGGGCATGATCATTATAAGAGATGGCGATACTGACAAAAAGAATATGCACCGGCAGACAAAAATGACAGAATTTTTCTCTACCAAAGTTTTAAATTTTAACCAGACAAATAAAGATGGATTAAGTTTTTTTTCGGGTAAAATGATAGAAAAGATAGCAGCAGATAATAACATGAGTTGCCGGACCATTAAGGATTCGAGACTTACATCAAACACGATATTTATATTAGAGAGAAATGTTTAGGGAAGTTTAGAAGGTTTAGAAAGTTTAGTTTACCCAGCTAAACCTTCTAAACTTTCTAAACCTTCTAAACTTTAAAAACAAGACCGGGATTTGAAAAACAACTACGATATAGTGATCATTGGCAGTGGCATGGGAGGTTTGGTATGTGCTGATATTCTTGGCCGCGAAGGCTACAAGGTCTGCGTACTTGAAAAGAATAAACAGGCAGGCGGAAGCCTGCAAACCTATGTAAGGGATCGGGTGATCTTTGATTCGGGCGTACATTATCTCGGCGGCCTTGGCGAAGGGCAAAACCTTTACCAGGTTTTTAAATACCTCGGGTTGATAGGGAGACTAAAGCTCAAGAAAATGGATGAAGATGTTTTTGATAAGATCATCATTGAGAACGACCCTAAAGCGTATGTGTATGCACAAGGTTATGAGAATTTCATCCGGCACCTGCTCAAAGATTTTCCCAATGAAGAAAAGGCATTGAGAACCTACTGCGATAGGATAAAAGAAGTTTGCAGTAAGTTTCCCCTTTATAATTTACGTTCCGGCGGCGATGTGAATGAAAAGACATCGGTACTGGAGATTGACCTGCAGCAATTCATTGAATCCATCACCTCCAATAAAAAATTACAGGCCGTACTTGTGGGCAATAATATGTTGTATGTATTGCAGGGAAATAAAACACCGCTGTATGTACACGCTATGATCCTCAACAGTTATATAGAAAGCTCCTGGAAATGTATTGATGGCGGATCGAATATCACTAAATATATGGTGCAGAACATCCGCGGACAAGGAGGCGATATACGCCGCAATACGGAAGTAAAGCGTATCGTGGTGGAAGATGGGAAAGTAAGCTCGGTTGAACTATCAGATGGGTCATATGTTTTCGCAAAAACTTTTATCAGCAATATGCACCCGGTGCGAACATTGGAAATGACTGAAACAAATCTTATCAAACCGGCTTATCGTAACCGTGTGAAAGAGCTGGAGAACACGGTTGCTTCTTTCATTGTGAACATTGTATTTAAGAAAGAGGCTTTTCCAAATGTCAAAAACAATTATTATTATCAGAAGGAAGGACATGTATGGCATCCGGCTGCTCATACAGCAGAGAACTGGCCGCTGGCATATTCATTGTTTTTTGCATCCTCTTCTAAAATGGGAGACCATGCCGAATCCATGACCATACTTACCTATATGCGTTTTGATGAAGTGGCGCCATGGGCTGGTACATTCAATACGGTTTCTAATGAAGTTGACAGGGGAAAAGATTATGAAGACTTCAAGACAGCAAAAGCGGAAAAACTGATCGACCTGGTGGAAGAAAAATTCCCGGGTTTAAGAAAAGCGATCAAATCTTATTATACGGCAACGCCATTATCTTACAGGGATTATATTGGTAATGACGATGGTTCTATGTATGGCATTGCAAAAGATTACCGCAATCCGTTAAAAACATTTATATCGCCCCGTACTAAAATTCCTAACCTTTATTTAACGGGGCAAAATCTTAATTTACATGGTGTGTTGGGTGCTGCCATGAGCGGACTGGTAACCTGTGTTGCTTTTATGGGAAATGAAAGTGTAATCGAAAAGGTCAAAAATGCTTAAAAGAAAAAAAATCTGGAAACGGGTTCTCTATGTGTTTGGAGGATTGCTGATTTTGCTGATCATTGCCGCAATATACATAGTGCAGGTTTCAAAAGTTGATCCACCCAAACCAAAAGATATAGCCAGCCTGCAACTGCAGCGCACTGATCATGGCAATGGCTTTTATACTTTAAATAATAGCTGGTTCCGTCATAGTAAAAGCGGGCTATATGAATTGTATGTAGAAGGCGATGGTTTTGAGCGTGGTGTTATCAACGGAAAACTTACCCAGGAGTTGGTAGTAAGACAGGAAGACCATTTTGCTGAACAGATCAGGAGGATGGTGCCTTCGAGGTTTCAAAGGGGTTATTTAAAATACCTGATCGGTTTTTTTAACCGCAACCTGGATGATCATGTAACAGAAGAATACAAAGAAGAGATCTATGGGATATCGGGATCTGCATCTCCCAAATACCAATACCTTGGTACCAATTACCAACGCATTTTAAATTATCATGCAGCTCATGATATTGGTCATGCGGTGCAAAACCTTATGCAGGTGGGTTGCACATCCTTTGGTACCTGGGGTGCTATGTCGGCCGACAGTACGATGATCATTGGCCGCAATTTTGATTTTTATGTGGGAGATAAGTTTGCAGAAGATAAGATCGTTGCATTTTTTAATCCAACAACCGGACATAAATTCATGACCGTTACCTGGGGTGGATTTGTTGGCGCAGTTTCAGGGATGAATGACCAGGGTATTTCTGTAACAATCAATGCAGCAAAATCCAGTCTGCCAACGGGTTCTGCAACGCCTGTGTCGCTGGTAACAAGGGAGATATTGCAATATGCAAAGAATATAAAAGAAGCGATTGCCATTGCAAGGTCGAGAAAGATGTTTGTTTCAGAATCTTTTTTAGTGGCATCGGCGGCAGATAATAAAGCAGTGATCATTGAAAAAACACCCGAATCGCTGGACGTATATGACCCGCAAAAAGATCTTATTGTTTGCACCAATCATTTTCAAAGCAAAGGATTGGGTAAAACAAAAATGAATATGGAGCAGGAGAACGAAAGCGCTTCGGTTTATCGCTACAAAAGATTAACCCAGTTACTGGATGCCAACGGAAAGAATACGGTACAAAAAACCATCAATATTTTACGCGATCAAAAAGGATTGAACGGGGCTAATATTGGTATGGGTAACGAAAAAGCCATTAACCAGTTGATGGCCCATCACTCCATTGTATTTGAACCCAAAAAATTATTGGTGTGGGTCTCCACTTCGCCCTGGCAGCTGGGTGAGTATGTGGCTTATGATCTGAAAAAGATCTTTGCTATGCAAGGCATGAAAGATAACCGGGAAATTGCAGACAGCAGCTTAACTGTTGTTGCTGATTCTTTTTTGTCAACAACAGCCTATAAGAATTTTAAAACTTTCAGAATGATCAAACAACGGATAATAGATGGCGACAAAGTAAATGCCGATAGCCTGGTTGCCAGTAATCCTGAATTTTATAATGCGTATCTTTTGGCCGGGGATTACCTGTACAAACAAAAAGATTATAAAGCAGCATTGCATAATTATGAGCTTGCGCTAACCAAGGTTATTGCAACCAAAAAAGAAGAAGATCAGATAAGAGATCAGATAAAAAAAATAAATAAAAAGCTGGCACCATGATATTTGGCATTGGAACGGACCTGATAGAAGTTGAACGTGTATCGCACAAAATGGAAAAGAAAGAAGGGTTTAAAGAACTTGTTTTTTCTCCGGATGAAATTATATATTGTGAAGCAAGGGCCAATAAATACGAACATTATGCCGCCCGCTTTGCAGCCAAGGAAGCCTTTTTTAAAGCCATTGGCACCGGCTGGCGAAATGGAACCGCATTTAATGAAATTGAAATATACAATGATGAGCAAGGAAAACCTGAGATTCGTTTCCTGGGCAACACGGCAAATACTATTGCGGGGATGCAGCTGGGAAAGATATTCGTTTCATTGTCTCATTTAAAAACTATGGCATCTGCTATGGTAATAATAGAAAAAGGATCTTAATTAAATGGAATAGGTAGCTTAAATAATTATACTGTCAGTCTGAGCTTGTCGAAGACGGGGTTAAATGAAAAGAGGGATGAAAAATTATTATGTTTATATTCTTAAATGTAGTGATGGAAGCTATTATACAGGCGTAACAAATAACATCGACAAGCGCATGGCAGAGCATAATGGTGATTATGCAATTACAGCTTACACCTTTAAAAGAAGGCCTGTAGAATTAGTTTATTGCCAGGAGTTCAACGATATTAATCAGGCGATAGAATTTGAAAAACAAATTAAAGGCTGGACACGCAGAAAAAAAGAAGCATTGATAAATGAAGACTGGGAAAAATTAAAACTGTATTCAAAAAATTATGCAGCACTAAAGAAAGATGGAATTGTTTAGCTATACCGCCTTCGACAAGCTCAGGCTGACAGATTTTATATAACAACAGCAATTAAATATTTACTAAGCTTATGAACTATTCACCCGAAGCAGCTTTTCAAAGTGCAGCAGAGATCAAAGCCATGCAGGAAATCAAACTGCAGCAAACAATTGCTTATCTTAACCAGCACTCTCCTTTTTACAAAGAATTTTTTTCCAAGGCACGCTTCAATCCATCGGGCATTAAAACCATCGAAGACCTGGCTGTGATACCGGTTACCA
>JBDSGK010000074.1:0-10672 GCA_039919015.1 Ferruginibacter sp.
AGAGGTTAAGATATTGGATTAATAGATCAGCCTTTAAAAGTATCAATTTAATCTTAATTCGTCTTCATAAAAAAATGATTACACTTTGGTTTTGGTCGGTGGGGACACCGACCAAGGGGTAGGCAAAAGTTATATTATCTTTTGTATTCACTTTAGCAGGAGAGTTAGAATTCGCCTCCAGGCGAGTTCTAAAAATATAGATCCCGTTCAGTTTAAGCTGAACGGGATATTTTTGTGTAGATGATCTAAACTGATTAATCCAATATCTTAACCTCTGTTCTCCTGTTCAATGCCCTTCCTTCAGCAGATGAATTGTCGGCAACAGGCACACTAAATCCATATCCCCTGGCTGTTACACGTAAAGGATCAATACCTTTCATGATAATATAAGCCCTCACCGTATTGGCCCTGGCCTCAGATAGTACCAGGTTACTTTTAGCAGTTCCTACATTGTCGGTATGCCCGCCAAGTTCAATACGTTCATCTTCTTTTCTAACCAGGTAAGCCACCAGCTCATCCAACACCGCATAAGATTCGGGCTTAAGCTCCGCTTTGCCTGTTTCAAAATTACAATCATCCAGTACAAAACTTTTAGCCGGTAAGAACTGGATATTTACTTTAAATGGATTTTTATAATAAGCATTACCCTGTGTTGCCGGAATATCCAGAACTATATAACTGGTGGAATCTTTAAAGCCAAGGATGAAGATCTCATATTTATCTCCTGCAGGTAAACGGGTTGAGAATTTACCTGTTGAGTCTGTTAATCCCTGGTATTCCCTGCCATTGGCAAAGCTGCGGAAAATAACGATCTCATGGGGAAGAATATTATTCTTGAAATCTGTCATGGTCACATTTACGGGAGCATCTTTGGGTATGCTGGCATTTTGAACAGTACCGGTTTGGCTGTAACCCATAAAAGGCAATAAGAAACTAAGCAGTACGTAGAGTAATTTTTGCTTCATACAAAGGTTTTGTTGGCTTAAAGATAATTATTAAAAAACAACTTTGTTTTTTTCAATTATTGTGCCGTCATTAGTTTTTTTTGTTAAGCGTTTGCAAAGGGTTAGAGCCGTTGCTGCAGTTTAACAACCATTTCTGCTTTCCAGCTTGTAAAGTCCCCGGCTATGATATGTTCCCTTGCCTGGCCAACCAGCCACAGGTAAAAGGCCAGGTTGTGTACACTGGCAATGGTAAGCCCTAAAAATTCTTTCGATTTCATTAAATGACGGAGATAGGCTTTGCTGTAATAATTGCTCATCGGACAATCGATCCCATCGTCAATTACCGAAAAATCCTTTTCCCATTTTTTGTTGTCAATATTAATTACACCATTACTGGTGAACAACATGGCATTGCGTCCGTTGCGGGTGGGCATCACGCAGTCAAACATGTCTATACCCAAAGCAATGCTTTCTAAAATATTCCAGGGAGTACCAACACCCATTAAATACCGGGGTTTTTGTACCGGTAAAATATCGCAGCACAATGCCGTAAACTCATACATCATCTCCACAGGCTCACCAACACTTAGTCCACCGATGGCATTCCCCGTTGCATTCTTTGATGCGATGAATGCTGCAGATGCTGTCCTCAGGTCTTTATAAGTACTGCCCTGAACGATGGGGAATAAATTTTGTGTATAGCCATATTTATCAGGCGTTGCATCAAATCTTGCAAAACACCTGTCGAGCCAGCGATGCGTAAGCTCCATACTGTTTTTTGCATAGTTATGATCACTGGGATATGGCGGACATTCATCAAAAGCCATAACTATATCGCCGCCGATTATTCTTTGTATATCCATTACACTTTCGGGTGTAAATAAATGTTTGCTCCCGTCAATATGGCTTTGAAACAGGGCACCCTCTTCGGTAAGTTTACGGTTGTTTGCCAAAGAAAAAACCTGGTATCCCCCGCTATCGGTTAAAATGGGTTTATCCCATCCGTTGAATTTGTGTAACCCACCGGCTGCTTCCATGATCTCCAATGCCGGGCGCAGGTATAAATGATAAGTATTGCCAAGGATGATCTGAGCCTTTACTTCATCATGCAGCTGCTGTTGTGTTACCGCCTTCACACTTCCTACAGTACCCACCGGCATAAATATGGGCGTTACTATTTCCCCATGGTCGGTTGTTATTTTTCCTGCCCTTGCCTTTGAGTTCGGGTCGGTATGTTGCAGATCAAATTTTAGTTCAGCCATTAATTGGTTTTGATTTTTGAATTTTGAATTTTTAGTTTTTCCTTAGCCCCATTCCTTATTTTTGCTCCATGAATTTTACCCAAACCGGGCAAATACTATTTTATGTATTTTGCCTGCTAACCCTTGTGCAGCTATTTTATTACCTGTTTTTTTTTACCAGACTGGCAGTTTATAAACCAAAGCCCAGGTCAACATCTCAAACCCACCCCGTATCAGTAATTGTATGTGCCCGTGATGAGGCAGCAAATTTAGCAAAAAATCTCCCGGGAGCATTGGTTCAGCAATACAGTACCACACATGAAGTTATTGTGGTGGATGATAATTCTTTTGATGACAGCAAATACCTGCTGGAAGCGTACCAGAAAACATACAGGCAATTGCAGGTTGTGCTGTTAAAGCAGGAAGCCAAACTGATACCCGGTAAAAAATTCCCGTTAAGCATTGGTATTAAAACGGCCAAACATGAAATTGTATTATTAACAGATGCTGATTGTGTGCCCGCCAGTGAATTCTGGATCGATAAAATGCAGCAGACCTTTGATGAGAACACAGAGATCGTTTTAGGCTATGGTGCCTATCATAAACAAGCAGGCCTGTTAAATAAGATTGTTCGTTGGGAAACCTTTCACACAGCATTGCAATATTTTTCTTACGCCCTGGCAGGCAAACCGTATATGGGTGTAGGGCGTAACCTGAGCTATAAAAAAACTATTTTTTACCGGCACAAGGGTTTTTCGGCCCATAACAATATACCCAGCGGCGATGATGACCTGTTCATTAACATGGCAGCCACAAAAAAGAATACCAGGATCAATGTTGATAAGGAAGCTTTTACTTTAAGTGAAGCACCAAAAACATGGGCTGCCTGGATAAAGCAAAAGAACAGGCACTATAGTACCGGAAAATTTTACAGGCCCATACATAAATTTTTATTGGGTTTATATACGCTCTCGCATTTTTTGTTTTATCCATTACTGTTGGCCAGCCTGGTCTTGTACAACTGGCAATGGGCACTGATCGTATTTGGCGTCCGTTTACTGGTACAGGCCGTGGTTTTGTATCCCTGCATGAAAAAATTAAATGAACTGGCTATGTACCCCTGGTTTTTGGTTATTGATATCTGGATGTTTTTTTATTACCTGATATTTGCAGCATCGGTATTCAGGAAGCCGAAAAGAGCCTGGAAATAACCTCACCCCAACCCCTCTCCTAAAGGAGAGGGAACTCGAAGGGTAAGCAGAAAATCAAATTTTAATTTTTTACTTTTGCCTTTTATGGAAATCATACAAAAATATTTTACAGATTTTTCGGAAAAGCAAATAGCACAATTTGCTGCGCTGAAAAATTTATACATCGAGTGGAATGAAAAGATCAATGTCATTTCCAGGAAGGATATGGACAATTTTTATGAGCACCATGTTTTACATTCCCTGGCCATTGCCACAAAATTTGAATTTACAAAAGGCATGCAGGTTATGGACCTGGGTTGTGGTGGTGGGTTTCCCGGTATTCCGCTGGCCATCATGTTCCCCGAAGCAAATTTTCATTTGGTTGACAGCATCAACAAAAAACTGAAAGTGGTTGCAGAGATCTCAACTGCTATCGGTCTGCAAAATCTTACCACGCAACATTCACGGGCAGAAGATATTAAGAACAGGAAATTTGATGTGGTGATCTCCCGGGCAGTTGCTCCATTAAAAGACCTCTGGCGCTGGAGTAAGCCCCTTATTCAGAAAAACAAGACCGGTAATGCAGAAATACCCAATGGTTTAATATGCCTGAAAGGGGGTGACCTGGCCACAGAAATATTTGAAAGTGGCTGTAAGCCAATGGTGTGGGAAATTGAGAAGATATTTGCGCAGGAATATTTTAATGAAAAATACCTTTTGTACATACCGGCCAGGTGATACGTAAAACTATCAAAACATACCACTTTGTGGTATTGCTTTATTCCTTTGTTTTACCCAAATTTGCAAGTATATGAATCAATCAGTTGCCATAGTAGAAGATAATAATGATATCCGCCAGGCCTTAGAGCAGATCATTGAATCTTCGGATGATTTCACACTTGCCGGATCCTGCATAACCGGCGAAGAAGCCCTGGTAAAACTGCCCATTTTAAATCCAAAAGTTGTCTTAATGGATATTGGCCTTGGAGAAGGCATTAATGGCATTGAAGTAGTGAGGGAGTTAAAAAACGCATATCCCAATATCTTATTCATGATGTGTACCATCTATGATGAAGATGAAAAAATATTTGAGGCTTTAAGGGCCGGTGCCAGCGGGTATATTTTAAAAAAGACCTCCCCAGCAAAACTTTTAGAGGGTATTAAAGAATTGATAGAAGGCGGAGCCCCCATGAGCAGCCAGATCGCCAGTAAAGTAGTTGCGGCTTTTCAAAATAAACCTAAAACATCGGTAGGTTCTTCATTGGATGTTTTATCAAAAAGAGAGAATGAGATCCTGGAGATGTTATCAACCGGGCTTCTATATAAAGAGATCTCCGACAAATTAACCATCAGTTCCGAAACGGTTCGCAAACATGTGTATCATATTTATGAGAAGCTGCACGTCAGCAACCGTATTGAAGCAGTTAATAAATATTTTGGACGATAACCTCACCCCAACCCTCTCCTTAAGGAGAGGGGCCGGAACTTTTAATGATAAGATGTTTTCAATTTCCGGTGATTTTAAACCTGGCTTTTATCTATTGTAATAAGAAATTTCCAAAGCCATACATCTGTTTGCGGCGTGTTGCCAATGGGAAAATCGTGCGTGTATCCCGAGTTGACAAATCCATACTTTTCATAAAATTTTTGTGCTCTCCCGTTATGCTCCCAAACGCCCAGCCAAACCACTTCATATTTTTGTTCAGCAGCAAAGTTTAAAATATGATCCATCAGTTTTTGAGCGATCCCTTTACCATGAAACTCTTTTAACACATAGATCCTTTTCAATTCAAGTGCCTTCCATTTTTTCATTATAGGAAAATTTTTATAATCTTCCGAAAAATGTAAATAAGCTACCGGCAGCCCGTTGGCTTCCGCAAAAAAGCAATAAGTTCCTGCATCCATTAATTCCTTACCTAATTGCTCTTCGTTATAAAACTGGTCTAAAAAAGACAGCATATCCTCCTGTGTACAGGTACCGGTAAACGTATCAAAAAAAGTTTTTCTGGCGATCGCAGATAAAGCTGAAACATCTTCAATGGTAACCCTGCGGATATTTAGATCCATTTTTATATTTTTAATTTACAAATTACATGGTCAGACGGAGGCGTCTGACCATGTAATTTGAACAGACCAGGTTACCAGTTCAGTTCGAGTGTATTGTTTTTCCTGTCCACATCAGCCATTCTTTTGGACGGATCGATCTCTACTATCTTCAGATCGGTAAGCTTCCGCTTCATCTCCACTATATAAGTTGGGTGTGTCCATTTCCATTCTTCCAGCACTTCGCGTTTCTGTGTAGTTTTTTCATTTGGTTTGCTTCCATACATTAAATTTAGCGGCACATAAAACATTTCGGTGCTGCCATCTTTAAATGTCAGTTGCAGGTCTATCGGCATGGGCATTTGTCCTATTCTTTTTAAGCGGATCTTTGATACACCATTATCTTCCCATAAACTGTCGATCTTATAATCAATGGTTTTTGTTGTGTTGATCCAGTATTCTTTATACCAGTCCAATTGAATACCACTTACATCTTCTGCCACTCTCATCAGGTCATTTGCATTGGGATGTTTAAAACGCCATTTTTTATAATACTCCAGTAAGATCTTATTCCTTACCTCGGCTCCTGCTATATAACCCAGTTGTTCCATAAACACTTCGCCTTTTGAATAAGCGGCAACGCTATATCCATAATTTGAATTATAATGATCGCTATGCGTTGTCATCGGTTCTTCAAAACCACTTTTAGCAAGGCTAAAATACCCCATGTATGCACCACTATGGTCTTCAGGCAATATGTCAACAGCCTCTTTCAGGTTTTTATTGTTCGGGGCCCTTTGTAATGCCTCCCTGTAAGCATCCAATGCAGATCTTTTATCGTAGAATTTTGAAACTTGGTCTTCGGCATAACTGGTAAAGCCTTCATCCATCCAGGCATACATAGCTTCGTTGGTGCCCAGCATCATTTGGTACCAACTGTGCAGCCACTCATGAAAAACTGTACCTAAACCAGGCCCCACCAATAGTGTAGCCATAGGATATTCCATACCACCATCACCTCCCTGAATAAATGAATATTGAGGATAAGGATATTTTCCAAAATTCTTTTCGATAAAAGGTAAAGCTGTTGCTGCTGCGGTGAGTACAGTAGCCCATGCTGAATCATTTTTAGCATCATTCTCTTTATAATTATAAATGGAATGTAATGTTGGTCCTCCATTGGGCATTTGATAAACGAGGTGTTTATATTCAGGATCTGCGGTCCATACAAAATCATGAATATTTTCTCCAACAAAATGCCAGCTGCGTTTTGTTTTATTTGTGGGTTTCAATTCTGTCCCTGGCTTATCATAACCCCAGCCAATTTCATTGGCATTTTTCAATACACCTGTTCCGCCTAATTTATAGGTTTTATCAATATTAATGGTTACATCAAAATTGCCCCAAACACCATAAAACTCCCTGGCTACATAGGGTGTAGGATGCCAGCCTTCATAATCATACTCACATAATTTGGGATACCATTGGCTCATACTATAACGCACACCCGTTGTAAGATTATCTCTGCCGCTACGCCTGATCTGTAAAGGAACCTGTGCTTCAAATTCCATGTCAAAAACAACTTTGCTTTTGGCAGCAATGGGTTTGGTCAGGTTCACTTCCAGTATGGTCTCATGATATTTAAATGGCTGTGCTACACCATTCATTTTAAGTGAGATTATTTTTTGATACCCGATCTCATCCGGTTTCAGGTTTGCAATGCGGTCTTTAACCCTCCCATCCCAATCGGGCCGGCCACTCACTAAAACCTTTCCAAGTTCCTGGCTCCTGATATCCATATTGCTGTTGGGTTGAAATGCATTAAAATATAAATGGTAAAACACTTTGTTTAAAGCAACTGGTGAATTATTACTGTATTCCAGTCTTTGTTTCCCGGTGAACCTGTTGGTGTTTACATCCATATCAATATTCATGTTATACTTAACGGCCTGTTGCCAGCGGTCGGGCTGGGCAAACAAAACAGAATGGATACAAACAGCAATAACAAATAAAACAATCGATTTTTTCATGCAATAAAATTTATAGTGGGTAAATTTCGGTAAAATAGACTTATGAAAAACATAAAACTGATAAATGGTCAGCCCAGTCCGGCTACTACGATGACGATCTCTCCCTTCACCGTTTTTGCATTAAAATGATCATGAACTTCCTGCAGACTGCCCCTTGCATTTTCTTCAAATTTTTTGGTGAGTTCGCGGCTGACACAGCATTGCCTGTCGGCACCAAAGTATTGGATGAGATCATTTAGTGTTTTTACCAAACGCATGGGACTTTCATAAAAAACCATGGTCCTTTCTTCGGTAGCTAACTTTTTCATCATGGTTTGCCTTCCTTTTTTAAGCGGCAAAAAACCTTCAAAACAAAAACTGTTGATGGGCAATCCGCTGTTTACCAGCGCCGGTACAAATGCCGTTGCACCCGGTAAACATTCTACCCTAATATTGTTTTTGATACATTCACGGACGAGTAAAAAAGCAGGATCGCTGATGCCCGGCGTACCGGCATCGGTTATTAATGCCATGGTTTTACCACCTGCCAGTTGCTCTGTTAAATGGGTAAGTATCTTATGTTCATTATGCTGATGGTACGGTGTGATGGGTTTTTGAACCTGGTAATGATTTAGCAACACAGCACTTGTACGTGTATCTTCGGCAAGGACCAGGTCAACGGTTTTCAATATCTCTATTGCCCTGAATGTGATATCAGCCAGGTTACCGATTGGAGAAGGAATGAGATAAAGCATAACAACAGTTAGTTATTAGCTGTTAGCTGCTAGCAAAAACCAAAGCTGTTACTAATGGCTAATAGCTAAAAGCTAATGGCTGTATTCTTAATTAACGGTAATTTCATACACTTCCATTACCGGGTTTGCCAGTAATTTTTTGGCGGCGTCTTCAGCACTTGCCAGGGCAGTGTCTTTATTATCTGCTTCGATCTGCAGATCAATATGTTTTCCGATCCTTACATCTGAAACATTATTCAATCCCAAATTCTGTAAACCGCCCATTACGGCTTTGCCCTGCGGGTCCAATAGATCTTTAAGCGGCATTACTTTTATCTGTACTGTAAATATCATGATCGTGGTTGTTTAAAAAGCAAAGATAAAATAATGTACACGATAAACACAATGGGCACAGCCAGCCAGTTAAAAATAAATGCAGCTACAACAGCAACAGCCAGTAAAATAATTTTAGGAATATTATTTTTTATACTGAAGTCTTTAAACTTTAAAGCCATTAATGGCAATGTAGAAACCATGAGCCAGCTCAACAAAAGAATAAGGCCATACAGGAACCACTTATTAAACAGTATATCAACAACCAACTGGATGTGGTTATTCCAGTATATAAGCGGAAGCGATGCCACCAATAAACCCACAGCAGGAATGGGCACACCTTTAAATCCAAAAGATTGTGAGTTATCAATATTGAACCTGGCAAGCCTCCAGGCACCGGCTGCTGCCAGTATAAATGCCGGTACCAGCCAAATGATGGATGCATTTAAACCATCTTCTTCCTGTGCAATACTCATGCGCAGGAACTGGTAAAGGATCATAGCAGGTGCTACACCAAAACTTACCACATCGGCCAATGAATCCAGTTGTTTGCCCATTTCGGAACTGGCTTTAAATAATCTTGCAACAAAACCATCCAGGAAATCAACCACAGCGGCAATACCAATGAACAGGGATGCCATCCATATTTGTTCGGGTATATCGATCAATTGCGTACCATCGGCAGCATATTGAATAACGATGCCGTTTTGCAGGATGACGACAATAGCCAGGCAACCAAAAACTAAATTAAGAAGGGTGAATAAGTTTGGAATTTGCTTCATGCGATAAAGACCACTGACGACAGACAACCGACGACAGTTGATTATGTATTTTTAAATGATTTTTAAAGTCAACAGACCTCAGACAACAGACGATTATGGTTTATTTAATTGAGTTTCTGAATGCCTGGATTTTTATTATTAATATTTCCAGTTCTGTATAGAATTTTTCAAATTGTTGTTTGTCAATATATTTTCTTCTATTGGCAAGATAAAGACAATTCACAACTTCCAAAGCAGAACGTAAGGAATAACCTAAAAACTTAACCTGCTCTGGATTAGATTGTCCAGTTGAGCCTTCTGCAATATTTAAGGATATGGAGTCTGCGGCTCTTTTTATCTGAGATGAAAGAGAAAACATTTCTTCTTATGGAAAACTCCTTGTCAAACTATGTACTTCATCCGCTATATCTATTGCTAGTCTCCAAATTTCTAACTTCTCGAATTTAAAAGCCATAAATTATCTATTTATAAAAACTCTTCAATACAAAAAGCTCATCAGTCCTCTGTCGTCCGTGGTCTGTAGTCTATCGTCATTTCTTCATGTAGGCTTCGATCTCCTCAACAGTGATCGGGATATTCTTCATCAGATCCTTATTCCCGGTTTTAGTGATCCAGAAATTATTTTCGATCCGCACACCCATTTTCTCTTCCTCAATATAAATTCCCGGCTCGATGGTAAATACCATACCGGCTTTTATTGGAGCAGTCCTTGTTCCCAGGTCATGCACATCAATACCCAGGTGGTGAGAAATACCATGGTACAGGTATTTGCGATATGCCCTGTTAGCCGGATCCTCATTTTTTATTTCTGATTTTCTCAGCAAGCCTATCTTTTGGAATACCACCGTAGCTTCATCCCCTACTTTTTCGGTATAATCAACTATGCTGATACCGGGCTTTAAAATGCTGGCAGCATATTGATGTAAATGTAAACAGGCATTGTAAACCGTTTTTTGCCGGCGGCCAAATTTTCCGCTAATCGGTACAGTCCTCGTAAGGTCAGCATTATAGCATCCGTATTCAGCACCAAAATCCATCAATATTAATTCACCATCCTTACACTCTCGGCTGTTTTCAACATAGTGCAATGTTCTTGCCCTGTCGCCGCTGGCAATAATAGAACCATAACCCGGCCCTGTTGCCCTTTGTGATAAAAATGAATGATATATCTCCGCTTCAATTTCGTATTCCATGATACCCGGCTTTATGATCTGCATTAATCTCCTGAAAGTAATGTCGGTAATGTCAATTGCCTTTTGCAACACTTCAACTTCCAAAGCGGTTTTAATCCCACGCAAGTCTTTTAATATCTGGGCGCTGCGTTTATAATTATGCAAAGGAAACTGCTTCTTCATCATTTCAGCATAGCGATAATCTCTTACCGGGACCCAGTTTG
>JBDSGK010000075.1:0-42738 GCA_039919015.1 Ferruginibacter sp.
CCTTTTTGTGAGCGGGTTTTTATTTCATGCAATGAATCACAGGCAATTACAATTGATGATGGATATCATTTTATAAAAGATGATCCTGCATTCAGCAATATGGGGCCGATGGCAGCATTGCTCACTGTATTCAACAAATTCCCCAAAAAAAACATATTGTTTACCGGTTGTGATTATCCTTTTTTAACGGTAGATGAATTGCAAAGATTTTTGGATGGCTTTGGCAATGAGCTGTCTGGTTTTTACAATGCCAAAGCTGATGTGTATGAACCGATGCTGGCCTTATATCCTGCTTCATTAGTGGAACAGTTAAGGAACATGTATGAAGCCCATCAATTTTCGCTGCAACATTTTTTAAAAGATCAGCAGGCTGCGAAATATCTTCCGAAAGATAAAAAGACGATGATCAGTGTTGATACCCATGAAGGTTTTGTTGATGCACGGATATGGATAAGCAGGTGATGGATGCTGGAGACTGGATTATCACGTTTTCTTTTTGTAATTTTAATCTATGAGCATTTCCCCCGTTGAGCATATCATCATCCAAAAAATAAGCGGCGATAAGATGGTAACTGTTGATGATAAGGTTGCCGTGGAAGAACCGCTGGAGATACAACTGGCATACAGCACGGCCACGGGAAGTATGCAAAAGAACATAGCCGTTACCATGCGTACACCGGGCAATGACCAGGAATTGGCAGCAGGTTTTTTATTTACGGAAGGGATCATAAATAATGCAGCCGCCATACAGGAAATAAAACAAGCGGATGAGAACCGGGTATTGGTGATATTGCAGGAGAATATCGTGCCCGTGCTGGCTAATGCAGCAAGAAATTTTTATAGTACTTCCAGTTGTGGTGTGTGTGGCAAGGCGAGTATTGCTTCGATAAGGACCATTTCGCAATACGGTGAAGAGAAAGATGGGATCTGCATTCCTGCATCCCTCTTTTATCCTTTACCCGATGCTTTAAAAGAACAACAAAAGGTTTTTGAAGATACCGGTGGTATTCATGCCAGTGCACGCTTTGATCTTGATGGTAAATTCATAATGCTCCGTGAAGACGTAGGCAGGCATAATGCACTGGATAAGATCATTGGTGCTGCATTGTTGAATGATCAACTGCCGCTTAACAACTGCATTTTATTATTAAGCGGGAGGGCAAGTTTTGAACTGGTTCAAAAAGCGGTAATGGGCGGCATTAAAATCATTGTTGCAGTTGGGGCACCCTCAAGCCTGGCAGTGGAGATGGCAAATGAAACGGGTGTAACTTTAATTGGATTTCTAAAACCTGACAGGTTCAATATCTACTCAGGCAAGGATAGGATAACCTCACCCCAACCCTCTCCTTGAGGAGAGGGAGCAAGAGGTCAAGAAAAATAAGATTTATAATTTAATTCAGCCAGTCAGTTTGTTTATAAAATGGATGAATACGGTAAATTTGAAGAAAGATGAAATGAAGATTTGTTAGTACAAAAGTTTAAATAAAAATAAATGCCCGGTGCCTCTCCCGATAATATCGGGAGAACGAGGGTGAGGTAATATGAAACTACGTATCAAAGGAAACTCATTGAGAATAAGGCTTACTAAAAGCGAAGTAAGTACGCTGGCGAATACCGGCTACCTGGAAGAAGAGATCGTTTTTCCTGGCAACACTTTTATGTATGCATTACAAAGAATTGATGATGCCAGTGAATTATCGGCAACCTTCAACAACAATAAAATAACCATGCTTGTTCCTGCTTCATTTGTAAAAGACTGGCCCGAAAATGAGGTAGTGGGAATTAATACCAATATGCCACTGGCAGACAATGCCCACCCGGATGACCCGGTGGGACGGGAATCTTTGTATCTTTTAGTCGAAAAAGATTTTGTATGCCTGGATGAAACAACAGAAGATCAAAGTGATAATTTTGAGAACCCAAACAAAACCTGTTAAACATTGAGCGAAGACCAAAACGATATACCTGCTGCAGAAAATCCGGAAACATTTACGGGATTGACATTGGGGCCGCCAAAAAAAGTAGCCGCCGGCATTCCTGCCGTTGTTAAAACCTTACAGCATGTTATCGGCGAAGCAGGATTTTTACGTGGACTGAAAGCACTCAACAAACTCAATAAAAAAGATGGGTTCGATTGTCCGAGTTGTGCATGGCCCGACCCCGATGACGAACGCAGCAGTGTTGGAGAGTATTGTGAGAACGGCGCCAAAGCCGTAGCCGATGAAGCTACCGCCAAACAGATCGGCGCTGATTTTTTTGCTGCTCATACAGTACAGAAACTGGCGGGTTTATCAGACTATGAGATCGGCAGGAAGGGACGCATTGCGGAGCCCATGTATTTACAAAAAGGGGCAACCCATTATCAACCGATCAGTTGGGAGAATGCTTTTAAAAAAATAAGCGGGTCGTTAAATAAACTTGACTCACCCGATGAAGCCATCTTTTATACATCGGGCCGCACCAGTAATGAAGCTGCTTTTTTATACCAGCTTTTTGTAAGGGAATACGGTACCAATAACCTTCCAGACTGCAGCAATATGTGTCATGAAAGCAGCGGGGTAGCATTGGGCGAGTCACTGGGTATTGGCAAAGGCTCTGTAAAACTCGAAGATTTTTATGAAGCCGAAGTGATCATGATACTCGGGCAAAATCCCGGCACCAACCATCCCCGCATGCTTACGGCATTACAAAAAGCAAAAGCCAATGGTGCCATCATCATTTCAATAAACCCTTTGCCCGAAGCAGGATTGATGGGTTTTAACAACCCGCAAAAATTAAAAGGTATCCTGGGTATTGACAGCGTCCTCACAGATATTTTTCTACAGGTAAAGATCAATGGCGACCTGGCTTTGTTACAGGCCATCGAATTGTTGTTATTGAATGAGGAAAAAATGTCGCCCGGTAAAGTATTCGATAACAATTTTATTGAAACGAAAACAGAAGGATTCAACAATTTTATAAACCACCTGGAGAAACAGGACCTGCAGAACCTTGTTGCAGCCTCCGGCGTTGACCTGACCGATATAAAACAGGCGGTAGGTATCTTAAAAGATAAAACAAAGATCATTGCCTGCTGGGCAATGGGATTAACACAGCATACAAATGCAGTAGATACCATTAAAGAAATTGTGAACCTGTTGTTGCTTAAGGGCAGCATCGGTAAGCCTGGTGCAGGTACCTGCCCCGTACGTGGGCACAGTAATGTGCAGGGCGACCGTACAATGGGTATTTATGAAAAGCCATCTCAAAATTTCCTGCAAAAGCTACAGGACAATTTCAATTTTATTCCGCCCCAGGAACATGGATATGATGTGGTGGAATGTATCAAAGCCATGTATGAAGGAAAAGGAAAGGTATTTATTGCCATGGGCGGAAATTTCCTTTCGGCAACCCCCGATACGGTTTACACAGCTGAAGCACTTCGCAAATGCAGGCTTACCGTACACGTAAGTACAAAGCTAAACCGCAGCCACCTGGTACATGGCGAAGAGGCATTGATACTTCCCTGCTTTGGCCGTAGCGATAAAGATATTTTAAATGGAGAACTACAATTTGTATCCTGCGAAAATTCCATGGGTGTGGTGCAGCAGTCAAAAGGAAATCTTAAACCGGTTTCTACAACACTGCTCAGTGAACCGGTAATTGTTTGCATGCTGGCCAAAGCTACACTTGGCAATCGAAGCAAGATAGACTGGGATAAATACTTGCTGCACTATGATCATATCCGAACCGATATAGAAAAAACAATTGCGGGATTTGACAATTATAATGAAAGGGTAAGAAAGCCTGCTGGGTTTTATTTGCCCAACTGTAACCGCGATGGAAATTTTGATACCATGACCAAAAAGGCGCAGTTCAACATAGCTACTTTGGCCCCTGGTGTTTTGGCAACTGACGAATTGATCATGATGACCATCCGCAGCCACGACCAGTTCAATACAACCATTTACGGGCTGGATGACCGGTACCGGGGTATTTATAATGAAAGAAGGGTGATCATGATGAACAGGCAGGATATGATCGACCGCCAGTTAAATGAAGGCGATGTGGTTGACCTCGTTAATAATGCTGATGGCAGGGAAAGAGTGGCTCATCAATTCATTGTGGTTCCTTATGCCATCCCTACTGGCTGTACGGCCACCTATTTTCCCGAAACAAATGTGCTGGTTCCCATTAACCAGGTGGCTGAAAAAAGTAACACCCCTGTTTCCAAGGGTGTTATTATAAAAATTAAGAAGCGTATTATTAAGCGTTGATGATCTTAGACTTATTCAGATAATTTTTATCAGGGCTATACAAAAAAAGACAGGTGCCTCCTTTGATCGTATTGATGATCGGCTTAGATAATCTTTCAGGTAATGCAGGACATCCCCAGCTACGGCCAATATAACCCTGTGAACGTATTAATGCCTCATCTACATAAGCAGCCGGATGTATTACAATAGCACGGCTGTTTGCATTGTCATTAATTCCCCTTTCCAGTCCCTGCAGTTTCAATGAATAACCATGACCACCGGAATAGGTTTGCAATGTTTCATAAAAACCTAAGCTACTTTTATTGCTTTCTGGTGTGTTTGAAAATTCCGTGGCCATCGCAGCCCCGGATTTTGCACCGTGTGCCACATAAGTATTAAAAAGCACTTTAGCCTGGTCAAGGTCAATTACAAATAGTCTTTTCTTTGATGAAGGCAAACTGAAATCCACAATGGATATAATGTGATCGTTAGCAAACGATCCGGTTTGCGCCAGGTAATTGAAACCCTTTATGGCATAATCGAAAGCGGTTTTTGATAAACCCATCAGGTCAAGATCCATACTATCGTACAGGGCGCTTGCACTATTGAGTAAATTATTATTTATTGTAGCATTTTCCAGGTCGCCCTTTAGAACAGCTTCATTCGTAACAGAAACGGGTTTTGCCCCGTTTACGGGCTTATGGTGTGCTGATAATAAAGGGAAATGTAAAATAAGGATCAGGATGGTTGCCAGGGATACGTATACTCTCTTGAAAGTCGGTTTCTGCATACTCTGTGGATTTTAATTTTAAACAATTTCGATTCAGGTTGCAAAGGTCGCTTTTAATGGCTTTTAAAAGCGATTAATTATGTTAAAAAAATACTTTTTTCTTTAACATACTAACGGGAATTCATATACTTTATTGCAGTTATTTTATTAGGATCAAGATAGGATCAAATTAAGTTTTATGTTAGACTATAAAGCCACTGCTTTTCAGGGTAGTGGCTTTATTATTTGCACATAAGATGTCTTTAATTAATTTATAAACATTTTACTGATCGCAACCTTATCGTGGCCATAAATATCATCAGCAAAGTGCAAGGCACCATTATCATCAACCCAGGCGGTATAATAAGTAATTAATACGGGCACTGACTTTTTCAATTTCACATATTTTTCATTGCCGCTGTTCATGGCTTCCTCTATTTTTGATGGCGTCCATTCCGGATCACCTTCTAAAAGATAATTTGCCATTTTTACCGGGTCACTTAACCTGATGCAGCCGTGACTAAAAGCCCGCTTGTCTTTTTCAAAAAGTGACTTGGCAGGAGTATCATGAAAATAAATATTGAAGCTATTGGGAAACAGGAATTTTACTTTACCCAATGAATTATCGTCACCCGGTAATTGCCTGATAACGGGTAATCCGCCATCATTGCCCGTGATCTCCATGTGATGAGAAGCCAGGTAATTGCCATTTCGGGACATAGCCGGCATGATCTCTTTTTTTACAATACTGGGAGGCACATTCCAATATGGGCTAAAAACAACCTGGTTAAGGTTACCTGTAAACATCATGGTGTTATGGCCATCTTTTCCGACCACAACAGGCATATCAAAAACTTTTGTTACTCCATCTTTAACATGCAGGATGAATTCAGGAATATTCACCACGATCAACTGCCCCTTGGGTTCATTGATCATCCACTGCATACGCCCCATATTCAGCAATAACAGTTTAATACGGTTTAAAACCGGCACATTCATATCTTTTATTAATCCGTCTGTAATTACACCTGTTGGGGTATAGCCGTATCTCGACTGGAAACTTTTTATACCTGCTTCCAGCGCTTCATTAAAAGCGGGGGTGGTGTCAGCAGCCATATCCCCTGTTAATGACAATCGTTTTTTTAACAGCGCCACATCAGCACCTGAACTACCCTTTTTCAATTTCGAAGCCTTGGCTGTAATCTGCGGCCACCCACCCTGTTTGGCAATAGCAAGATAAGTTGCCAGTTTTTCTTTTAATCCTTTATACGAGCTATTTATGTCTTCGTAATATTTATTGTCTTTATGCTTTTTTGAAAGCAGGGAATCTGCCAGGGCCAGGGGGTCTTCCTTTTTCCTCGGAATAAAACGCTCCATTTCTTTACGCTTCACATATCCATCTTCAACACTATTGAGCATGTACATGATAAAATGCTGTGTAAGCTTAAGCTCTGTATTGATGATATTTTTGTCTGAGGACGAAACAGTAAACGAATCCTCCTCTGCTGAATAACCATCCATGAGCTTTTGCAGGCTTTTATCCTTCAATGAAGAATCACTGGCATAAGTGGTCTGGTAATTATGCATATTCCAAAAACCACGGGCCTGTTCGGTAAGTCCATTTTTGGTGAACCAGGCAAACTGGTAATTGCGGGCATTGTACAGGCTTGTCATCCTGCGCAGGAGGTCTGCGTCCGTTTTATTGTCAGCAAAAAATTTAACGAGCACCATGCTGTCTAAAAAAATATCATTATATGCATTGGATGCAGAAATGCTGATATCCCGTTTTGTGGTCTTTTTTTCCGCAGTATCGTTTTTTGAACTTTTACTACTGCTGTTGCCATTGCTGCTGCTGTTATCGTTACAGGCAGTAAAGAGGGAAAAAAATATCCCTAATGTTATTATTGTTTTTATCATTCGGCATATAATACAAAAGCTGTGCCTTTATTTTTGGGGAGAAATTATCAATTTTTACCGGGGCTTTTAAAAGCCTCGTCGTCAAACATGGATTTATTGAAAAGATAATATTTGCCATCCTTATTATTGCGCCAGTACCTGCGGCCCTCCAGGTCATAATAATACCTTCCATCCACACTCCTTTTGGCATACTTGTCATTTACAGTAATTACTTTGGGAACAGCAGTTTTAATTGTTTTTGGTCTTACTGTTTTTGGCGTGGTGGTTGCAGTTTCAGTTGGGTGATTCTTTCTGCTGCAGCTGCTTATTGTAAATGCTATGAAAAATGCAGTTATTAAAAGGCATATTCGGTTCATCAGGCTTGTTTTGGACATATATACCAAAAACTCTACCAAACTTTTGATCTAAAGCCTCCCGGCAGGACTGGAGAAATTATTTATCCTTTCTTGAGAATATCTTGCTTACGATCTTCCATTCATTATTTATTTTCAACAGGTTCATATAATCGAACAGGATCACTTTTTCCATCTCTATTTTGATCTTGGCCTGTGCCGCATTGCCTTCTACATTCATCGAAACGATCTCGATCTGCCTTTTGGCAGCCGGGCCGGTATTGGCTTTGATCCTCGCAATAAAATCTGCAATGGGCACGTCTTTGAATTCCCCTGTTTTTGCATCAATGTATTTCATACTGGCCGAAGAGTGAAAAGCTTTTTCAACCCTTGCGCCTTCCCCGCTCATGTAGTTTTCAAGGCAGGCTCTTACATTGGATTCATCGGGTGTTTGGGCAAGGCCACTTAATACAAAACAGTACAGGGATACAGTTAACAGGAATATATTTTTCATAATGTTGATTTTACATCAAGATAAAATCAAAACTGATCGTAAGAAAGCTATTTTGGATGGACGGTAACAGTGGGATTATGCCTGACAGGAAAATTTACAGACTTTGCAATAAAACACAATTCATTTGCTTTTGCATGTAATTCATTTGCTTTTTCTGTCATTGAAATTTCCGTTACCGTTACAACCGGGTTTAAAATGACTTCTGTAAAGCGCCCGCCGCCATCCGGGGTTTCAGTCATTATACCTGTTGCATGGTCAACATAACCGGTTACAATAACGCCTGCTTCGGCACATACATGTAAATACCAAAGCATGTGGCAGGAAGAAAGTGAAGCGACCAAAAGTTCTTCGGGGTTGTGCCTGGTCCTATCGCCACGAAAAGCAGGATCAGAAGACCCCAATAGATCGGGTTTATTTTCAACATGAATGGTATGGCTTCGTTCAAATGCCCGGTAATTTGAAGTTCCGGTGCCGTTATTACCCGTCCAGGTAAGGGTAAGTTTATAATGATGTTGTCCCATGATACTAAGTGTTTTAAAAAATATTATTTACCACCAGGTGCTCATCCATTCTTCAGATACCTGTTTGGCTTTTTCGTGATCATCAACAATCACAATTAATCGGTTTGAATGGTCGCTGTATTGGGCCAGGATATTTACGTTTGCATCTGCCAGATTCCTGCAAAACATACCCAGTTGTCCCGGCACATCCTGCCTGAGTTTTTGAATAATCACATCATTTATTTTAAGCACGTTTATTTGTACCTGTTGTAAAACTTCCCTGGCCCTTTCGGCATCATCAACTAAAAAATGAGCAATGGAAATTTCACCATAATTAAATACCCCGCCTCCTTCAAGGCTGATCTTATTCTTACCCAATGTTTCGCCCATGAGGGCCAGGGCACCGGGTTTATTTTCAAGTAAGATCTCGATATCTTTCATTTATAACTGCTTTTTTAAGTGTATTTATTACCTGGTATAAATATACAACAGTCTCGCAGCATTTTATTTAACTGCCACCAGGGTTCAAAGATAGAAAGCCGGCTAATTTTAAAAGCCTACTTTTACTTGTAAACATTAAACAACATTCAATGAAAAAATTATTAACTGCAGCCACTATCGTTATTGTATTCCTGGTTGCCTGCAACGACAGCAGCACATCAACAACAACTACCACAACCGACAGTGCCGCAATGAATACGGAAACCCGGAACAGGGCCAAAGAAATAAGTGACAGTACTAAAATGCTGGATAAACAACTGGCGGATCCAAATTCACCCTACTCTCCTGATAGTTTAAAAAAGTAGGTGCATTACCGGTAAAAAGGCTAAGCCCCGCTTACGCAGGGCTTAGCCTTTTTACGTTCCTGTTTTCCTTTCGCCGGAATTACCCGGATCAAGTTGTGAGGGTTTATTTCTCAGAATTCTCTTTTGTTATCGCCCCTGCACAGGTTCGTGTTCATCTTTTATGCATACAAAACCGTGCCATTTAATGGCCTTTATGTTTGTCAAGGCATGACAGGTCAGCTTTTTTATATCAGTTGTATTTTGCCTGTACTACCACTTATCAAAAAAGGAACTGGATATATCAATGCTGTGATATTTACTCTTTATCTTTAAGGATACTAAATATGAGAACAAGGGCCCTTATATTACTTATTCCTTTTGTAGTTTTTCTAACTGAAACTGCCAGCTTTACGCCGGCAATGGAAGAAAGTTGTGAAGTAGTGGCTGCTGAACAAAGCTCCTGTTGCATGAAGCAGGAAATCCAGGAAGAAGAAGCGTGCCCGGCTAAAAGATCGGGTAACAAAGAAGATACCGGGAAAGGGTGTGCCGATAATTCCGATTGTACAACCTGCCCTGTTTGTTATACATTTATTGTTCAATCGCAATTGGAATGGGAGCCAACAGTTTTTACTTTCAAGAAAAATTATAGTTTGTTGACCACAGGTCATACCTCATCTTATACTACCGATGTGTGGAAGCCGCCCAATGGCTTTTTCTATTACACATAGAAACAAATTTATCAATTATTAAAATGAAATTTATGAAGAAAATATTAATGCTGGTCGTGGTATGCGCATTAGCTACCGGCGCTTTTGCCAGCGATAAAAGATCTAAAAAGGCAAAGAAAGCAAAGCAATGCACAACACAGCAAAGCTGTAACCCGGCTGATTGCAAACCTGCAAGTTGCTGCCCGATGCCTAATTGTAAGAAGGGATAATTAATGCCCATACATGAAGCCTCCCGGTGAACCGGGGGGCTTTTTATTTTCAACTGCTTCAGAAGCTTTGCAGGCTTAAAGGAATATGGTATTTTTGTTTATACTTAACTAATGATCGCATCATTATGAATATTGTTAAAACAAATAGCCAGGCATTTTTCATTTCTTTTTGTCTGGTATTGATCTTACAGTTGCCGGGCAACAGGTTGTGTGCCCAAGCTACTAAAGCAGAAGAAGCGGTCGAGGAAAAAAGAATGATCGATTACCTGGAAAGCATGAGGCTGAACTTAAACACCCCGAATAATTCTTTCGCTTCAGACGCAAAGATCATGTACGTCGATTCTCTTCTCGCCATAACCAAGGACCCTTCAGCAAATTTAACACTGGCATTCCGTAAAGGAAATGCTTTACTGGAGGCCGGCAGGGAGCAGGAGGCCGTTAACCTGTTCGAGCGCATAGCAGCTTATGTAAAAGATGTGCCACAGTCACGCAAATTTGCTATCCCTGCTTTAGGGCTTGCCTATATGCGGCTGGCTGAAAGAAACAATTGTATTAACAATCATGCTGCTGAATCCTGTATCATGCCGGTACAGGGCAAAGGAATTCACAAGGATAAATTACCGGCCCAAAAAGCCATCCAGCTTTTTGAAATGTCACTAAAGGAAGATCCTGCAAATCTGGATTCACGCTGGTTGCTGAACATTGCTTATATGCTTACGGGTGGGTACCCTGCTAAAGTTCCCAAAGCTTTTTTGATACCGGGCCTTGATGCAAAGTCAAAAATAAATATTACCCCTTTTACAGATATTGCTGCCGGTTTAAAAATTGATCATAAGAACCGCTCAGGAGGTATGATCGTTGATGATTTTAATAACGATGGTAATGTAGACATCATCAGTTCGGCATGGGGGCTTGATGATCCATTGCACTATTATAAAAATAATGGCGACGGAACATTTACTGATGCATCAGCGATATCCGGTATCGGTAAATTCAAAGGTGGGTTAAATATTACACAGGCTGATTACAACAATGATGGCTGGATCGACATTTTTATTTTACGTGGTGGATGGCAGGGACAAAATTTCGGGCTTGAACAACCTAACTCTTTGATCAGGAATAATGGTGACGGCACTTTTACCGATGTAACTTACCTGGCAGGGATCTTTTCTGTACACCCTACACAAACAGCTACCTGGAATGATTTTAATAATGACGGATGGCTGGATGTTTTCATAGGCAATGAAAGCAGTTCGCCCGATCATCCCCACCCCAGCGAATTATTTATCAATAACAAAAATGGAACATTCACAGATATGGCTGCCGCAATCGGTTTACAGGTTGTTGGCTATGTAAAAGGAGTTACTTCGGGTGATTATGACAACGATGGCTGGGCCGATATTTTTGTTTCTACACTGGTCGGGCAAAAACTGCTGTTGCATAATGAGGGTAGTAAAGGACAGGGATTATCATTTAAAAAAGTTTCCAATGAAGCCGGTTTTGCCAATTCGGAGTACCGCACTTTTCCTACCTGGTTCTTTGATTTTAATAATGATGGCTTCCTGGATATCTTTATGTGCAATTATGAATTTGACCGGCCACTTTCTTATTATGCAGCCAAAGAAGCACTCAACCCTTCCACCGACCCGGCAGGAAAAATAATGCTGTACCTCAATAATAAGAACGGCACATTTACAAATGTTACAGCAACTATGGATGTTAACCAGGCTGTATTTGCGATGGGCTCTAATTTTGGTGATATTGACAATGACGGCTACCTGGATATTTATTTAGGCACGGGTAATCCCAGCTATCAATCCATTATTCCAAACCGCTTATATAAAAATGTTGACGGGAAGAATTTTGTGGAAGTAACCAATGCCGCAAGGGTTGGTAATTTACAAAAAGGCCATGGCGTTTCGTTTGCCGATATTGATAATAACGGCACACAGGATATTGCCATGGACCTTGGCGGTGCTTTTTTGGGTGATGCTTATAATACAGCACTTTTCTATAATCCTGGCCAGGGGAATAATAACTGGATCAATTTAAAATTAGAAGGCACCAAATCGAACAGGCAAAGCATTGGTGCAAAAATTACGGTAACCATTACCGAGAACGGCAAACAAAGGATCATCTACAGGGAACTGAACTCAGGAGGAAGCTTTGGTTGCTCACCCCTGCGCCAAAGTATCGGCATTGGCACGGCCAAAATGATCGACGAAATAAAAATAACCTGGCCTGCTTCAGGCATTACACAGGTTTACAATAATATTAAACCCAACCAGTTTTTGAAAATTACGGAAGGCAAACCCGAAGCAGAGCCTTTGTCAATTAAACCCATCAAACTTAGATCAGCACCGCAACCCATGCACATGCATTAATTTAGGAATGCAGGTTCAGAAATGCTTATTCTATATTTATGATAAATTACAATAGTATTGCAGATTGAAACAGAACATGTAGTTTTTTGTCATTTCGATTCCGCCCTTTAGCGGGAGAGAAATCTATTTGTTTCTTAACCAGATGTCTCTCCCGATATTTATCGGGAGAGACATGACAGATCGTTATAATTATGTTCATATCGAAACAATACATAAATAACCATTATAACATGAGACCTCTACTTTTTGTATTAACCTGCCTCGCCTGTAGTTTTTGTACTGCGCCAAAAAAAACGACTCAAACAAATGCTGCTACAGGAAACAATATTCAAACGGGCGCCGACCAAACAGAAAAATATCTTTCTTATATAAAAGGAAAAAGAGTAGCCATACTCGCCAATCAAACTTCCATCATCGGCCGTACACACCTGGTTGACAGCCTGAAAAAACTGGGCGTTAATATTGTAAAAGTATTTGGGCCAGAGCATGGTTTTCGGGGCAAAGCCAGCGCCGGCGATCATATTTCAGATGAGATCGATGCTGCTACAGGCATACCCATAGTTTCGCTGTATGGTGCAAAGAACAAACCTACAAAAACTGATCTTGCTGATGTTGACATTCTAGTGTACGACCTGCAGGATGTAGGTGTTCGCTTTTACACCAATATCAATGCGCTCTCAAGACTGATGGAAGCCTGTTATGAGAACGGCAAAGAATTATTGATACTTGATCGCCCTAATCCCAATGGTTATTTAATTGACGGCCCTGTTTTAGATATGAAATACAAGTCAGGTATCGGTATGTTTCCCATACCTATGTCGCATGGACTAACAGTTGGCGAGTTTGCACAAATGGCTAACGGTGAAGGCTGGCTTGCCAATAAGGTTAAATGCAATATTAAGATCATCCCCGTAGCCAATTATACTCATGACATGCGTTATACGCTGCCGGTAAGCCCTTCGCCCAATCTCAATACACAACAGGCCATACTACTCTACCCTTCTACCTGTATGTTTGAAGGTGTTTATGTAAACCATGGGCGTGGTACTTATTTTCCGTTCACGGTACTTGGCAGTCCGGAACTGAAAGGTATTTATGAGTTCTCTTATACACCAACGGGTATTAAAGGCATGGCCGAAACACCTTTATTCATGAACGAGCTTTGTTACGGACTTGACCTGCGTAATTATGATACAGAACTGTTGAGAAAAAGCGGGAAGATAAACCTGCAATGGATCATGGAATTGTATAAAGCTCACCCTTATAAAGAAAAATTCTTCGATTCGAAACTTAGCAGGCAGATGAATAATATCGAGATACAGACCGGTTCGGGCCTGTTCCGCCAGCAGATCATTGACGGTGTACCCGAGGCAGCCATACGGGCAAGCTGGGAACCCGGCTTAAGTGAATACAAAGAGATGCGGAAAAAATATTTACTATATCGCTGAGCCCTGAGAAAATTTGGTTATGAAATTCCTGGTTTTTTTTCTAATTTACCAACCGTTTTCACAGGATCGTATCTTTTAAATTGTCACCAAAAAACAAAACTATATGAAAAAATTTCTTTTTGTACCAATCCTGATGCTTGGTATTTTTATGATCTCCTGCAACAGCAATGAAGGAGGAATGTCTGCAACCGCTAAAAAGAACCTGGATGCCATGCATGCCATTCAAAAAGCCTTTGAAACAAAAGATTTCAGTAAGGTAGGCGATTATATTGCTGAAGATGCTGTGGACCATGCCGGAATGGAGGGCGAGATAAAGGGCCTGGCCAAAATAAAGGCCGAAATGGAGAAAATGGCTGGTGCTACCGAGAATGATAAAGGCACTACCATAAAAGAATTTGCTGATGATGATTATGTGATGAGCTGGGGAGAATATTCATCTACCATGAAAGTAGACATGATGGGATCTAAGGCCGGTGACAAAGTTAGCATGTCGGCAATTGAAGTTTGTAAATTTAAGGATGGTAAGATCACTGAACACTGGACCTTTGCAGACACAAGGGACGTGATGAAAATGATGGCAAAAGGGCAACCGCCAATGATGACCACTCCTGCTGATTCAACCAGGAAGGATTCAATTAAATAGATCTGAGTTTTATTTTTTTAAGGCCTGTTTATGCGGGCCTTTTATTTTTGCTACAGAAAAATTAAAAAAGCCCGTCGTAAGACAGGCTTTAAAATGCACACACTATAATTTGTATTTTTATTTGTGAGCTGCTTCACGTACTTTCTGCACTGCAGGCAACAGCAGGGTTACTGTGTAAGGACTGTTGCTGTTAAGATCAGTGGGTTTGCACATGCACATGCCAATATTTTTATCGGCGGTTGCAAAACATGCATCAGGCAAAGGATATTTGCATGAAGGTGAGGGGGCACCATTGGTTCCGGACTGTGCAGGTGCCATCCTGTGCGTTTTACCGGCAGCATCAATGAATATTACATTGGTGAATTTGTTACCATTCTTTACAAATTTCAATGTTCCTTTACGGTTTGGAACTGGCACAGTTTGTGCGCCTGTTGCACTGGTGGCACCCCAGCTGAATGATTCGATCTGGATATCATTCTTACTTCCGTCTTCTTTAACAGCACTACCTGTTCCATTAAGGGTGAGTTGTTCGTTTTGAGCTGATACATTACCAACTATTGCAAACATAAATAAAGCACTTGCTAAAAAAATCTTTTTCATAATAATTAAGTTTTTTGATTTTTAATTTTAATTTTTTGATGGCTCAAAGGTGCCTTGTTTTCATGTTGAAGAAAATAGCCGGTTAACGGAACAGGCATTTGGATTAACGAAAAGAGGATGACAATATGTGCGGGATGACATTTCAGATGCCCGAATGTGTTTATTTCTACTGTCTGGAAAGTTTCAATTCTAAACATCGCCGTACTAAGTGGGAATTTTTGCCATATGCAGGGAAATGGATATACCAAATTATTGGTATTGTATTAACAGATGAAAAAAGCTACTTTAGCTGGACAAAAATGATAATTTTATAGAGGCCATTTTTACGTTCTGATTTATGATAAAGCTGTACAGATATGATCCTGTAATACAATTGCCCCTCAGGTTACTGATCTTTTTTTTTATCCTCTTTCCGCAGCTCTCCAATGCCCAACTCATAACAACCATTGCGGGAACCGGCACCGCAGGATATAATGGAGATGGCATTGCTGCAACATCTGCACAATTGTATGCTCCGCAGGGATTGGCAGTAGATGCTTATGGAAATGTCTATATTGGGGATATGATAAATTACCGTATAAGAAAGATCAATATCCTTACCGGCCTTATAAGTACTATTGCAGGCACAGGCGTTTTTGGTTATAATGGAGATGGGATTGCCGCAACCGGTGCTCAAATAACGTATGCTTCGGCTTTGGCCTTTGATCTGGCTGGTGATCTTTACTTTACTGACAGGTCCAACCATCGTATCCGTAAAATATCCATGGCAACAGGAATAATAAGTACTGTTGCAGGAACCGGGACAGGAGGTTATAATGGTGATGGTATTGTTGCAACTGCAGCTCAATTAAATAATCCGAATGATGTAGCATTTGATGCCAACGGTAATCTTTTTATAGCTGATTGGATCAATCACCGGGTTCGTAAAGTAGATAAGATCACGGGAATGATCAGTACTATTGCCGGTACCGGAACAGGTAGTTATAACGGCGATGGAATTCCTGCTACCACTGCACAGGTAAATGGCCCCTGCGGAATAATATTTGACATTTATGGCAATATTTATTTTGCGGAATATGGCGGACATCGTGTTAGAAAAATAATGATAAGTACCGGCTTGATCAGTACGATCGCGGGTACAGGAACAGGTAGTTATAACGGTGATGGAATTCCTGCTACCACAGCACAATTGTACGGGCCCGCTTATATCAGGTTTGATTGCACCGGGAATCTTTTCATTGGAGATGGCATCAATCATCGTGTTCGTAAAATTGATAAGAGCAGTGGCCTGATCAGTACCATTGCCGGTACCGGAACGTCTGGATATAATGGTGATGGGATAATTGCCACCACAGCTCAATTAAATGCTCCTTACCAGGTTTATTTTGATAAAGTGAATTGCAATATGTATATCGGTGATTATGCTAACAACCGGATCCGGAAAATTACGGGAGGTTTTACAGCATGTCCTACAGCGGTTGCACCGGGGAATCTTGTATCCTGCCAGCTTTTACCAACTATTACTATTAATGGATCAAATTTTAATGCCTGGGTTCCTGTTTATGACAGTGCCGGTAAGATCGCTGCAGAAATAAATGCCAATGGAAATAACCTGGGTGTCGTAAGTACTTCTTTATTTACCAAAACAGGCCCGTGCCGGGAAGATGGCAATTACCGGTTGTACCTGAACCGCAATATTACCATCACGCCACAAACTCAACCTGTATCCAATGTAAGTGTTCGGTTATATATTTTAAAGGCAGAACTTGATTCGTTAAAAACAGCGATCAACTCGCAGAGCCAGCCAAGCGGCGTTGCATCAATAAATGAAGTGGATGTTTTTAAAAATAATGATACCTGCAGTGCCCTTGGCGGGAATACAGCTTTGCCATTAACTGCTTCATCTGGAACTTATACTACTGATTTTTATTTACAGGCCAGTACCAGCAGTTTTTCCAGTTTTTATTTTGCCAATAAAACATTGTCTGTTATTCTTCCTGTAAAGATCAAAAGCTTTACCGGGAAACCTGTTGGAAATACGCATGAATTGAAATGGGAAGTTGATTGTTTTGATGATCTTGTGTTTAATATTGAAAGAAGCGCTGAGGGCATTCATTTTAATAACATTGGAAATATGAGCGCCGGCCAGGCGGATTGTAACAAAGCATTTTATTTTACCGATAAAAATATTTTACCCGGCAATAATTATTACCGCCTGCGCATTGCAGAAGCGAACGGTACCGTACATTATTCTTCGATCATATTCTTAAACAATAAAAATTCCCTCAACATCAGGTTGATGAACAACCCTCCGGTTAATGCAGCTTTAAATATTGAATTATTTAGTAAAACGGGTGCAGCGCTTGAATTCATTTGCACAGATGCTACAGGGCGTGTTATCCGGCACAGGCCGCTTCATGTCGCCACCGGAACCAACCTTATTGCCCTTGATATTGGAAATCTGGCAAAAGGAATTTACTGGTTCTATGCTGTTGGTGCAGCAGGCAGATCCAATACGGTAAAGTTTATAAAGTAGGATGAAGTTTTTTTATTGCAGATCCTTAAAATCCTGCAGGCAAAATACTTTAATTACCTGTATCAGGGCTTTGCTTTTTGTATAAGCGATAAGAATATACACAGGTAATAACCACGATGATCGTAACCGTTACAAACATAATTATGATAGATACCAGGAAAGGGGTAAAAAGGCTGCACACGGCTATCAGCAAGCCTCCTGTAAAAAATAATTTACCTCCCAACAAGTGTGTCAGTCTCCAGTTCTCATCATTATTCAGGGTCCATGGTAAACGGAAACCCGCAAAATAATTCGGCTTGATCGTGTACATATAATTACCAATGACCGCAAACAGCAAACCCACGCCGGTGATGATAAACCTGGTATTGGCCTGTATATTCCCGTTAATACTGCTGTTAATGATCATGCACAGCACAGCAGTTAAAAATATCACCACTGCAAAACTTATGCGGTATAACCTGCTTTTATTTTCTGCAGCATGTTTTTTAGGATCTATCCTGTAAATATTTGGCAACAGTAAATAAACAGCCACGTTGATAGCTGTCAATATCATGATCATGGTGAGCAACTCCGTCTTATCGCCATACCGGTCAATATTTCCTTGCAGGTCATAGTGCATGCCGATAGATGCCGGCAGCGAATTCCATACCATGGCTACATAAATTGGCGGGATACAGATGATCAGCCAAATGATCTTTTTCATGAACTTTTCCATAATCATTTCTTTTTTGATTTGAATTGAAGGAACCATTTCATGATCTCGTCCACTACCGTTGTATTCAATGAATAGTAAATGAACTGCCCTTCTTTTTCAGCTACCACCAATTTGGCCTGTTTTAACAGGTCGAGGTGATGAGATATGCTTGGTCCCGATATATTGAATTCTTCCACGATCTCCCCTGCCGTCATGTCCCTGGCAAGGAGCATCTCTAATATCTTCCGCCTGGTAGGGTCATTCAGTGCTTTGAATACAATATTCATAGGCTTTCAATTCGATGTTTATATATTTAGTCAAATATCTAAATACTATTTGATATTTCCAAATTTATTTTTCTTTATTTCTTAGCCGGCGATGAAACCGGACAGAAGGTATGCCTGCATGTAAAAATTAAATTATCTTCACTAAAACATTCTCCATGCGCATTATTTTATTATTGTTGGTAACCCTGGGTTCAATAACTGCAAACGCCCAGAACCTGAGGTCGGGCGGGAAACTGAAACCCGAACAGGCAATCATGGACATCAGGCATTACACCGTTGCTCTTAATGTTGACCCCGCACAAAAAACTATAAACGGCTACACAGAAATTGATCTTAATCTGTCGCGTTCAAGCGGCGTTTTATTATTCGATCTCTGGCACGGACTAACCATTACAGAGGTTTGGGTAAATGGCAAAACAAATAATTATACACATACCAATGATGACCTGGTCAACATTCCATTAGCACAGGAACTGCCTGCCGGAAAAGTGAAAGTAAAAATTGCATATGGCGGAAAACCCGGCATCGCAGAAAGGGCGCCATGGATAGGTGGTTTTCAATGGGAGAAAGATACAGTAGGAAATCCATGGATAGCCATAACCTGCCAGGGAGAGGGTGCAAAGATCTATTTTCCCTGTAAAGATCATCCCAGCGATGAACCCAATGAAGGTGCAGATATGATCATCACAGTGCCAAAAGGATTGGTTGTAGCAGCCCCGGGATTATTGCAAAATGTTACAAGTAAAAAAAATAAGTCAACCTGGCACTGGAAGACCAAGTATACCATCAGCAATTATTGTATTCTTTTTAATGTTGGTAAATACAAAGTGGTTAAAAGAATGTATACTACAATTGATGGCAACAAAGTACCGATGGAATATTATGTGCTGGAACAAAACCTGGCCATGGGAGAAAAATTACTCGATCTGCTTGAACAATCATGCCGCATACAGGAAAAATATTTTGGTGAATATCCATGGGTAAAAGAGCGCATAGCTGTTTCTGAAACTCCGCACCTGGGCATGGAACACCAAACCAATATTGCATATGGTAATAAATACAAGTTCACCCAGGTTGGCGGTAAAGATTTTGATTGGCTGCTGCACCATGAATTCGGGCACGAGTGGTGGGCCAACAAAGTAACCAACCGCGACTGGGCACATATGTGGATACAGGAAGGCATCTGCGTTTTTGGCGATGCCATGGCAACCAGGGAACTTGCCGGCGAAAATGCTTACTTAAAAAGAATGCAGGAAACTGCCAGGCGTATACAAAACAGGCTGCCAGTTGTAAGGGGCGAAGAAGTAGACTCTGACAGCGCTTACTATGGCGACATTTATGGTAAGGGTGCTTTTTTTATGCATACACTGCGTTATGTAATGGGCGATGAACTCTTCTTCCCTACTTTAAAAAAGTTTGCTACCGACCCTAAGTACACGTATGATAATACAGTTGTAACCGCCGATGTTGAAAAACATTTCAGCAGCGCCTATGGCAAAAGCCTGCAACCTCTGTTCCATCTTTACCTGTACACGACCGATAAACTGGAGATACAGGTAAAGCAAACCGACGAAAATAAATATGTTGTTAAACTGCTGAATGTGGATATGGCCCTACCTGTAAATATCATTACAGATGCGGGCTTGCAGCGGTTGGTGGTTGACAAAAAAGGAGTAACAGTTACCAGCAAAACAATGCTGCAGGTTGATCCGGATGTTTTTTATTTTAAGAGACTGATACTTGAATAGCCATAAAAAAACAGCCTCATGAAACAAAGATCATTTTTATATGCACTGATGATCTTAGCCACTACCATCTTCACTTCGCAGGCAGCTTATACCCAATCAAATATTGATACACTCTGGCGCTTATTGCAGCGTGCACAACCCATTCAGGAAAAATCGCCGGTTTGGGAACTTGCAGGCAAACAGGAGATCAAAGAAATATGTATATCCGGTGATTGCAGCAATGGTTATGGTATCTCCATAACAAATGACCGTACTTACGGCAGGTACCAGTATGAAGGTGGATTTGTAAATGCACAGCATCATGGTGTGGGCATAATTAAAACAGTCAATGGAATGAAGGTTGGTCATTTTGAGAACGGAAAAGAAACGGGTGCCTATCTCCTCGAAAATAACGGTCTGATGGAACTTCACAATGTAAAAGGCTTTCAAAAACCTACAGAGGAATTTGGTTTTTCATTGGCAGATGTGCAAAAGCACCAGGCAAAGAGTTTTGAAAAGTTCACTGCGTGTAATTGCACAGGCCGGGCCACCCATATTGTGCAGGAAGAATACCAACAGCCAGTTGACCTCACGGATGAATTCAAAAAATTTAAAGGAACCAGTGAGAGAACCGAAACACGCCGGGTAGAATATCCCGGGTTAAAAAATAACTGCAGAAATCCTATTTATATAAAAGCTATCTCAAACCACGGGGGTTATTATTTTGACAGGTCTATTGTTGTTTTGCCCGGACAAACGATCAGGAAGTTAGCATTCAATATGACCTATGCCAATATCAAAGAAGATATACAATATTTAGGTCAATATGAAGCAGTACCCATTCAAAAGGAGCAGTAAGTCTAAAGGAATATTTGTTCAATTTAGAATCCTATAAATTTTCTATTATAAAAAAGGCCGGTAATTTTTACCGGCCTTTGAACTTAATGATCAAAACATTTATTCTTTGACCAGTTTTTGAATTGCGGTTTTTTCTCCCTGGCTTATATGAATACTATAAATGCCTGGTTGAAAGCCTGCACCCAACCTATAGGTTTGATTGGCAGCGCCCTTGTTGGAATAAACCGGTTTGCCATTAACATCAAATACGTTTATTTCAACCCGCTCATTACTTTTACTGTCCATTAAACTTACACTAAAATATCCTGTAGCAGGATTGGGCCAAACTTTAAATGACAAGGTCTTGTTTTCCAGCATTTCATCCTTGCTCACAGTTGTTGGAGCAAAAGAATTATTTGAACATGGAGCAGGCTGTACAAAATTTAAATTATTATCGCCCTTATCCAAGGCATCTTTCAATGCTGTAGCCAAAATTCTTAACGGACTGCCATCATCCGGAATTGACCCATTCGTTGATAAAAGGTTATCTGCTTCGGTCATTACACTACCCACGCTTGCAAAGCCAAATGCATTTGCAGACCCTGTACCAGGTGCATAGATGATCATTGTTCCCGACACTCCGGCACAACGCATATTCAGTTTCATGGCAGCCATTTGGGCCGAAAGCATATAGGCCATATTTGTACCGGTAGCAGCCTGGCTCCAGTTTTTATAAGCCGTATAAGTAGCGGGATCAAAAGCAGTACCATTTGCATTACGTAAATTAAGTGCCGTTAGAGCCGCCATAGCACCTGCCATACCACCGGTACAGCTATTTAAGGTAGCTTCCCCGTTTTTATTTCCCCAATATCCTTTTGAGTAGGCTCCGCCTCCTCCAAGGCATACATTACCAAAAGATTCAGTAATTATTTGATTGGGTGTTGTAATTGAAATGTTTCTTGAACTTAGGTTAGTAGGAAGCCAGCCACTCAATGTTCCTTCAGTAACAGTATAATTACCGTTAGTTAATGGGCCAAATGTAGTAGAACCTGTACCATCGGTATATTGTAATACAGCACCGGGATCAAGGGTCATAGCCCAGTTGGCAATATCCTGCTCACCTCCTTGTTTAATACCGTCAACATTGGCATCGTAAAACTTTTTTGCTACAATTTGACCTGATGAAGGATTAATAACTTCCCCGTTCAAAACTATATTACCGTTCAACGACCTAAAAGAACAACAGTCATCAACATGAGTAACTACCACCCTGTTTACTTCACCTGAGACCATATAGGCAGCCAGGTCGGCCGTTGTTGTTCCTCCTAAAAAAACATAAGAACCGGCCACTACCAGGCCCGTGGGATGAACTGAATTGTAAATGGTAACCCGGGCGCCATCATCTACGCCGGAAAAGGTTAAGGTAAAAGTAGAGACCACAACATTGCCGGGAATGTTTACAAATGTTTGAAAATAGGTAAAATCAACTCCACATAGGCAACTAAAAAGATTACATAAATCCGAAGGACCTGCAAAACCGATCGAACTGGCATTTGGCGCCGCCCCCCAACCAGGGTCACCAACATTGGGTATAACTGCATAAGCATACTCACTCACTGCTCCATAAGTAGCTGAACAGGGTGAAACGGCCTCGGGCCCGTTACCGGCATGCATCTCCCAATTTGTCCGGGTCTGGGCATTCATAATAGCAGGCAACATCAAAAAAATTACAGCAACAACAAATCGATAGAAAAGTTTGCCGGTTAAATGCGTTTTTTGTTTCATTTTAGTTTGATTTAGGTTTTAACAATAAAAGGGTTTTAGCCACATTGTATAAACGGGCTCATTTTTTCCTGGAGAATCGCATCAGTAACCAGCGCTTTAGCTGTTAAAAAAATACTTCTTAACCAATAAAACGAAATTTTACTTTCTTATGGAGTACAGAGTTATTGAATAGTGATTCCTACTTTAAATAGGGTTGCGGTGGGGACAAATGACAAAAAACAAAATAAATCATTTTTTTGATAAAAGCAATACCGTTTAATAAGTCTCCTTCAGCATTCCCATCCCGGAACAGGATCTTTTTTTCATTGGTTCAAAATTTGTAAGTTACACACTATGCAAAATTGGAAAAAGAAGTTGTTGGACACAGCCATCCAACTGGATGATATAGTTGACAGGCAAATGTATCGTCTACGCCAACGGCTTGGCACAATGGATAAGATACAGGTGGTTCCTTTCAGAACTTATGGCACTCCTCAACATGTATATGTACGTGGACGTGTGCTGGAAGATGAAAAAATAACCGCGGCAACAGAAGCTGATCATTTATTTACCAACCTGCTGAATATGTATAAGCGGTTTGAAACTGATGAAGTACCCGGTGCTACCCTACAGTTGAATTTACCCGGTGAACAGCAACAGGCTGTCTCGGATAAAGAAGGTTATTTTGTTTTTACCTTTCAACCAGCTGTGCCACTCATAACAGAAGAACTTTACCTCAGTATACCGCTGCAACTTATAGATGCACCTGGCCCTTTTACAAACAATATTTTTCATGCTGAAATGATGATCCCTCCTGCTGATGCAGAATATGGTATCATCAGTGATATTGATGATACCATCATACGCACCGGTGCAACCGACCTGTTGGCCATGGGCAAGACCGTACTTTTTCGCAATGCACACACCCGCCTGCCTTTTCCAGGTGTTACTGAATTTTACAAGTCGCTGCAACTGGGGCGTAATGGCAAACGCAACAACCCGTTCTTTTATGTAAGCAGCAGCCCCTGGAACCTGTATGACCTGCTGATAGATTATATGGATCACAATGATATTCCGCAGGGGCCTCTGCTGTTGAGGGATTTTGGATTACAAAGTGAATCATTTATGAGCGGTGATTACCTAAGCCATAAGTTTGCCGAAATAAAACAGATACTCGATACCTACCCTCATCTGAATTTTGTACTCGTTGGTGATAGCGGCGAACAGGATCCGGGTATTTACTTGGAAGTGGTCAAACATTTTCCGGGGCGTATCATTTGTATTTATATCCGGGATGTAGTTGCCGGTAAAAAACAGGAAATAGCAAAGCAGGTTGCCATGGACTTAAGCACTGCAGGAGTAGAAATGATACTAACTGAACATACTGTAAAAGCTGCTGAACACGCTGCTGCCAGCGGCCTCATCTTTACTGCAGAAATTCCAAAAATAGTGCAGGATAAAAAAGAAGATGAAGGTCAGGTGCCGGGCAAGGTTGAACCCGGGGAATTGCAGGAATAATTCCCGTTACTGTAAACTGTTTTCCATATTTCGGTGGTTATATTTTTTGATTTGCTTTTCTTTGCACAAATTTTAAATTATGAGCACCAGGCCAACTGTCAATAACAGGATGCGTATCTACCACCGTTACCTCGGATTTTTTTTAGCCGGCATCATGGCTATGTATGCCATCAGCGGCACTATCCTTATTTTCAGGGATACTGATTTTTTGAAAAGAGAAAAACAAACCACCAAGCAGTTGAAACCCGGGCTTCCTGTAGCCGACCTGGGGAAGGCCATCCGCAACCGTGACCTGAAGATAGATTCTGTTATTGGCGATGTACAATTGTTTAAGGGTGGCAATTACAATACACAAACCGGTGCAGTGACTTATACCACTAAAACATTGCCCCCATTTGTTGAAAAACTTACTCATTTGCATAAGGCCAGTACCAAGGATCCATTGTATTACCTGAATATTTTTTTCGCAACATCATTGCTGTTCTTTGTGATATCTTCTTTCTGGATGTTCATGCCCGGTACCAGCATTTTTAAAAAGGGACTTTATTTTACACTGGCGGGTATTGTGCTTACGGTGGTGTTGCTGTTCTTTTAATAGTTCACCGAGTGATGCAGTTACATTGCAAATTCTGCAACCAGCCTGTTGCTATATATCCAGAGCGGTGCATAACAGATGGCTATTATTATGACAGGGGCAACGCGGCTTCCCCTACCTGGTCTTACTTTATCACTACTACTTGTAAAGACAGCCATCAATAAATAAAGCAAGATTATATTGCTTAATTATTATTCATAAAATCAATGATCGTTTTATAATGTGGGTTCCACGACCAAAAGAACTGTAGTATCATCGGCACATGTTTTTTGCCTTTTAAAATATAATATGGCGTACCGGGTGCAACTTGCTGTACTGCCTGTACAAATTTTTCATTTGCTTCTTTAATGGATGCATAGGTTTTCCCTCCCTGGTAAATAAGCATAGGCGGCATACCCCTATGAACAAAATTTACAGGGCTTGCTTTTTTCCATTCAACGGGATCGTTGGTAAACGTGTTTAAATAAGTATGGCCCTGTTCAAAATTTTCTGCATGCAGGTAATCATACATAGTAAGTCCTGCGGCATCAATTAATATTGATCCTTTAATTGGATTACCCGTTGCCAGGCTATCAAAGTAACTATTATCCAGCGATACCAATGCTGCCAGGTGCCCGCCTGCAGAATGGCCGGATATGAATATTTTTTCAGGGTTACCGCCGTATTGGGCAATATGCTGTTTCACCCATGTAACGGCGGCAGCAGTTGCAAATGCCATTTCTTTATAAGTAGCTTTGGGGCTCAACGGGTATTCAATGATAACAGCCACCACACCCTTTCTTGCCAGCCTAGCCCCAAAAAAATTATAAATAGATGGTTTTCCTGAATTCCAGTTTCCTCCATGAATAAAGATCAGCACATCTTTTAAAACAGTATTTTTTTCAGGAGAAAAAATGTTAAGTTTCTGTGCTTCTGTGCCGGTTGTGCCAGTTGGCAGGTATTCCACATCTTTTGACCTGTTTATGGTTTTAAAAGCACAGCTGCTGAAAATGAACAGCAGTAAACCTAAAGCTATTATTAATAAATTAACACGGTTTGTTTTCATTACGTGGCAAAAGGATATTTTTTATTCCGTAAATAAGGAACGTAAAAAACCATTCTCCAGTTTTCTCCGTATATCATTCAAAATTTATAAACAACAAAAAAAACTAATTCATGAAAAAGAATTTATTTTCAATTTGCCTGGTTGCAGCTGCAGCCTTAACCATGGTAGCCTGTAACAGCAAAACTGAATCAACTACAGAAACAACTGATACCATGGCGGTAGAACAGCCTAAAATGGAAGAACCCATGAGTTCACAGGAGCAAGGTGTAATGGTAGGCGGTGCCATGATGGTAAAATCCAAAAACATTGTAGAGAATGCTGCCGGTTCAGCTGAACACACAACATTGGTAGCCGCTGTAAAAGCAGCCGATCTTGCCGGTACATTAAGCGGCGCAGGCCCTTTTACCGTATTTGCACCAACCAATGCAGCTTTTGATAAATTACCAAAGGGTACAGTTGAAACTTTATTAAAGCCTGAAATGAAAGCCGACCTTGCCAAGATCCTTACCTATCATGTGGTACCAGGTGCATTAATGGCAGCTGATCTTAAAGACGGCCAAAAATTAACAACTGTTCAAGGACAGGAACTTTCTGTTTGGATGAAAGATGGCAAATGGATGGTAAAAGATGCAAAAGGTAATATGGCTAACATTACTATTGCTGATGTAGTATCAAGCAATGGCGTTACCTATGTTATTGATGGCGTATTGATGCCTAAATAAATATCTTTGTTTTAAGTTCAATTATAATTTTAAAAAGGAGCAGCGTGTGCTGCTCTTTTTTTATATGACTGGTTACGGGTATAATGCTTATGTTACCTGGATAAAAGCAAGTTATATTTTCCGCAATGACGAAACACTTAAGACGAATATCATTGTATTGGTAGCTTTGAAACAACGGCCCATCATTAACTGTAGTTTGAATGCGCTGCAGTAATTGCAGGGATGGATGTGCTGAAAAATAAAAAACCTTCATTACTGAAGGTTTTTCATAGGTGTAAACATGTGTATGTACGTTTTATTGTACATCGGTTTTCATAAGATTCAGAGATTGAGTTTTCACGGGATAAGGTCTGTTTTTTAGGTATGGATATTTGGATATTTAACAGTGCAAAGATGCAATGCTTTTGCGTTGCAATTTGTAATACTACGGTGGAATACACTGTAGATATTATTCTAAAAGAATACGCCAGTGGAGGATTGTACAGTAAGTTTATGTGTTGTTGTGACAAATATAACAATTGGTTGTAAAGTAAGCACGGGAATTGCCTGTATAGTTGTATAAACTCATACATATGCCTAATTACAACCTGCTACACATTCAAACACTTGAAGTAATACTTACTATGCATGAAAAACATCGTGCAGATATGCTTGCAGATCCGGATGCAAAGGCTGCAAAACTAATGACCCTGCAACACACCATCGCTAAGGTCAAACATGCGATCAGGATGAAAAATTGTGCGTTAGTTGTATGAACTGGCGCTGCCTGAGGTTTTGCTGCATACCTGCGGTAGCTGGAAAAGTATATACTACGTTCTTATTTTAATAGTCTACCTTGTAGGTATTCGTTCTAAGCTTCTGGTAACTATTCCGACCTTTTTTACTGGTTTCAATTATTGTAGTGGCTTTCTTCGTGTATTCACATCATTGAGTGCAGCCATTAAAAACAGCATTTATTAAGTTATTATTTCCCGGTTCGTTGCTTTACAGATAATGAAACTGGCGTAGTAACCATTATATTCATTTAAAAAAAAATTATGAAAAAAACATTTTACCTGCTAACTGTATTGATACTATTTACGGGCCTTACTGCACATGCACAGGTGTATAAAACTTTTGAAGACACGGTTAAACTCAATAAAGAATTTACTGAAGTAAGTAATGACATTGCCGATCTGAACGCTAAATTAACCATAGCACACAATAATATGCCAGGCTACCGTGCTAAAGCCGAAGCTGCTGAATCAAATGCTAAAGATGCAGCAGTAAGCAGCAGTAACCAGGCCGACAAAGCCATAAACGGAAGCGTTAAAGAAGCAAGAATTGCAAAAAGAAAATCCAGACGTGCATATCACAAAGCAAAGCATGCAAGGTCAACTAATAATAATATTGGTGACCAGGACGATAAAATAGCATCGCTTACAGGCCAGCTGGCAAAAAAGCAGGAACGCCTTAACCAGTTAACTGCCATGCGTTTTGCAATTACCGGGCAATAAAAACAGGATTAATAATAATAAGCTAAGTTTACAATAAAATGGTGCAGCCAGGTGGCTGCACTATTTTATTATATATATCTTCAAAATACACGACGGCAAAAATGGTATGCAGTATACAAGAGGCAGCAGGGGGAAAACTTTCTTATATTTGCCACTTAAAACTGTACTTATGAAATCTCACCTTTTAATGGCTGTTTGCCTGGCATTTATTTTTACCGGCTGCGAGAAAGCAGGAAACAAATGTTCAACTGATATTAACCTTACCACAACCAACTCCACACCCACTGTTGGTGAATCTTTTACATTAACTGCCCTCAAGGTTTCTGATAATGACCTCTTTCACTGGTCTGGCCCCGGAAATTTTAGTGGTGTGTACGGTAATTCAATTACTGTAGATAATGCTGGTTATTTAGATCGTGGCTGGTATTACTGTTCTAAAAGTAATGTTGAGTGTGGTGAAACCATTTTCGACAGCCTTTTTATTGACATGAAGCTGAGACAGGGCACAGCGCCCTGTACACCTGCAAATAATTCCCTGAGCGGAAGTGCCATACCCAACACAACTTTTTACAGCGTGATCAAAAATTTTGATCCAACATTTAATGGCAAGGCATTGTATGGTACAGCAACCACGGGTTACCCTACCGATTTCAGGGTGCTGTTTAATTCTAATAATGGTAATATAGAACCCCTGGATGGCATTTATACTACAACCAATTCCATCATTTTTGGCCAAACCGATCCTTATGTGTGGATATCTTTAAGCTTTATCTATGGCGGCCAGTTTTTTCACTGCCACCCCAATAAGGATGTTTTTGTGAGCCATATAAATGGAAAATTGTCTGCCAGCTTTTGTAACGTACCATTTTCAAACGGCACTACCATTATCAACATTTCCGGTAAGCTGACAGAGCAATAAGTGTATTACTTTTCTTCTTCGCCCTGGATCGTGTCTCACAAATCTTCACCCTGGTTCGTGTCACACGGACCAGTTTACCTTCGTCCTGGTTCGTATGTCTTACGAACTACTACTCATACCTACGCTTCAATAAAAGTCCAATAAAGGTATGCAGTACAAGAGTGAGTGATACTTCGGCTTCGCTCAGTACAGGCTCCACGATGTTTAATAGTATTTCAAATGCCTGCAACAAAAAAAATGCTTCGTTATTCCTAACGCGGTTTCTCGAGTTCGCCCGAAACCTTAACTACCCCTTCAATTTCACTCAGGACGTTCTACACCCCAATCTTCCCCTCACTAGCGCAAGTGTTCCCTTATATAAGGCCTATCATTTATCGAAATGATCATGGGACCACTTGTGCTTTTAAGTCCTGCCCGGATTGTTTCCGGGAATTAAGATCACTGATGTTCAATGTAAAGCAATGTTCATTTTTAAACAAACAGCCCGGCAGCATATTATGTTTTCGTTTTCATAACTGTGGTTACAAACCGGTGTACCTGCCTGCCGGTAGGTAGGATTGAAGAGTCATCAAGTGATCCCATCATCATACGTTTATAATTTAATCATGCTGGTAGGGAACACTTGCGCCAGATGGGTAACAAAAGTCAAAAATCAAAAGCAAAATTTCAAAAAAAGAGCTTAACAACTAAAGCTCTCATTTTTACTTTTGACTTTTAAATTTTGACTTGCCCTACAGATTTTTCCTATCGTCGAAATGACAGAACAGCTACACCCCAATCTTCCCATCCACCAACTTCAATATCTCCGCTTCCAGCGAAATGGTATCTTTTTCAATATCGGCGCCTTTGGCAATGAGTTCGTTAGTAAAGGTTTTATCGTTGTAACCGGTGGCATTGATGCGTACATTCATAAAAGCGCCGATAACCGCGGCACGGGCGCAGAGCGCACCAACACCGGCATCGGTAACAGAATTGGGGTTGCCATTAATAACCATGGCCTTAATAACTTCCATACTTTTAAAAGCAGCTTCCATAACCTGGAACGGTATTTCAATGGCGTATTTTGTGGCTTCCTGTATGGCCTGCGTGCGGATGGCTTTTTCTTCGGGTGTTGCTTTGGCCAATGCAAATGCCTGCATGATCTTATTAAAGGCAGCGGTATCAGCATCTACCAGTTTTACCAATTCATTTTTATACTGCTCTGCTTTTTGGGCCCAGTCGCTGAACTCCTGCCAGCGGTCGTCCCAGCCTTTTTTGTGGCTGCTTAAATTGGCAACCATGCCGCCCAGGCTTATACCCAGTGCACCCACATATGCACTGATGGAACCACCGCCGGGGGCAACACTTTCACTGGCGGTAAGGTCGGCAAAGTCATTCAGCTTCATGTTTACTAACCGGCTACTGCTTGTATCATTCAGCATGTATTCAATAATTCTTTCTTCGGGTTTAAAAGTCCCCAGTTCATCAAGCCCCATACTTTTAATGGCGATCCTGATCAGCTCTTTTTCACTTACACCGGTGCTGCGTTTTTGTTTCTGTAAAAAATATTTACCGGCATCGGACATGGCTTTTAAAGGAATAAGGCCCACCAGTTCGCTGCCTGTTACCCGTATGCCTCTTGCATTGGCCTTATCGCACACTTCATCAAAAGCAATATGCACAGGAGTGATATTGATATTGGTGAGGTTAATGGAGATCTGCGCCACGCCATATTCTTCAATATACCAGCCAATGGCTTTTACAGCTTTTAAGGTACCGGGCTGGTTTACTTTCTTGCCTTCCACATCTATATTTCTCCCGGCTTCACGTACATCAAAAGCTATGGCATTGGCACGGCGTGTAGAAGTTGTATTGAGGTTGATATTATAAGCCACTAAAAAATCCCTGGCGCCAATAACGGTCCCGCCTCTGGCGGGATCAAACTCTGCAGGACCAAAATCGGGTTTCCACTGTGGTTCTTTTATTTTTTTAAAGAAGCCTTCGTATTCGCCGGCACGGATAACGGATAAATTATTTCTTGCTGCATCAGGTTGTGCGGCTTCATATAAATAAACGGGGATATTCAATTCTTCTCCTACCCTTTTGGCGAGTTGCTGTGCATACTGGGCCGTTTCTTCCATGGTAATATTTGCAATGGGTATCAGCGGACAAACATCTGTTGCGCCCATACGGGGGTGCTCGCCCTTGTGTTTGCTCATGTCTATCAGCTCGCCGGCTTTTTTAATAGCTTTAAAAGCGGCTTCTATTACATGGGCGGGTTCGCCTACCATGGTTACTACGGTACGATTGGTTGCTTTGCCGGGGTCTACGTTCAATAAACGTACCCCGTCAACGGATTCTATTTCGTTTGTTATTTGTTTGATGATGTTGAGGTCGTTGCCTTCGGAGAAATTTGGAACGCATTCGATGAGTTGCATATTCGATAGATTAAGAATTGGGCGTAAATTAAGAATTAAAAATTAAGAATTAAGAATTCCACAGGTCGCAGACAAAAAGCGGATTAGCAGGAGCACTTGATCCAAAGACATTTTTAATTCTTCCTTCCCAAAGCCTCATGAGAAGTGTTATCAAAATCATGCAACGATATGATAAAGATTTGTTGCAAATATTTTAATAACCCTGATTTTTGCAGTAAATAAAATAGAACCGATGATTCACCCCTACCAATATGTAACAGCAAAGGAGGCCCTATCCATTATTGAAAGCAATAGCCGGGTTTTTATCCATGGCAGTGTATGTACACCAACTTTCCTGCTGGATGAACTGGCCAAAGAAAGTAAGCGATTAAAAAACGTGGAGCTGGTATCCATTACTTTAAAAGGGGAACTGGAGATCATTAAGCCCGAATACAGCAACAGTTTTCACATAAATTCATTGTTTGTATCGGCACCCATCAGGGCTGCAGTAGCTGAAGGCAGGGCCGATTTTATCCCGGTCTTTTTGAGCGATATCCCTTTCCTGTTTACAAGCCGGTTACTGGAACTGGATACTGCCATTGTGCAGGTTTCGCCACCGGATGCACATGGTTATTGTTCACTGGGCGTATCGGTGGATATTGCACGTGCAGCAGTTGACAATGCCCGTCAAACCATTGCACTGGTCAATCCTGCTATGCCCCGTACCCATGGTGATGGCATGATACATACCAACCGCTTTACCAAAATGGTCCTGCATGAGTCGGCTTTACCGGAAGAGAATTACAGCAGCAGGGTTGGCAAAAATGAACTGCTTATCGGTAAACATATTGCCAATATGATCGAAGACGGCAGTACCCTGCAGATGGGCATTGGCACCATACCGGATGCGGTGTTGTCTTTTTTAGGCGATCATAAAAATTTGGGTGTGCACACCGAAATGCTGAGCGACGGCATCATTGAACTGGTAGAAAAAGATGTGATCAATAATAAAATGAAATCCAAACACCCTAATAAAACGGTTACTTCTTTTGCCATTGGTAGCAAAAAACTATACGATTATGTGAATGATAATTCCGCTTTCAATTTTCTGGACATTGCTTATGTTAACAATCCCCATGTGATACGCCAGAACCCCAGAGTCATCGCCATTAACAGCGCCATTGAAGTGGACCTTACCGGGCAGGTTTGTGCCGACAGTATCGGTGATCTGCAATACAGCGGCATTGGCGGGCAACTGGATTTTATGAGAGGCGCCGCATTGAGTGTTGGTGGTAAACCGATCATCGCATTGAACAGTCGCACGGCTAAAGGAATACCAAGAATTGTTCCTCATTTAAAAGAAGGCGCCGGCGTGGTAACCACACGTGGACATGTTCATTATGTAGTTACAGAATATGGTGTTGCTTTTTTATTTGGAAAGAATTTGAGGCAGCGGGCAAAACTGATGATCGATATTGCTCACCCGGATGACAGGGAGGCCTTGATGAAATATTGTTTTGATCGTTTTAAGATATTTATACAGGATTAAGAATATTTACCACAAAGATCACGAAGGGTTGCACAAAGTCCACGAAGTATCCCTTCGTGGACTTTGTGTTTCTTACTTTGTGTGCTTTGTGGTTAAGAAATAAACTCCCCCCCAATCATTACCTTATCAATAAGGTTTGCACCAAATGAATAAGGCAAATAGGCAAGCGAAGGAATAGGTTTGGTAAAAATAAGATTGGCTTTTTTACCGATTGTTATACTGCCCAGTTCTTTCTCCAGTTCCATGGCATAAGCACCGTTTATGGTAGCGGCATTGATGGCTTCTTCTGGCAACATCTTCATCTGTATACAAGCCAGGGCGATCGCAAAATTCATATTGCCTGATGGTGAAGAGCCGGGATTATAATCTGATGCCAGTGCAATGGCGCAACCGGCATCTATGAGTTGTCGGGCTGGTTGATATTGCATGCGCAGGAAGAAAGCTGCAGTGGGTAAAAGCGTTCCAATTATGCCGGGTGAGCCACCCTTGCGGGGTGACCCACCCTCACTTAATAATTTAACATCGTTTTCCGTCATAGTCTCCAGGTGATCAACGGATAGTGCATTTAATTTTACAGCCGATTCAATTCCTCCGATGCTATTCAACTGGTTAACATGCAGCTTTGGTTTTAACCCGAAGCCCATCCCGGCCTGGCAGATGATCTCCATCTCTTCTGGAGAAAAGAAACCCGTTTCGCAGAAGCAATCAATATAATCGGCAAGCTTTTCGTTTGCAATTACGGGCAGCATATCATTGATGATGCTGTTGATATATCCGGGGTGATTTTCTTTAAAAGCAAGAGGATAAGTATGTGCACCGAGGAAGGTTGATCTGATGCTAAGGTTAGACCTTTCTTTGAGCTTTTTGATCACCCGCAGCATTTTTAACTCCCCTTCTACGGTCAATCCATAGCCGCTTTTTATTTCGATGGCACCGGTACCGAGCCTGCTGACTTCTTCCAGTCTTTTCCAGGCGCTGTTAAAAAGTTCATCTTCGCTTGCTTCATGTAATTTGTTGGCTGAATTTAAAATACCCCCGCCCCTGGCTGCTATATCTGCATAGCTCATGCCTTTTATCTTATCAATGAATTCTTCTTCACGTGTCTTTGCAAAAACAATATGGGTATGACTGTCGCACCAGGTTGGCAAAACAAACTGCCCATCTGCATCAATAATAACTTTGGGTAAATTCGGAACTTTTAATTCAAGTTCATACATGGGGCCGTACTCAGCAATGATGCCATCTTCAATTAACAGGAATGCATCTTCAATGACCGGCAGAACGGCCAATGCTGCACCACGGAGAAGATCGGTTTCTTCACGGGTATTTACTAATTGTTTTATGTGTTTTATTAGTGTGGCCATTTTTTAATTTGGTCTGACGTTCCCGCCTGACGATGTTTACGTTTTTTTTCCTGGTCAACCGATGGCGGCAGACCAGGTTAACATGGTCAGACGAGTCGTCAGACCATGGGTTTACTTTTTAGTTAGTGTTACCCTCTTGCGAATAAAATACGCATCAGACATATCCATATACCGGATGCCTTTTGTAAAATTTAAAATACCGGGACCAAAGTTGATGATCTCCTGGAAATCGGCAGAACGGAAATTCTCAGCACCTTCTCTTTCGCCAATGAGCGTTACCCTTGGCCCTCTTCTGCGGGTTGCCATAATATCAAATTGCGCACTGTCGAAACTCAACTTGTTGCCATCCTCATAAATGCGCAGGGAATTCTTTTCGGTTGTTTGTTTGCCATTGGGATCTGTATAGACATAGTTAAAAACCAGGGAGTCTTTCATATCAACGATCTCCAGGCTGGTAGTTAAAGTCACCTGTAATTTTTCATTATCAGTTCCGGTATACACAACATTTCCCACCCAGTTACCAACCAGGAGGTCCTTTAGTTCCTTATGGGTAACCGCAGTAGGTCTTTGTGCTGTAGCACAAACCGATAAAAAGAAAAACAATAAGCTGAAAATGATCTTCATAATATTTATTTTAAGTAGTACATCGGTTTAAAAAAGGGTGTCAACCCGAGCCTGTCGAAGGCGGGTTAAATCGTTGCAAAACGACTTCGACAAGCTCAGTCTGACATTCATTTGATCTATTTTTACAACCCGGTACACTACTTTATTTTTTACCAGTTGAAAAAGAATAAGGAAGATCGGCGTTTGCAGTCCCCCATAATTGTGCCGCTTTGGGCCCCATATTAATTTTTAACTTTCCGCCTTTCAATATTTCGAAATGATTCAGCCAGTTCCTGGTATAATTCAATTCATCTTTTGTTACCGACTGTATGTATATATTTTGTGCACTGTTTTGTGGCGCTTCAATAACGAACTTTTTTCCGTTCTCTAAATTCAATACCATTTTTTTAAAGAGTGGCGCACCCATCACGTATTGATCGCTGGCGGGGCAGACCGGGTAAAAGCCCATGGCTGAAAATACATACCAGGCGCTGGTTTGGCCATTGTCCTCATCACCGCAATAACCATCGGGTGTGGGCTTGTACATCCTGTTCATCACTTCACGTGCCCAGTACTGCGTTTTCCAGGGCTGGCCTGCATAGTTGTAGAGGTACACCATGTGCTGTATGGGCTGGTTGCCATGTGCATACTGTCCCATACCGGCTATCTGCATCTCCCTGATCTCATGAATAACTTCTCCATAATATGAAAAATCAAAAGTTGGCGCCATGGTAAAAACAGAATCGATCATTTTTACAAACATTTGCTTCCCTCCCATCAGGTCTATCAATCCCTGCACATCATGAAATACGCTCCAGCTATAATGCCAGCTGTTTCCTTCAGTAAATGCATCGCCCCATTTATCCGGGTTAAATGGCGATTGAAATTTACCATCTGCATTTTTGCCTCGCATCAGCTTGGTTTCGGGGTCAAATAAATTACGGTAATTCAAACAGCGTTTTGCAAAGATCTCTATTTCTGCTTTTGGTTTATTCAGCGCTTTGGCCAATTGGTAAATGGCAAAATCATCATAAGCATATTCCAGTGTTCGTGCCGCATTCTCATTGATCTTTACATCATAAGGCACATAACCAAGCCGGTTGTAGTACTCAACTCCTTTGCGGCCTACTGCGCTCATGGGACCTTCATTGTTGGCGCCATGGAGTAATGCCTGGTACAGGGTCTCAATATCGTATCCCCTTAACCCTTTTATATATGCTTCGCTAACCACAGAAGCGGAGTTGTTACCGATCATGATATCGGCATAACCTGGACTGCTCCACTCCGGCAACCAACCGCCTTCTTTATAATCATTGATGAGCCCTTCCTGCATTTCTTTATTAATAGAGGGAAATAATAAGTTGAGCAATGGATACAATGCCCGGAAGGTATCCCAGAAGCCGGTGCCGCCAAACATATAGCCCGGTAATATTTTTCCGTTGTACGGACTGTAATGCACGATCTTATCATTTGCATCAACCTCGTACAGTTTATTAGGGAACATCACTGTGCGATACAGGCAGGAATAAAAAGTTCTCATCTGCTCATCAGTACCGCCTTCTGCCTGTACGGCATTCAATACTTTTTCCCATTTATTTTTTGTGAGTGCTTTCTGTTGTTCAAAGGAATTGCTCTTACTGCCCAGTTCTTTTAAATTCTGTTCGGCCTGTTCAAAACTGATGAATGAGGAAGCGATCCTCGCATGCACCATTTCTCCTTTTTTTGTTTTGAATCCCAGCACCGCCAATGCATGACTGTTAGTGATCTCCATGGAGTCGATCAGTGCGCCAGTTTCGCTGATCGTTTTTGTATAATCAAATGATTTATCAAAATAGATGACGAAGTAATTCTTAAAGTTGATGAGTTTACCACGCCTGTAGCGGGTGCTGTAGCCGATGATCTTATTCTCGCCGGGAATTACTTTAATATAAGAGCCCTTATCAAATGCATCAATGATAAAGGATGAACTGTCGGACTTTGGAAAAGTGAATTGAAAATAAGCAGCCCGTTCGGTGGCTGTTAATTCGGTAGTGAGATCTGCATCGGCTAAATATACTTTGTAATAGTAAGGCCTTGCTTCTTCGGCTTTGTGTGAGAACCAACTGCCCCTGTCGGCCTCTTTCCATTTCATGCCGCCGGTTGTTGGCATGATGGAGAACTGGCCATAATCATTCATCCAGGGTGATGGCTGGTGTGTTTGTTTGAACCCGATGATCTTTTCAGCAGTGTACATATATTGCCAGCCGTCACCGTTCTTGTTGGTCTGTGCTGTCCAGTAATTCATGCCCCATGGTGTACCAATGGCGGGATATGTATTGCCATTGGAAAGATCCGGTTTTGAAAAAGTACCCATCAGGGTATTCACCAGGTCAACCTTTGGGGTGGTTTGTGCATGCAGCATGCAGATAGAAAAACTAAAAAGCAGTAGTAAGTTTATTTTTTTATTCATCTTATTGTTTGAACTTTTAAATCTTTATCATTTTTCTTTTCCCACTCCTAACACAATACGGGTAAAAAACATTTCCGTTCCTTTGTACTTCACTTCCCTGCGGATTGTAACTATCCTGGAATATCTGCTGATTGAACCCGGACGGATCCCAATGGTGAGCCTGATATCGGCTTGTTTATCATTATCCACATCTTCCTTTATGGCAGTGATAACAAGATAGTCTTTGCCTCTTTTTACAGAGTCGATAGTATATTCACTAGGGCCGAAATTCATTTTCTTTCCATCTTCATGAATATATAGAATTCCTATTTCCTTTATCTCTTCCTCAGCTGACTGGCTCAAACTAAAATCGAGTTGGAGTGAATCTTTCAATGCAGTTATCACTAACGTTGTCTTGTAATTGGTCCAGGTTGTATCATCAGCAGCAAGAACATCTTGTACTCCTGACCAATTTCCCTGCAAAGGTTCCAAGTCTTTAAATGAGACTGTATCTTTTTTCGGCCCGCTGTTGCAGGCTGAAAGAAAAATCAATAAACTCAGGATGATCCTCATAACGATCTTTATAATGATTGGAAAACCGATCTGCTGAATGCTTCCAGCCCCGGATCTCTTGCCCCCATTAAAAGTAATACAGAATTACCAGAAAGGTGCGGCCTTACTGTTTCTACAAACATATCCCTGTCTTCAACAAAGAATGCATTTTTACCAAGCGCTGTAATATCATTGATCAGGTCATTGGCCGAAATATCTTTTACCGCCGTACCTCCTGCATAAAATATCTCACTCATCCATATTTCATCCTGTGGCCTTAGTGCAGCGGCGATCTCTTTTACAAAATCGGCTCTTAAAAAACGTGTTGGCCCATAGCCATGCGGCTGAAACCAGGCAACTACTTTCTCCGCTACCGGTTGGCAGGCCATGATAGCGGCAGCGCATTTTACCGGGTTGTGTGCATAATCATCAATTACCCATACACCATGCTTATTACCCAGCACCTGGTTGCGGCGGTAAATACCTTCATAATTTTTTAATGAAGCTGCACAGATATCCAGGTCAACGCCAATTTGATTGGCAACAGCCACTGCAGCTAAAGCATTTTCCATATTATGCTTACCGATGGAACTTATTTTGAATTTTGAATTTTGAATTTTGAATTCAATAGAAAACCCATCCTGTACAAAGTCTTTAACGATATAACCGGCTCCTGAATTTTCATCCGAAGAAAAATCCTGCTGCGCATTTTGTGAAAGTTGTTTGGCTAAATTATTAGATCGGTTAACGATGAATATTTTACTGTTGTTTTTAAAAATTTCGAATATGTTCATCAGTTCATCGATCTCCTGGTGATCTTTATCAATATTTAATAATAATCCAATTTCGGGTTCGTACTGCACAATGGAACCATCACTTTCATCAGCTTCAATGACCAGCCACGCTCCTTTTCCAACTTTAGCATTGCCAATCTTGCCCTGCCTGATGATACTTACCAAACCTGCACCACTGATGATGCTGGGTTGCATGCCTGCGTGTTCAAGTATATCAAACAACATGGCACTGGTGGTACTTTTGCCCGATGTACCGCCAACAGCAATGGTCCTTTTACTTTTGGCGATGATCGCCAGCAGTTCCGAACGTTTGATGATGGGAATATTCAGTTGCTTTGCTTTCTGTACTTCAAAAACGGTATCTTCTATTGCTGTTGAAACCACAACGAGGTCAGTTTCGGATGTTATGCCCTCACCATTCTGCAAAAAACATTGAATGCTTTCGGCTTCTAATTTTTCTTTTGTATCATTTAATTCGCCTTCTTTAAAGTACCTGTCGCTGCCGCTTACCTTTTTATCAATGCCTGCCAGGTATTGCGCAATGGCACTCATGCCTACACCGGCAATACCAATGAAGAAAACATTTTTGAAATCATTAATTCCCTTAATCATATCAGGCCGTGCTTTTGTTTGGATGTAAAGTTCTATATGCAATGACCGCACTGGTTGCCATTAAAACAGCAGCTAATAAAAACGGTGCCCCTGGCAAATGCACAGGTGCTTCGCTATGTGTAAAATAAAAGAATAAATTGTTCATTAACAAAGGTCCGATAATCGCTGCAGCGCTCATTAAACTGGTTACAGTACCCTGTAGTTCGCCCTGTACATTGGGTGGTACATGCCCTGCCATTACCGACTGTAAAGCAGGTTGTGCTATACCCCCCAGGCAGTAAGGAATCAAAAAGGCAAACATCATCCAGCTTTGTGTGGCCAACCCGAATAACAACATGCCCACCGCATAAAATGCAAGGCCTGTGTACAATGTTCTTTCATTTCCCAGTCGTGGATTGATCACCCTGGTTAACCCTCCCTGTACAGTGGCCACCAATACACCCACTACAGCCAATGAAATACCAACCATCTTTTCATCCCAGTTGAACCTATACATGGTAAAATAACTCCAGTTGCTCATAATGGCATGGGACGCCACATAAATTAAAAATATAGAAACAGCCAGGCCCCCAATGGCAGGATATTTTCTTAAATGGAGCAAAGCACCAACCGGGTTTGCACGTTTCCATTCAAATGGCCGCCGGTTCTCTTTATCGAGAGATTCGGGCAAAACAAAATAACCATAGATCCAGTTCAATAAAGCCAAAGCAGCGGCTGCATAAAAAGGGATGCGTGGGCCAAGTCCACCCAACAATCCGCCGATCATTGGTCCGATGATAAACCCCAGGCCGAATGCAGCGCCGATCATTCCAAAATTCTTTGCCCTGTTTTCAGTAGTACTTACATCGGCAATGTAGGCAGCACCTGTAGTCATGCTGGCGCCTGCTATGCCGGCAATGATCCTTCCGGCAAATAACCAGCCATAGCTTGGAGCAAATGCCATGAACAGGTAATCTACCCCAAAACAAAATAAAGAGAGTAACAAAACGGGCCTGCGTCCATACTTATCGCTTAAGTTCCCGATGATGGGCGCACAAAAGAACTGCATGACTGCATAAGAGAACATCAACAGGCTGCCATAGGTAGAAGCTGTGCTTATGTCAACGTGTTTTAATTCGCCGATAAAAGTTGGCATTACCGGTATGATGATTCCAAAGCCAATGACGTCAATTAAAAGTGTGATGAAGATAAACCCGACTGCCGCGTTGCGCTTAGATGCCATAATACATTAGATCATTGTGGATGCAAATGTAATTAAATAGTGGTTGCTGAAAAGCACGTTCTGTCATGTCGATCCCGATAAATATCGGGAGAGACATCTGATATATGAAGCAAATAGATTTCTCCTATCGTCGAAATGACAAAGGATGTGTTGAAAATTCATAACAATTGTCAGCCTGAGCTTGTCGAAGGCGGAATACGAAATTTTAAATCGGCTTCGACAAGCTCAAGCCTGACATTCATTTTTAATAGATTTCTCCTGGCGTCGAAATGACAAAGCATGAGCTGAAAATGGGTTCACTTTGAATCCTGCAATCTGTTGCTTATATTTAATACCTGCCTACCGGACAGGCAGGTTCAAATCATGTGCCATGGTAAAAAAATATACAATAACGGGAGTAATTATTCTTGTTGCTATAATAGCCGGGGTTATTTTATTACTCAGGGGATGCCTGGCTGGTTATGATGAACGCTCAGCCATCAGTCCGGCCCTGTTCTTTGAAAAAGGCGGTAAGGGTATTGTATTCAGCATTGTAAAATATGGCAAAGCCACATCGTATAAATCTAATGGTGGCAGTACTTACAAAAGCTTAAGTACAAATTATTTTATACAGGCCAATGATGCAGAGACAGGCGAACTGATCGACAATAAAAAAATAAAGCACAACAGTGATGTTAAGTTTCACCCCGTTACCAGCATGGGTTCGGGCAATGGCAAGGCCTGGGTATTTATCGGCGAATTGCTGGCTTACGATCCGTTCACCCTGGAAAAATTTGCTGATAAGGAGATCATCGAATTAAAGAACCCGCAACTGAAAGGAAAAATGCCGGATGAAAAAACATATTATGTGTACAACAATGCCACCGATGAGATACTGATCACTGCCACCGACGGCGTAAAATACAGTTTGTCAACAGGCAGCCTGGTAGCAACAGCAATCAATGAAGCCGATATTGCGAAAAGCCCGCTTGAAGCAAAGATCAAAGAGCTTAAGAAAAATGAGGCGGGTCTTGAAGATAAATACAAAGCCTATTATGAACGTTTCCGTGCATTCAACAAATTATACAGCGAAAAAAAGATAAGCTATGCAGCTTATATTGACAGCGGCAGGAACTTTAACCGCCAGCAAGACAGCATCAGTACAATGAAAAGAAATTTCAATAATGAAATAAGAGACCTTGAAAACCTGAAAGATGCTGATAAGAACAGGCAGCGCCAGGTTGAAGACATGACCCGGGGGAGCAAAAGTTACAGCGCCATTTGTACAGCAGTTGATACTTTCAACGGAAAATGGTATGGGCTGTTAAGCAATGCTGACCTTGAAAAACCGGAGGGCCGTTTCAGGTACCGGGCAGTTTATACCGAAACTGCAAGGAATAAAATGTATACGGCCCCCGTAAGGATAAAAGATTCCACAATAAAAACTGTTGAATTGCTGATAGGCGAACCCCAACAATTAAATGATGCTGTTTATTTACAGGGCGGGTTTTTACTGAACAAAGCAAATGCTTTGCCAGTTCATACCAAAAATGATGATGGGTTTATCATTTGTTACCGTGAAAAAGTGGGTAATGAAGGCAATATCATGCTCGCCCGTGTTGACCTTGCAGGGAATACCAAATGGACGTTCAATACAAAACTCAAAGATCTTACGGACTGGATCTATACGGGAAGAAGGCTGATCATACTGGGTAATGACAATAAAGAGATCTCTTCGGGTGAGGCAAACCTGTTGCTGAGTATTGATATGCAGAACGGCAAAGCGGTAATGCATGATTATTTTAAGAATGCCATGCGAAAGGAATAAAAAAAGTCAGTGGTCATTGGTCATAAGCACTTTGAAGATTTGATCTCAAAAAATGACCAATGACTTAATGACATTCGTTAATCAGGCACAAAAAAAGAGCTCATTACTGAGCTCTTTATAGAAAGTTAGTTATTTAAAAATTACCATCTTCCACCACCACCGCCATTGCGGTTGTTAGAGTAACCACCACGGTTTCCACCGCCGTTG
>JBDSGK010000076.1:0-70632 GCA_039919015.1 Ferruginibacter sp.
CCCTGGTAGTTTCGTTAATGGTAGTTGCAGGGTTTACCAGGTTAATAATACTTGACCTTATAACACCAATACCACGTGCAAACCATCTTTCTTCTTCGGCCACGGGTATATCGCCAAGGCCAATAACCGTAGCGGTGTACGTATATTTCATCCGTATTACGTTATTATAAATAATGGCAGCAACGGTCTGGGTTTCGCCCTTGGCCAATATTTGTGCATCTACCCGGATATTTGAAAGCGGAAATCCCATGGCAACATTGGGGCCGAAGTTAGCAGTCCAGGTTGCATTCACCGCTAAATTAGAATCAAGTACCAGGTATTCTTTATTTATCGGATTGTCCAAAACGCCCAGGTTGCCATCAATGTATTGATAATAGAGTCCCCCGTTTTTGCGGTTATAAATTGAATCGGTGGGTACGCCCATATCCTTTATTTCAAAAATTTTATAACTGTTGGCTCCAAATGTTTTTGAGTTGGCACTTACCTGTATAAAAGTAGTATCAGCAGGTGTGCCGCCTACCAATCTCGAACTCCAGTTGCTGAAAGATGTCTGCGGCACATAATCTAAATTAGGCGGCGCAGTTACTGTAGCAACGGTAATTGAAAATGAACAACTGGATGTTGGATTCATAACCGTATAATTATATGCCGGCGGACTGGCTGCTACCGGTGTTCCACTTGCAGTTAAAGTAACCTGCGCATTACCAGCAACAGTAAATGTACCCGAACCTGAAAACGATAAGCCGTTTACTGCTGCAACAGTAATTGAATAAGGGCCGGGTATGGTTACAACAACGTTCAGTGTTACCGTATGTTGTGGCCCCACAGCAATGCCTGCAGTGTAAACACCGGTGCCAAATGTAGTACTTGCACAGGTATAGGTATATACTGTATTGGGTGCCGCGCCGGCAACCACATTTACATCTATTTTACAAATACTTGTACCAAAGGTTATCGTAAAAGTTTTTATGCCTGTAGCAGTAGGGGTGCCGCTGCCTGCCAGGTTTATCACGTTGTTACCGGTACTTGTTAAAGTGCCTGAACCACTAAAATAAAATCCGGCAATGGTATCGCTTTTAATTGAGTAAGTGCCGGTAGTGGTAATGTTAGCATTAACCTGTATAAAGTTAGTTGCTTTTAAAACTGAGTCTTTTGTAAAACTACCGTTTACAGTACTGGGTAAACAGGAACCGGCTGTAGATTTTAACGTGCCAATAGCCTGCCCGCCTATAGTTGGAACAGCGTCAAAATTTAATTCCTTTTGACAGGCAGAAAAAAAAATAACAGGGATTAACAGTAAAAGAAATGGTAATAAATTTTTCATGCAGTTTTTTCTAATAGTTAAATCTACGTTTTTTTTATAGATAGCTACATTTTTGAACAGAAATGTTTATGCCTTTGTTGCTGGATTAGATCGCAGTCTTTCGCCCACAGGGGCATTTTTTTTACCGTTGCTGTCCAACCGATAAATTAAAATAACCATACCAATGCCTTATAACTTAACCAGGCCAAAGCAACGATAACTAATAAAACTAGAAGCATTACGGGAAGTATTATCTTCCAGGCGCCACCTCTATGACGGCCTTCTACATAATGCTCATGCATAAGCTTCACATTGCGTTGATTTGCCCTGAAAGCAACATCAAATACATCACCTAAAATGGGTATGGATCCAATTAGTGCATCTATCAAAATATTTAATGTCATGCTTGCAAGTACAAATCCACTGGCCCCGTTTTTTGCTAAAACTATAACCATATAACCGGAGATCAGAAAAGTAGCAAAATCACCGGCACCCGGTACCAGTCCAATTATTGCATCCAGGCCAAACCTGATGTTGGTTCCCGGAATGGTAAATTGCGAGTCCATTAATTTGGCTAATGAATCTATATTGGATATTGCTGATCTCTGATCTGACTTTGTTTGCATTGACGTTTATTTACCTGCAACACAAATGCTAACATTATGCCAGATATATTCAGTAGGAAAGATGGCATATAACGATCAGCTTTTGAGATCAACCTGGAAACGGTATTGAAGGAGTTGTTCACAGTTAAGGATCTGCCGCAGATCTTCTGTGGGCTTATCATCTTCGTTGAGCAGTTGCAGGTGGTACTGGTCAAATTCCACTTCTATGATCTCGTAAACCCTGTAACTATTATCCCTTCTTTCCCTTAGCAGGGAATGAATCGTTAATTGTTTTCCGCAATCCCGGATCGGTTGCCACATAGTTGTATATTTTAATGAAGAATAATTTTATATATCGAAATAACGTGCCAATGTTCTCCCATTCCCTTATAAAGCATTAGTTGATCTCATGAACAATTTTACTGTCAGGTTGAGCTCGTCGAAACCGGGGCCATATCAAATTAACCCGCCTTCGCGGAGCTCAGACTGATAGCTTTTTAAACTGATTCATTTCCATGGCGGTCAAATATCAAAATCTTCATTATTTTGCCATTTTAAAAATTTTATTTTAACTTAACTATCTTGTTAACCCCGCCAGCATTTTTCATTTCTAAAAAATCATCATTATGAAACAAATTATTTGCTTTTCTTTCCTGGTGTGGCTTCTTACCATTGGCTGTAATAAAACCAATAACCCCGAAATAATTTCCCCGGAAAATGCAGGATCTCCAAAGGATCGTACCTGTGCATCTGCAGATATTCTTGCGGCACAGCTTGCTGCCGATCCGGGTTTAAATGCCCGCAGGGAAGCATTGGAAAGCTTTACCGGTAATGTAATTAAGAATGGTATGGTTAACAATTTAACTGCGATAACCATACCCGTAGTGGTGAATGTTGTGTATAATACAGCAGCAGAAAATATTTCGATAGAGCAGATACAATCGCAGATAGATGTATTGAATGAAGATTTTAATAAACAGAACAGCGATGTAAAGAATGTTCCTGCTATCTACAAGAACCGGGTAGGGAATGTAGGTATTAACTTTGTGCTCAGTGCCGTTGTTCGCAGGCAGTCCAACCATAAATCATGGGCACCAGTTGATGGTATGAAAAAAGCATCCGGTGGAGGTATTGATGCTACTGATCCCGAACATAAATTAAATATCTGGTCCTGTAACCTGGGGCAGAATTTACTGGGCTATGCGTATTATCCGGGCACTATTTCCCCTGACAGAGATGGCGTGGTGATACTCTATAGCGCATTCGGCAGCAGGGAAAAATATCCAGGCGGAACATACATCAATAATTATGACCTGGGAAGAACAGCAACACATGAAGTAGGCCATTGGATGAACTTAATTCATATCTGGGGTGATGATGGCGGATCTTGCGCAGGTTCCGACCTTGTAGATGATACACCAAACCAGGCACATGAAAATTACGGCTGCCCTGCATTCCCAAGCATCAGTTGCAGCAATACGGGTGATATGACCATGAACTATATGGATTATACTTATGATGCCTGCATGTTTATGTTTTCAAAGGGTCAACAGGTAAGGGGGCTTGCTGTGTTTGTGCCAGGTGGGCCACGTGCTCCTTATATTCAATAAGGCTGGTACGACATAGAAAATTCAAAAATCAAAATTCAAAAATCAAAATTTCGATTTCTCAGGCTAGTCTCTGTGCTGGTTTTGTGAGTTTGCCTACAGGACTCGCCGTTCTACAGAGCCTTAAAAGATTTTGATTTAAGGCGTGTCCTGGCTTAGGCTCATTGCTCTGGCAGAAACTCGCCTGAGAATAGAATTCAAAAATCAAAAATCAAAATTTTATGGCCAACAACAGCGTTTCGTTTCACAAGGTTCTTAAAGCCCCACCGGAAAAAGTTTTCCGTGCATTTACCGAAGCCAATGCCATGGCATCCTGGATACCTCCTTATGGTTATACCTGTACCGTGCATGAAATGAATGTGTACATTGGCGGAACATACAGGATGTCATTTCATAATTTTTCAACCGGTAAAAGCCATTCATTCGGAGGGGAATATGTAGATATAAAGCCTAACGAATTTTTAAAGTACACAGATAAATTTGATGACCCCAAGCTTCCCGGCGAAATGATCACTACTGTCTGGCTGCAAAAGGTTTCAGTTGGTACCGAAATAAAAATTATACAGGAAGGTATCCCTTCTATGATACCAGTTGAAATGTGTTATTTAGGCTGGCAGGATTCTTTGGATAAGTTGACCAAATTGGTTGAGCCGGAAATTCCTGATGCCTAGTTCATTTCGCTGCAATATTTTTTTTCAGCAACAACTTCAATTCAAGGCCTTGATTTTTAAAGCGGAAGAACTGCCATATTTGTGGATATAATTGCACGATTTGTGCAGCACCTGAGGAAAAAAATTAACTGCTTCTTTATAAGATCAGTGTAGTAATAACGGTCCTTGAAGAAAGATCTGCCCGGTTAACCACCTGGTCTTCTTTTATTTCTACGGATCCTTTGTCGATCATCGTGGGAGCTATCTTTTTTAGTTGCTGAATGAACCTGATCTTTTGGGCCCTGCTCAATTCTTTTAAACGGAATGCCAGGTAATATTCACCCTCTTTACCCATGGGGCCAATATTGTCAACAGCCATACGTTTTATCCTGTTTTTCTTTTTAAAATCCTTTACCAGTTTCATCACCGGCGCATTGTCGGGCACACCACAACACATACTGTTGAAAGAGACCACAACAGGATAGAAGTTGCTCTTTTGAGCATAGGTTACTATCGTAAACAGGGTTATTAAGAAAACAGACAGGATAATTTTTTTCATAATTTTGATTTGATCTTACATAATTGTAAGACTCAGAAATTATGCAAAAGTTGGTCAGCCCAGCTTTATTTAACAAAATTATCATTATAATTTTTTCGATAATTCAGCTTAAAAGGCCGCCGTGTGTAGTGCCTCGCAGGGCAGACCGGTAGTCTGTATTTAACAGTCATAACCTCGCTTCATAAGGCCCGCTGCCGCCATTTTCGCAACTCCCGGGGATGTTCACCCAAAGTTTCATGGCTTTATATTTGCTATTTTTATAGTATGAATCCTTATTCACTTAATTTACTCTTGGCTGATGATGACAGGGATGATTGTATTTTTTTCAAAGAGGCATTGGAAGAAATACCTATTACCACAAAACTCATCACTGTAAATGACGGTGTTGAACTAATGGAACTCTTGTTGAAGGAAGATACGGTTCTCCCTTATGTACTTTTTCTCGACCTGAACATGCCCCGTAAGAACGGTCTCGATTCCCTGGCCGAAATAAAATTACATGAAAAACTAAAAGCGCTTCCGGTGATCATGTTCTCCACTTCATGTAATGCCCAAACTGCAGATAAACTGCAGCAACATGGAGCAAGGTTTTATATTCAAAAGCCCCCTGAGTTTGAGGAACTCAAAAAAATAATCCACAAATCACTTACCCTTATTATGAAAAATTCCGGGAAGAGTAATAAGGAGGAAGCGTTTTTACTGATCCCTTAATAGTTGGCCCATTCATTTTTCTAAACATAATTACTACATTTTGAAAGTACAATACAAAAAAGTTATGAAGCAAAAATTAACCGCTGCATTACCTAAGGTTCCAACCGGTATTTATGGACTTGATGAAATAACCGGGGGCGGATTACCAAAGGGGCGTCCTACGCTTGTATGCGGCAGTGCAGGTTGCGGTAAAACTTTGTTTGCTATGCAATTTCTTGCAAAAGGTATCTCTGAATATAATGAGCCTGGGGTGTTCATGAGTTTTGAGGAAACGAAAACTGACCTGGCACAGAATGTAAGTTCGCTCGGCATTGACCTGGATAAAATGGTCCGTGACAAAAAATTGCGCATTGACCATGTGCGGATCGAGCGCTCCGAAATTGAAGAAACAGGAGAGTATGACCTGGAAGGTTTATTCATCCGCCTCAACTATGCTATTGACAGCATCGGTGCAAAACGCGTGGTACTTGACACGATCGAATCGATTTTTGGGGGCATTGAAAATACATCCATGCTGCGTTCCGAATTGCGCAGGTTGTTCCAATGGCTTCGTGATAAAGGGGTAACTGCTGTGATCACCGGTGAAAGGGGAGAAAAAACCTTAACACGCCAGGGACTTGAAGAATATGTTTCCGACTGCGTGATCCTGCTCGACTTCCGGGTAATTGAACAAATTGCCACACGCAGGTTGCGTATTGTAAAATACCGTGGCTCTACCCATGGCACTAACGAATATCCTTTTCTTATTGATGAATCCGGGATCTCTGTTGTGCCGGTCACTTCGCTAAGATTAGAACATACAATATCCAACCAGGTCATTTCAACAGGGCTTGCCGACCTTGACCATCTTTTTCAAAAAGGCGGGGTATATAAAGGCAGCAGCATTCTTGTTTCAGGTTCTGCAGGCACGGCCAAAACAATTCTTGCATCCTGTTTTGCAAAGAGCAGTTGCATGCGTAACGAGCCAACTTTATATTTTTCTTTTGAAGAATCTCCCCGGCAATTGATACGGAACATGCAATCAGTGGGTATCAATCTTAATCCGTTCATCAAGTCAGGCCTGCTTATTATTCATTCTTCCCGGCCATCATTGCAGGGGCTTGAACGGCATCTTTTGATCATGCACCAACTTATAGCAAAACATAAACCCAAGACGGTTATTGTGGATCCCATCAGTAGCCTGGTTTCCATTGGCTCCATACATGAGGTTAGGGATATGCTGGTGCGCCTGATCGACCTGCTAAAGACGAATTGCATCAACGCCTTTTTCTCTGCACTTACCCATGAAGCCACAATGGAAGAAAAGGATCTGACCGTAAATGCAGTATCGTCTCTTGCTGATATATGGATAAAACTGAAAAATGAGGATAAGGGTTTGGGCCGGGCCCGGTCTTTGTGTATTGTAAAAGCAAGGGGTATTGGACACCGTACAGAAGCACAACACTTTAATATTAGCGGTAAAGGAATAATGATCATTAAGGAAAAAGAAGAAAAAGCAGGAAGAAAGAAATCATAGTAAAACTGGAAATAATTTATGTCAAAAGCGAAACAAACTCAATATGAATTGCGGTTGTACATTGCGGGTCAAACCCCGAAATCAATAACCGCATTGCAAAATATTACTAAATATTGCAAAGAACATTTAGAAGGAAAATATTCGATCGAAGTAATTGACCTGTTAAAAAATCCGCAACTTGCAGAAGGCGACCAGATCTTTGCGATCCCTACGCTTGTTCGCAAAGTGCCTGTACCTATACGCAAAATAATTGGCGACCTTTCAAACGAAGAAAAAGTTTTGGTTGGCTTAAACATCCGGAAGTTAAGCAGTATAACAATGTAATTTTATGGAAGAAAGTCGAAAACATAAATATGTTGTTGAAGGAAAATTGATATTGCAGCTCTTTGTTTCGGGCATGTCGTTAAAATCTATGGAAGCCATTGAAAACATCAAACAGCTTTGCAAAGAGTATTTACAGGGGCCAGTTGACCTGCAAATAATAGACCTCTATAAAAACCCGGAACTGGCTATTGAACAGCAGATCGTTTTCAGTCCATCACTAATAAAACAATCACCCCTGCCAAAAAAAACAGTGATAGGAAGTTTTGCAGACACTGAAAGAGTAATAAAAGGCCTGGGTCTCAGTATAATAGAATAACATGACAGCTCCGTTAATAGAAGATCTTCTGTCTGAAATTGAAGAGTTAAAAAACCGCCTTGCCGAAGCTGAACAGCTTATTGAAGCAATAAAAGCAGGTGAAGTGGATGCTTTTGCTTTTGCGAAAGCTGATAAGCTTGAGATATTCACGCTTCAAAGTGGAGATTATGCTTACCGTATTTTAGTAGAAAATTTCAGGGAAGGTGCATTGAATCTTTCAGAAGATGGTTTGATCGTTTATACCAACACTTATTTTTATGAATTCCTCGGCCTTACTTATGATGAAGTGATCAGCACTTCCATTTTCGATCTTATTCATTCATCATCTGAAAAAGGATTCGCCGAACTTTTCAAAAAGGGTTTGGCGGGACTAAGCAAGGGGGAAATAAACCTGTATGCCGGGGGAAAAATAGTACCTGTATATGTTTCCCTTACTTCTTTGTATCCAACATTGCCAACGATAGGCATGATCGTAACCGATCTTACCGCAAAGAAAAAGCAGGAAAATATCCTTCAGCAAAAGAATGCAGAACTTGAAAAAATAAATAAAGAGTTGCAATGGGGCGAAGAACGTTACCACAGGATGGTAAAAGAGGTGAAAGATTATGCCATTTTATTTTTAAGCCCGGAGGGGATAATCAAGAACTGGAATGAAGGCGCCCGGAAAATAAAAGGCTATGATGCAGAAGAGATCATCGGGCATAATTTCAGCATATTTTATACCCGGCAGGATAAAGAGAACGGCTTACCCGAAAAATTATTAGCAGAAGCAAAAGAAAAAGGTACGGCCCATCATGAAGGATGGAGGGTTCGCAAAGATGAGAGCTTATTTTGGGGGAGCATTGTAATTACTGCGCTGCATGACGAGCATAATAAGATCATCGGGTTTTCAAAAGTAACAAAGGACCTGACCGACAAAAAAATTGCAGATGACAGGATAAAAGGATTCAACCAGGAACTCAAACATAAGAACGACGAACTCGAAAAAATGAACAACGAACTCCAATCATTTGCTTATATATCCAGCCATGACCTGCAGGAGCCATTGCGCAAGATACAAACCTTCGCTACCCGCATCCTCGAAAAAGAAGAAAAAAATTTGTCTGTTTACGGAAAAGATCATTTTAAAAGAATGCAGTTAGCGGCTAACCGGATGCAAAAACTTATTGACGATCTACTGGCTTACTCACGAACCACCACAGAGGATCGGGTTTTTGAAAAAACAAGCCTGAATAAGATCATAGAAGATGTTAAAGAGGACCTGAAAGAAAATATAGAGGAAAAAAAGGCAACTATAGAAACTACAGAACTGGGTGAATTAAGTATTATTCCTTTCCAGTTTCACCAGCTGATCTATAATATTATTGCCAACTCGCTGAAGTACTCACGTGAGGTAGATACACCCCATATCAAAATAAAAGGCGAAATATCAACCGGGCATTCATTGAAAAACCCAAAACTTTCACCCAGGGATAAATATTGCCATATCAGTATATCAGATAACGGAATTGGCTTTGAACAGGAATACAATGAAAAAATATTTGAGGTATTCCAGCGCCTCCATGGCAAAACTGAATATGCGGGCACGGGCATTGGACTTGCCATTGCAAAAAGGATCGTAGAAAACCATAATGGCATCATCACCGCAAGCGGGGAACCGAACAAAGGCGCAACATTTGAAATTTATATTCCCATCACATCATCTTCCAACTGACCGGATCATTTATTAATTTAGCATAAACGAATCTAAATAATGGAAGCAAATACAGAGACCTATAATATTTATTTTGATGCGGATCATGTTGATGAGGCAAAGAAATGGTTAAAGAGTATTAAAGTCATCAATTGCTAATCTAATATTAAAAAAGTGTGTCAGGCTGAGCTTGTCGAAGCCGATAATTTTATAGTAACCAGCCTCCGATAAGTTAGTTCAGGCCGACAGTATAATATTTAAGGATTTTATCTTCCAGAATAAAGCAAATCAATTTCATGTATTCATTCCCCATCCCACATATAAACCTTGCGACACCTGCAGATATTCCATCCATTAAAGACCTGCTCAACAATACATACCGCGGGGAAGCCTCCAAACAGGGTTGGACAACCGAAGCCGATCTTATTGCCGGCAACACCCGTGCAGATGAGAACATGTTGCAGGAAGTGATGCAAAGAACCGGCAGTATTTTCTTAAAATATGCCGATGAAGAAAAGATCACAGGATGCGTAAACTTGCAACAGCAAGGCAATAAGCTGTACCTGGGTATGTTCAGTGTTGCACCGAAATTACAGGGTAGGGGTATTGGTAAACAATTATTAAAAGCTGCAGAAACATACGCACTGCATGTTGGATGCAGTGCCATTTATATGCATGTGGTGTCTGTGCGTACAGAACTGATCAACTGGTACAAGCGGCATGGTTATAGAGATACCGGTGAAAGAAAACCCTTTACTGAAGATGGAATGACGGGTAAACATTTACAGGTGCTGGAGTTTATGATCATGGAGAAATCATTGGTTCAATAGACTGAAATCCTTTTTAAAATTTCCTGCCTGCCGTAAAAGCTGTATCTTATGCCTATCCTGACCATTTTCTTAACCTGCAAAATACGGTATGCTACAAAGCAAGGCATTGAAGCTCTTCATCATCTTTTTTTTTACCCTACAGTGTTACAACCTGCATGCACAAAGCTTTTATGAATTCTCCTATGTTTTTGAAGTAAACAATATCCCTAAACAGTATAAAGCTTTACTGGTTAGGCACGCAGATGGCACTGGGTTTATGATCACACGTTATATACATGAATCGGGCAAAGGAGCAGGGGAAGTGTTACGTTTTGACTTTGAAGAAGAATATGCCAGGGGTAAAGACGGCCTGCCGGATACAAATTTACTGGTTTTAAAAAGCAACGGTCCTTCACTGGGCATGGCAATTGAATGGGATAATCTTAACATGACCGACTCGGCCTATCATGGTTACCAGGGTCCGCTGGCCTTGTTTAAAAAAGACAGCTCAACGGGTTATTTTGAACCATCAGCAATCATTTCACCTTATCCAAATGGTACAGGGCCGGTAAAGATCCAGGAAATGAATTACCTGCCGGGCGGCTTACGTGAAGAAACATTTCTTACTTATTTCAGGGATAATGACCCATTGTATGCACATTTATTTTTTGTTAAGTCCGGGCTGCCCAATCCAAGAACAACGAGTTTGCATTTGATCATTGTTGCCAATACCAATGACAATTCCATTGGCAGCAGTTGTGTGATAGATAAAGATGGTATCTATAAATTTTTTGCCCAGATCTCCGAATTCTTACACGTAAAATTTAAATCTAAAGTGATTTTTGGTTCAACATACAATAAAAAAAATGTTGACCTGGCCATTAGTAGCCTGCGTCCAAAAAAAGACGATATTATTGTGTTTTATTATTCGGGCCATGGCTTCAGCAATACCGGCGATAAATATTTTTATCCTTACCTCGATCTACGGGATAAGACCTCTCAAAGATATGGGGGCAAATACACATTGAATATCCAGGACATCTATGAGGCATTAAAAACGAAAGACGCCCGGCTTACGCTGGTGATGAGTGATTGCTGTAATTCGGATCCGAGCATTGGCAGTACGGTCATCACCAATATTGCAACAACAAGAGACGTTTCTATGGGCTGGGGCGAAGACCTGTGTAAACAACTTTTTATGGACTCGGTACGCAGATCTATTTTAATGACCGCTGCCTCAAAAGGAGAAGTATCTGCGGGTAATAATAATATAGGCGGCATTTTCAGTTATAACATGCGAACATCCATGGAAAAATTCATGAGCCCCTTTAATGGCAGCCATGTTACATGGGAAGAGATACTTGTGAACATAAAACAAAAAACAAGATCCAAAGCTGCGAATACATTATGCCCGCAGGCCGATGAATCATATAAGCCCTGTACACAAAACCCGCTGTTTAAACTGGAGAAGGGAAAGTAATATGCTGCATACTTTCCTGGCAAACTATGGAAATAATAAATTCAATTTTTAAACAACTGTCAGGGTTTTCCCAACTGCAGACAGACCTTATCAGCATTGAAAGAAAAACGCCGGATGAGATGCTCCCCAGCGGCAAAGCCTGGAAGATGTATTGCGAAAGATAGAACGTGAACTGGAAGAAACAAGGCTGAAACTGGAGATCATATAAAGGGTAGCAGCAATAAAATAATTTTACTATCTTACTTCACAAAGAAGCTTATGCTACGTTCATCGATTCTGGTTGCTTTTCTTTTAAATGCATTGCCCATCGTGTTGCAGTCTCAAACTGACAGGCCCAATATCATTTATATCATGGCAGATGATATGGGGTATGCCGATCTCAGTTGTTATGGGCGTAAAGATTATCAAACACCAAACCTTGATAAACTGGCATCGCAGGGTGTAAAATTTATGAACGCTTATGCTGGTGCCCCGCTTTGCACACCCACCCGCACTTCTTTTATAACCGGTCGGTACCCCGCACGTACCCCGATAGGTTTGATGGAACCACTTCGTGGAGGACATAAAGACAGCATGGTTGGACTCACACCTGATTATACTTCTGTTGCCACACTGTTGAAAAAAAGCGGTTATGAAACTTACCTTGTTGGTAAATGGCATTTGGGTTATGGCCCTGCATATAGCCCTAATAAAAATGGGTTTGATTATTTTTTTGGTTTTACTGCAGGTGCCACAGATTATATTTCACATACCAACCGAAAGGGCCAAAGCGATCTGTATGAAAATAATAACCCGGTAACCAAAGAAGGTTATATCACGGATATCTGGATGAACAAAGCGGTAGAAATAATAAAACAAAAACATACAAATCCTTTTTTCCTGAGCCTCATGTTTAATGCACCACACTGGCCATTACAGGCGCCGGGAGACAGCCGTTATCCTGCCGGTTTAGATTGGAAAAAGGGAGCAACAAAAGAAAAATTTGCTGCGGTGATGAAAAGCCTGGATGATGCCGTTGGAAAGATCATGCAGTCAATAGATGATGAAGGAATAGCTGGCAAAACACTGGTGATCTTTACCAGTGACAATGGGGGAGAAGAATTTTCTGATATGGGTGTCTATAGCGGCAAAAAAGAAACTTTATGGGAAGGAGGTATCCGCGAACCGGCATTTGCAAGATGGCCGGGTATGATCCCTGCTAACACTGTAACCCAACAGGCAGCGATTACTATGGATTGGACAGCTACAATACTTGCTGTTGCAAATGTTAAACCGGATCCTGCTTTTCCATTGGATGGAATAAACCTGTTGCCGTTTTGCACAGGAAAGAAAAAAACTATAGAAAGAACTTTTTACTGGAGACTTTTCCAGTCAACAAAACAAAAGGCCATCAGGCAGGGTAAATGGAAATGGCTTCAAAATGAAAAAGGGGAATATCTTTTTAACCTTGTTGATGACCCCGCTGAGAAGCATGACCTGCGATCAACTGATCGGGCTTTGTTTGAAAAATTAAAAAAGTTATATAGTGCCTGGGAGAAAGAAGTACTGGTACCGGTAGAGTTGTGAAGAACCATAATTCATTTTTCATTTTAATGCTGAAATAAAATTTCATATGCAGCAGATCAACTGGGGCATTATCGGTTGCGGGGATGTAACCGAAATTAAAAGCGGGCCTGCCTTTAATATTGTGGAAAATTCTCGATTGGTGGCTGTTATGCGGCGCAATGCAGCAAAAGCAAAAGATTATGCGGCCCGCCATAACGTGCCGCGTTGGTACAGCAATGCAAATGAACTGATCAACGATCCGGAAGTAAATGCCATTTATATAGCAACCCCGCCATCATCACATGAAGCCTATACGATGGCCGCCATGGATGCAGGTAAACCCGTGTATGTAGAAAAGCCCATGGCGCTTAATTATGATGCCGCAAAAAATATGGCTAATGCAGCCAGGGCAAAAAATGTAAAATTGGTAGTAGCACATTACCGCAGGGAATGGCCGCTTTTTACAAAGCTGAAAGAACTAATAAACGAAAAAGCCATTGGGAATATACGGCTGGTAAGGCTTGCATTTTATAAAATGCCTTTTACTAAAGCTGAACTTGCCGATGAAAAGATCGCCTGGCGGGTAAACCCTGAAATTGCCGGTGGCGGTATCTTTCACGACCTTGCCCCACACCAGCTGGATATTATGTACCATCTTTTTGGCAGCGCAAAAAAAATAACCGGCATTGCAACAAACCAGGCAGGCAACTATGCTGCCGATGATATGGTTGTGGGCAATATTCTTTTTGAAAAAAATATTGTCTTTAGCGGTGCCTGGTGTTTTCATGCAGCATTTCCTGTTGATCATTGTGAGGTCATTGGCAGTGCTGGTAAACTAAGCTTTAGTTTTTTCCAGGGTAATAGTATTGAAATGGTTTGTAATAAAGAAACAACCGTCTTTAATTTTGATCAACTCAAACATGTTCAGCAACCGATGATCGGGAGCGTGGTGCAATATTTTTTGAGCACGGCCGATAATCCATGTAGCGGGGAAGAAGGAGCGGAGGTGATGAGGTGGATGGAGGAGTTTGTAATTTGATAAAAGCGCTGCGTATTTTTAAGATGCATATGCAATCTTTCACGTATTAAACATTCAATGATTTATCGATGAAAGTTTTTAATGGAATATTTATAATAGCCGGCGCAACATTCTTATCTTTTGTAATTGCCAACATTCCCAAAGGCTCAGATCAGGGACTGGGTGGATTGATCCTCTTGCTCTGGCCACCAATTTTGGGAGTACTTAGCATAATCCTGTTTCTGATTATCTGTGCTGTTACAAAAGATAAAGAAAGCCGCATTTTAACATTAATACTATTGGGGTTTTATTTGATCTATGCAGGATTGGGGTTGCATATAGACAAAGGTTGGCCCCTGGTAAGCTGGTAGTTATCTCAGACTTACAAATCACAAAGTTGTTATCAACATCTAAAAAATAAAACGCCGCAAATACACGACGTTTTATTTTCATAGGAGATCTTTATTTTTTAATAACCAGACGTACTTCATCACCTTCTGATGTTACTGTAAACATACCGGGGCTGGTCTCTGTAACCATCCAGGTTCTGTTCATAAATGCCATTTCCCTGAATATATCTGTAGGATAATATATGGTGATACTGGCAGACCCTGCTGCTATATTCCAGCTGCCTACTTGCGCCAACAGGTCATTCCAAACCTGGGCCTCGCCTGCAGGTTCGTTATCCTGCAGAAGAAATGCTGTATGGATAACCCGGCAACTCCAAATTCATTTTTCCTTCCTTTTTTATCGTTACAGAAGGTTTTTGATAAGTGGTTTATGTTGAATAGTAATGTGGGGTAACAAAAAAAAGTGTTCCGCATGACGGAACACCTGGTTATTAAAATCCTATTAGGAAATACGATTAGTGCTTTTTATGTTTTTTGTATTTTTTATGACCATATTTATTGCCATTATTTCCAGGTTTTGCCCAATTTCCCTTTACCCATTTGTTGCCTTGCTTGGTACGTACCCAATAACCGGGCTTCCTGTAATATCCCTGGCGTGGAGCTTCCCAATGGCCACCCGAATACTTGTAGGAGTTTCCATTAGGTTCCCATTCTTCATTTACCCATATATATACAGGACTGGGTTGTGGTGGTCTTACGATTACAGGTAAAGTAGGACGGATCTGTACATAGATCTGTGCCGAAGCAGAGAAAGCTGCCGCAAAAAATATAACAGCCAGCAGTAACAGTTTACTTAATTTGTTTTTCATTATTTAGATTTTAGTTGATGAATTCATTGCTAACAAAGATATTTCATTTTGCAGGTAAGTGTTACCTTAATTATGTTAAAATGTTATATAAATCACACATTGGGGTGATCATCTCCACTTGAATGCAAAATAACTGCAGGGCTTTTCAGACGCATTGCCTATGCCATGCATTTTACCGCTTTCAATGATATACAGGTCGCCGGGGCCGGCTTTATAGGTTATTCCATCAATGGTCATTTCTGTTTCTCCATCAATCATCAAAATGATCTCGGTATCTGTATGTATATGTGGCGCATGACTTGGCCCTTTTTGTTTTAGATAAGTAATATGCATTTCATAGTTATCACACATGGCTGTTGGGCGGTCGAAATATTTACGGGTACCTTTATTATTTATTTCTTTATAAGCCAGAGAATCATAGTTTAATAATAATGCACCCCCGCCATTTGCACTTTGTTGCATGTTCATCGGCTTTTTTGAACGAAACATCAATACATAATAGGTGAGGGGGCCGTCACCAATATTTTCAAAAACCTGGGTTTCAAATGGCGGAATAAGCAATACACTGCCCTTACCCAATACCCCATTTTTGTTCCCGATGCTGCATTTCATCGTACCCTCTTTTATAATAATTACTTCTTCAATATCTTTTTGTGTATGTGCAGGCCTGGGCACAGCGCCTTTCATTTGGGTAGTGGCATGTATTTCAAAGTATTCAAATTCGTTGGTGGTTCCTTCTGCAATTTTACGGGTTTCGCGTAAACCATCTTTTTTCACAGCCAGGTTGTTCCAATGAAAGACGGCAGATCCAATGGGTTGCAATTGTGAAAATGCATTCATGGTAATTGCTATAAGCAGCAACAGTAGTATTGATCTCATAATGAATATGATATTATAGTTGGTCTAAAGATAATTTTTTCTTTCGCTATAGTATGCAAGTTTTATCGACCGTTTATTTAAAACCATGTTTTGTAAATTCAAAATACATATTCATTAACCCGCGATTGTATTATTCAGGGCTTCTTATCATTTTTGTGTTATAAAAATAAAACAACATGAAACGTAATGATCAGACAATCACTTATTCTTTAGATCCCAAACAATTCATTCTCGACGAAGTGGCTGAAACACTCGACCAGGACCTGTTGAAGGATATGTTCAAAAACTCTGAAACAGTTTATTGCCGTATGTTCAAAGAACTGGAATTGCACATCGAAAATAAAATAGCAACTATTATTTTAAACAGGCCACAAGCCAGCAACAGTATAAACTTAGCTATGGCAAACGCATTACAGCAGGTACTTGCCTGTTGTGCAGGTTCAAGTCATGTAAAAGTTATCTGTATAAAAGGAAAAGGTATTGCATTCTGTGCCGGGCAGGATCTGAAAGAAGTTATTGCCCCGGATGCCCCTGCGCTTGATGATTTTTTATTTGAGAGGCATCACCCGGTTTTGGATATGATCAGGAACATGCCCAAGCCAGTAATAGCCGCAGTGAATGGCGCTGCTGCCGGTGCAGGGATGAGTCTTGCATTATGCTGCGATATTGTTATTGCCAAATATTCTGCCAGCTTCATTCAATCATTCAGCAAAATAGCATTGGTACCTGATTGCGGAAGTACTTATATGCTTCCACGCATGGCAGGCTTGCAAAAATCAAAAGCTATGATGATGCTTGCAGAACCAGTGAGTGCACAGCAGGCGGAAGACTGGGGCCTGATCTACAAAGCAGTTCCTGATGAAACATTTGACACAACCATTGATGCCACCTGCAAACGCCTGGCAACCATGCCATCCCAATCTATGGGCTGGATAAAAGAAACATTGAACAAAACATTTGATAATGACTGGCATTCGCAGTTGGCTTTGGAAGCAAGCCTGCTTGGAAAAGCCGGGGATACAAAAGATTTTAAAGAAGGGGTGAATGCCTTCCTGGAAAAACGGATACCGCAATTTCAATAAGAGGAAGATGAGTACAAAAGGGTAATACTTATTTCAACACATTGTCAATTTCCGCATCGCCTTCTTCATCTTTAGACTTGTGAAAATCTTCGTTGAGATCTTCTTCCAGTTTTTCTTTGTCTTTTTTATTTCGAACAACCAGGAAAACAATGAGTGCTATGGCTGCAACTCCAAACAATATTAATACAGGCATGTTCATGATATAAAGTTTGATCTAAAGTTAAAGAGATACGTTGGTATTATATGTTAATTTTTCCTTGCCCGGCCTGGAAATAAATATGTGAATATTGTAAAAGTTCTTTCAAATTATGTAACGATAAATTTAAAATTGTAACGCAACTTTGTTATTCAATTAAGCGTTCAAGCAGGATTTCTCATACAGTTAGTTTTAGGTTTAAGCTCCTTGTAATACAAGGAGCTTTTTTATTTCAAAAGGTCCACCGGAGGTTATCTTTTCTATTTCCTGCATAATTCGTAGATTGGGTAGGTATGGATAATTTTAAAATAGTTGTTTTTATCATGGCAATCCTGATCAGTTTAACAGCGATCGCCAATAAAAGAAAACTCCCGTTCCCGGTGATTCTTGTTTTTGCCGGGCTTGTCATTGGCTTTATTCCACAATTACCCGACCTGGCACTGGATCCTGATGTTGTTTTTGTAATTATGCTTCCGCCTTTATTGTATGATGCAGCTTCCAAAACATCCTGGCTAGAATTTAAAACATCAATAAGGCCTATATCTGCATTGGCCATTACCCTGGTATTTTTTACAACTTTGGCTGTAGCAGTTACAGCACATTATATGATCCCTGGATTTACCTGGCCTTTAGCTTTTGTACTGGGCGCAGTTGTTTCACCTCCTGATGCTGTTGCGGCATCGGGTATCATAAAAGGATTGGGACTTAATAAAAAAGTGATCACCATTTTAGAAGGAGAAAGCCTGGTAAATGACGCATCGGCCTTAATTGCCTACCGCTATGCGGTGATGGCGGTTACCACGGGTACGTTTGTATTTTGGCAGGCCGGCCTGCAGTTTCTGCTGGTAGCAGGCGGTGGTATTGCCATTGGTATTGTAACAGGTTTATTATTTGTTCTGGCACATAAAAGAATTGAGAATAATCCCGTGGTTGAAACCAGTCTTACATTGCTGGCGCCCTTTGTATCTTATCTTGCTGCAGAACAATTCCACACATCCGGTGTACTGGCTGTGGTGAGTACGGGGCTTTTAATATCACGCAAATCACCTGAGATATTCGCTTCACAGGCAAGAATGAGAACCCGGGTGGTTTGGGATACGATCATCTTTTTATTGCACGGTTTTATTTTTATACTCATCGGACTGCAGTTACCAAAGATCATCAATGACCTTGGCAATTATTCTTTCTCAATTATACTGGGTTATGGTTTGATCATCAGCCTGGTTACCATCATTGTCAGGATAATCTGGGTATTTGCGGGTGCATACTGGCAAAATTATTTCCGGAAGAACCATAAAAATAAAACTGAAATTACTGACCCGGATAATACCTGGAAAAATGTGCTGGTTGTTGCATGGACAGGCACAAGGGGTGTGATATCATTGGCTACTGCACTGGCGTTGCCTCTTTTCCTGCAGGATGGAACTCTTTTTCCTAAAAGATCTTCTATTATATTTTTTGGCTTCGTCGTTATTTTTGTTACCCTGGTTGTACAAGGGCTTTCTTTACCCTTACTCATCCGCTGGCTAAAAATAAAACCTGAAGATAATACCGATGAAGAACAAAAAGAACTGCAATTGTACCTGGCAAACAGTACGCTTCATTATATTGAAAAAGAATTTCCAATACCCGGTGACAATAAATTGCAACAACAACTCAGGGATCAATATGAGCAGCTGATCCGTAAACTCACCAAAGAAATAGATCTGCATAAAAAGGCCCGGTACTATAACCGGGAAGTGCGGCCCGCGCAGCCTGATAACCTGCTCAATGCCAAACTGGAGATCAGTAAATTTAAAAGGGAATTATTGATCAGGTTGCACAAAGACGGCGATTTTAGTGATGCTGCAATAAGGCAGGTAGAAAGGGAGATGGATATTGATGAATTGAAATTGACCGAACAATTGCCAAAAGAAGATAAACCAATTGCATAAATTACCGGAATTGTGGAATAAAATGTACAGATGCATTGTCTGGAACAAGTATTATCAGCTGAAAATCAGCTATCAATTGAAAAAAGGCATGATAATTGAAACGGTACCTATGTATTTAGGGTACTAATTATTAAACTAAAATTATTTTATGAAAAAGATCCTTGCTTTTTTTTCATTGACAATGGTACTGGGTATAATATCATGTTCCAATGAAAGTAAAAGAACAGATGAAGTGAAAGTAAATTCAACCACAGGCACAACAGAAAAAGTTGAGGTAGAAAAAGGAACTGTTGTAGTTCCGGTTCCACCTCCGCCACCTGCACCGGTTCGGCCACCAACACCTAAAGAGGTGATCAAGAGTTTACCCAAACCGCCATTGCCTCCTTTACCACCACCGCCTCCTTTACCTAAACGTAAAGGATAACAGGACGTGTAAAGTGAATTTTTTATTTTTTAAGGATGCATATAAAATAGCCAACTTTTAAGCTGGCTATTTTTATTTTCCTGAAAGAAGCTTTAATTGATAAGTATATGAATCCGTCATATAGTTTTTAACCAGCCGGTAATACTCATCCTGCTGCGGTTGGCTTTTATTACTTCATGCTCGGTCTCGTCACTTTTAAAAAGTACTGCAGTTTGTGCATGTGGTGCTATTTGCTGTACAATATCATTTTGATAAATCTGCAATTGCCCGCCATCTTCGGCAAGCCAGTTATTATTTAAATAGGAGATGAGGGAATATTTCCTGTCACTGTTATTTTTAAACTGGTCCTTATGGCGTTTATAATAACTGCCTTCTTCATATACTGCATAATGGAATTCATAGGCATTAATACCGGCATAGCAGGTCCTGTTGAGATGGTCAATAAAATTTTCGGCGTGTTGTAAAAATTCCTGTTCAAAAACATTATCATGTTTTTTATCCATCCAATAGATCTTATCTCCACGCATTTTTTGATTTGCATCCTTCAGCTCATTATTCCCAATGCCCGCTGATTTCATCAGGTTATCTTTCTGTAACTGTAAAATATTTTGCTGAAGCCCGTTTGATAATCTTTCTGTTAAAAAAGCCGGGGCTATGCCTACTTTATCGGTGAGGTAACTGTCGATCAAAAGGTCAAATTGTTCATTCATAGTGATTGTTGAACCGGGCAAGGTAGTTCATTAAAGTGCCAATTCACAGGGCTCCATAATTTAAGCCTGTTGCTTTCTTACATATTTGGTAAGAATTACAATTTGTTGTCCTTCTATCTTCCCTTCTATCTGTTCGGTATTGTCTTCAACAATGCGTATGTTCTTTACCACGGTTCCCATTTTTGCATTGAGGCTTGAGCCTTTTACGTCGAGTGATTTGATCAGCACAACCGAATCGCCGTTTTGTAATACCTGTCCATTGCTGTCCTTATGCAGGTCTACGCTGGAATCATTTTCATGATCACCTGTAGCTTTGGCCCAGGCCATGTGCTCATCAGCCAGGTAAAGCATATCGAGGTTTTCTGTGGCCCAGCTTTCACTTCGAAGCCTGTTCAGCATGCGCCACGCAGTTACCTGTACAGCAGGAACCTCACTCCACATGCTCTCTGTTAAGCAAGTCCAGTGTTTGCTGTCCAGCTCTTCTTTCTTTTCGATCTGGGCAAGACATTTCCCACAGATCATGATACTGGTATCGGCTGATAAACCTTGTTGTGGGGGAATCTCATACAGTTTCAAATCACCGGTCGACCTGCACAACTCACATTGATCACCACTTCTTATTGCTAATTGCTCTTCTACTTTCATAGGTACAAAAGTAAATGATACAGAACAGAATTGAACAAAGCACGGGTTGTACTATTTTTGAACCACTTAGAACATAGTACACATAGAAGCGATGCTTCTATGTGGTGCAAAATGGATCGGTAATTTTTACTGTCGTTATAACATGAAGCTGAAACAAAAAATATACGATCACTACCTGCAGGTTATACATGATAAAATAGCTATGCTGCAACAGGTACTGGCCGACCTGAAAGAAAGCGGCAGTAACGAAACCAAAAGTACAGCAGGGGATAAGCATGAAACTGCATTGGCCATGTTGCAGATAGAACAGGCAAATAAACGTGCACAGTTGCAGGAAGTAATGTCGCAGAAAGCGGCATTGGAAAAGATAGATCCGGCCTTAACAGCGCCCATGATCGTGAATGGCAGCCTGATCAAAACAAATAGAGGTTATTTGTTCATGAGTACAGCATTGGGCAAAGCTTCCATTGAGAACATCAGTGTAATAGCCTTATCACCCCAATCACCATTAGGCATAAAGCTAATGGGATTACATGTTAATGAGGCTGCTGCAATAAATAATATTGAATACCTGGTGGAAAGTATCGAATAAAATAAATCGTTCTACAGTGTCAATCGAAAGAATCCCAACTGAAATATACTGTCAGTCTGAGCTTGTCGAAGACGCGTTAGATCAAGAGAATGAAATTATTTAATTACCCACCTTCGACAACCTCAGGTTGACAATTTTTAAATTGAATGGGTATTCTATTTTCACATTATACCTTCTCTATTTCAAAAACCTGTACGTCCATTTTACTAAAAAACTATTCCGGGCATTGCCACCGTTGAAAGCATTATTGAAAAGGCTGTTGAACACAGGCGATTGCAGGTCACCATAATTGTCAGAAGTATTTCCTTCTGACCAAACTAAAAACAATTCAGAGCCAGGCCTGTATTCCCACCTGATCACCATATTGGATCTGAACTGCACAAAATTAAAGTCAGGTTTACCAAAACTATAATCGGTAAGGCCATCCCTGTTCTCGTCTATTAAATAGGTTCCGTTGTTCTCTGTTATCTGGGTTGTTGAATAACGTAAAAAGCGGTTGTTGTATTTATCAGCCAGTGGGTCTATCACGTAAGCAAAATTTTGGTAGGTTGGCCTTGTAATATAGGGTTGTCCGTAATACTGAATCGTTAGATCAGGGGTGATGTTAAAGCTGAGGCGGCCTGTAAACCTGATGGTTTTTTGTTTTAATTGAGCAACAACGGTACGGGTGCTGTTATTGTAAATTATATTTCTCACGAACTGATCCTGCTTGCGAAATGCATGATCATAATTGGCAGCCAGGCTTATAGTGAGAGAATTTATAGGAACAACAGTTAATGAAAGTCCGGCATTGCTGAAGTTCATCGTGTTCTCTTCTCCCCAAAATTTAAACAGGTTCAGGCCACCATAAACTTTCTTCCTGGAATCACTATTCAAATTATAACCCCATCCAAGCCCCGCAGGCCGGCGAATTGAGCCTGCACCTCTTATTGCAGTATTGGAAACATCATAAGGGTTCCAGGTAATGTTGGTATTGGTTTGCCAGTTATTTTTAAGATTTGCATTGGCATTCACATTAAACTGAACATACAAAAGTTGGCCGCCAAAATCCCATCTTAACCAATGGTTATAATTAATACCGGCCCTGCGGAAAATTGAAAATGGCCTTTGGTATTGCAAACCAACCCAGGTAAAATGATTGATCTCGTTTGCGGTAAGCATGAACCCGATATCATTTAATTCCAGTTGTGGAGAGCGATAGGTTACCCCAGTTTCAAATTTTAAAATCTGTCCCATTTTACCGGCTTTGCCCGCTGATTTTCCAAAACGAATGGTACCGCCGGTTCCGGTTAAAGAGGTTCGGTTTGAATCTAAACTAAATTCGCTGGCATCCGGACGTTGAAATAAATGCTCAAATGCTGTTTGTGTTCTTAATATTACTTCTTTGTTGCCATTCACATTACTGAATACCACATTTCCACGTACATACCAGAATCGGTTCTTCCAGTAATGTAAAAAATCAAAGCCGCCGGAGTATGCACTCCGGTGTAATATATTATCGAGGCCATGCTCCCGGTTCACCGCAGTAAAAATTCCACCGAAAATGGTATTGCCCCCATTGATATCTTTTTGTAAGCGACCGGTAAAATAACTGGTTAAGGGTTCTACTACTTCTTTTCGTTGTTTTCCGTTATTATCTATAATCGCTTTTTCACGTTCAGTAACACTTTCCAAAATACCGATACTCCAGCCTTTTTTTGTTTTACCACTGAATTTTGCTGCACCTAATATGCTGGTGCTTTGCGGAAATTTTACATACTCGCCACCGGCAGAATTTGGATATCCATGTGGCGAACTACCTATGCGGCGTGAATAAAAAAGCAGGTCGGAATTAAAGTCACCACCGGTTTGCGCACCGGTAAGCTGGTATTCAAAAATATTCCGGCTTTCTATAAAGAATGGCCGCTGTTCACCAAAAAAATTCTGAAACCCATCAATACGTACCTGGGAAGGATCAGCTTCTACCTGGCCAAAATCGGGATTGATGGTAAAGTCAAGGATCAGGTCATTGGTAACCGCAACTTTGCCATCTACACCCCCGGTCAATTTAGTATCAGTGCCATCGGCAAAAGGATTACCCGGTTCTTTTTTATAAGTTGAGGCCTGTGCAGTAACATAAGGGGCTATTTCTACCTGGCGATGGAAAGGGATATCTTTTAAACCATGCAGTTCGCCAAAAGCGCTGACCCATACCCCAGATCTTTGCGGAACATATTGCCAGTTAGATCTTTCTTCTTTGCGGAACAGCCTGCGGTTTACCTGTATGCCCCAAACTTTATCTTTTTCATTACCATAACGAAGTTGACTTAAAGGAATTTTTATTTCGGCAGTCCACCCGTTTTTATTAACAGCAGTTTTTGAAAACCAGATCGGGTTCCAGCTGGCATCCCAATTATTACCATTATTACTGATAAACTCATCTCCCCTTACACCTGATACAGAAGTAGTGAAGGAGAATCCCGTGCGCAGGTCATGATAGCTGTCAATATTAATTTCAACAAAGTCTCCGGGAAATGCATCACGACGCCCCAGTCTTTTTTCAATTGAATGGGCTTTACTATCGAGGCAATTATAAGCTATGTATAAAAATTTATCATCGTACATGATCTTAAAATGGGTAGCTTCTGAAGGAGGCAAGCCTTCGTTGGGTTGATTTTGAATAAAATCTCCTCCCCATTCAACTGCGTTCCAGGCTTCTTCCGATGGTACACCGTCCAATGTGATCGTTGCACCAACCAGGCGTTTTGTATCATACCTTTTTTTCTGAATAACCGTATCAACGGCATTTGCATGGGCAGCTAGAAAACCCAGGCATAATAGGCAGGAAACTAAGCAGGTCTTGTTCATTCAGCAAAGTAAAAGATTGATTACTATGCATGAAATATCAAAATGTGACAACGGTTATTTTCAGATATGTGTGGTTGGATCTGCTTTTGCTGAAAATGAACGCGGCTGTTTTTTACATCAATGATTTCTTATCTTGTCATTAAGAAGCAGGTTTAAAATTAACCCACACACGCTTGTCATTTGGATCCCGATAATATTGGGATCCAAATGACAGAGAAGTTTTAAACTGAGATACTATCTTTGTTGATATTATTTTACCAATACTGATCAAATAATCATATCATGAAAAGAATACTGTTCCCAACTGCCATTTTATTTTTATCAATTTCATTGTGGGCACAAACTGCTGAGGAAAAAAAACTGGAGCGGGCTTTATATGATCTGCCCGATATTGCTTTTAAAAAATTATCAGAACCCGGTGATCCTAAATTGAGGTATATGTTGCGGGTTAAGCAGCAACTTGATCATAATGATATCAGTAAGGGATTTTTTTACCAGCGTGTGGAGTTTATCCATATTGGTTTTGACCGGCCAGTAGTAATGAATACGCAGGGTTATGCCCTTAATTTTGGGAAGGATGAGATACAACTTTCGTTGAATGCAAATTACCTGAATGTGGAGCACCGGTTCTTTGCTGAATCAGTTCCGGATACCATGCAGTGGAAATACCTGACGCTTGAACAGGTTACCGCCGACCTGCACCATATCAACCAGTTATTTAAAAAACTGTATAAAAATAAATGGGTGAGTACCGGGATCAGTAAGGGTGGGCAGACAACAATCTTTTACAAGTATTTTTATCCTGATGATGTGGATGTAGCGGTTCCCTATGTGGCTCCTTTTAATTTCAGCCTGGAAGATAGACGGATCTACCGTTTCCTCGATTCGATAGGAACACCGGAATGCCGGAAAAAAATATTTAACCTGCAGGAATACCTGTTACAGCAGGAAGACAAGGCACTGGAAAAACTGCGGTGGTATGCAAAAGGCGCAAACCTGACCTTTAATTACCTGGATAATTCATTGGGAAAAGCGTATGAACTGGCGGTGCTTGAACTTTCATTTTCATTCTGGCAATGGGGCAGCAGTTGTGATCAGATACCGGTAAAACAATCTCTAGATTCATCATTGAGTTACCTGTTGAACGTTTCGGGGCTTGATTTTTTTGCAGATGCCGGTATGAAAACCTATGCTTCGCATTATTACCAGGCCGGTACACAGATGGGTTATTACGGTTATAATATTGAACCCTTTAAAAAATACATCAAATATTTTACTTCAAATCCATCAGCGGTATTTATGCCCAAAGATGCGGGGAATATTGTTTATGATAACAGCCTGAATGAAAAAGCGGATAAATGGCTGAGAGAAAAAGGCAACAATATTATTTACATCTACGGAGGCTATGATACGTGGAGCGCTGAAAGGGTAGTGCCCAGCGCAAATGTAAATTCAAAGTCTTTTATACTGCCGGGTAAAGATCATGGCAAAGCAAGAATAAAGTATATGGATGCAGAAATGAAAGCCGAAGTAAAAAAACTACTTGAGCAATGGACAGGATTGCCTGTGGATCTTAGTTTGATCAAGTAAAGCAGAAGTATTTTAATCAATATCGCCCAACCCGAACTTATTACCGATCTTGAGGAAAGCATAAGCTGTTGTTTTTTCAACAGCTTTTCTTTTATACCTTACCAGCAGTACATGCCAGGTACCTTCTGATTCTTTTTCAGTAAAATATTCAATGATCCTGTATCCTGCGCTGTCCTGGTTTGCTGTTTGGTTGAGGCGTTCACAAACTTCATCAACGCCTTTCTTTTCATCTGCCTTGGTATAATCTGCAAATACTTTCCATGAGCGGGCCTTATCATCGCCCTGGTAAACTATGTATGGGGCGGCTTTATAAAAATAACCAAGCTCCACCACTTTAGGATCGCCAAAATCTATGCTGCGGCAAATGCGTAATAAGTTATGCAAGGTTTTGGCCAGTTCCAAAGAATCGGCTTTACTTTTTTGGGCATTTGCGGCTAAAAATAAATTGGAGGAGAATACGAGCAGGAAGAGATATTTAAATTTCATACAATTATATTTTATGATGAAAGTTGCAGAACTGATCTGGTCAATAAATGTAAGGCAAATTATGTACTGATAAATACCCGGCATTGGGTATACTGATAAGGATCATGCCAGGTATAGGCTTATTCTTAAAACAAATTTGTAGATTTGAAATAAAAAATGAATAAGTATAATACCTTTCTTACCGTATTTATTATTTCAACGATCGCCCTGATCATTTTTATGGTATTTTATATCCAGGGTATTTTTGGACTGGTAGCAAACATGGATGAGCTTAAAGGAGAAGATCCTAACCCGTTCCTGATCTTAAATACAATATTCAGTCCCGCGGTTATTATTTCAGCAATTATTTTGGGTTTCTCCAGCCTGGCCTACCGCATACTGGGCATTATACATGTGGCAAGGAATAAAACAGTAAAAGACGGTGAAAAAGCCTTGTGGATCGTGGGCTTTATTATTATGGGATTTATAACCGGGATTGTATTTTTAGTGATGGCAAAGGGGAGAAAATTTGTTGAATGATCTTTTAAACATAAATAAAACAGCTCTTAGTTTTGGGAATTGCCGTAACTAATTTTACAATCTGTACCATCGTCTCCAGAAACTAAAGAAGATTCGATATCTCTGGGGGAAATTCTTGTAACCAACATTGTTAATTTGGTGTATAAGGCCGAATCAATTTTAAAAGTTGTATCGCTTTTGGTATTTTCCCATACTGGATAACCCTCCATAGGTTCAGAAACTCTGTGTAAATAAAAACCGTTATATCTTTTAGTTATTTCAATTGTGACTTTATGATTTGGAATTATTAGAGAATTCTCAAATTCAAAACCAATCAGGGAAATATCATTAAGTTTGGTAGAAATGGAATCGGTAATTGGTATATTGTCTGCAACAGGTTTACCAGGCCTACTACAACTATAAATCAACATGGCGGTTATTACTAAAGTATTTCTTATCACACCTAAATTTAGGATAATATATTGCATGAATATTAAAAAGGAAACCAAAATGAATTTTAGCCATTTCTTTTTTTAATTATCCAATACAACAACCCCAGTGCCACAATTGCCAAAATTAATTTACCCTGCCAGCCAAATGCTGCAACTTCATAAACTGCGTATGCTTCTATTAACAGGGCAGGCAGTTTACCCAGTGAACTGGCTATAATAAAAACAGCAGCCGATACTTTTCCTACAGCCGCAGCAAATGTTATAAGTCCGGATGGAACGAAGGGGATTAGCCGCAATGAAAAGATGAGCCAGAATGATTCTTTACCGGTTGCATTGATCAGTCTTTTTAATTTGGGATATTGATCAAGCCGCTTTTCAGCGTTTTTCTTAAATCCTTTCCGGTAGAGATAAAATGCAACGCCTGCACCCAGGGCTTCACCCAGGAAGGAAATAAGCGTGCCGTTCCAAAAGCCAAAAAATAAAATATTTGCAGCGGTTATAAATACGCTGGGCACCAAACCAAGTATGGCAATTACAATACTTACACAAATGCTGATCAGAATGGCAAGATCATGATATTCCCTGAAAAGCTGGAGCAGGCTGTTTACCACTATTGTATTACTTTAAATATTTCATCAATCATTTTCATAGATGCTGAGCCTGTTGTTAAGCCGCTGGATCTCCTGTTGCATGTCATTCATCCTGCTTAATAAATAAGTGATGGTTTCAATTCCTTCCAGGTTTATATCCAATTCATAAAGCCTTACCAGCTTCTCGAGGTTAGGGAGCTGGGTTTGGGGCATGCATAATTTTTCTTCTACGATCGTTAATTCTATCAGCCCTGAATCTTTCAATGCACGCACAAAACTGAGTTGTATATTATGGTGAATACAAAATTCATGCACGATGATCATTTCTTCTGTTTGCATAAGCTCATTATTTAAGTTTACTCAATTCAGTAAATAGTTTCTTCTGCTCATCACTGAGATCTGTGGGCAATTCTACTTCATAGGTAATGTAGAGATCACCATGTTCCCCTTCTTTTTTATAAACAGGAAATCCCTTGCCTTTAAGCCTTATTTTAGTACCGGGTTGCGTTTCCGGTTTAACTGCCAGTTTTACTTTTCCATTCAGTGTTTCAATTGTTGTATCTCCACCAAGAACTGCGGTATACAGGTCTATTTTAGTGGCGGAATAAAGATCATTCCCTGATCGTTTGAACTTTGGATGCGGTGTTATTGAAAAACTAATGTACAGATCGCCGGCGGGCCCGCCATTAACACCGGGTGCCCCATAACCTTTTAATTTAATTACCTGGCCGTTCTCAATACCGGCAGGGATAGTAATGCGGATATTTTTACCATTAACAATAAGGGTTTGTTGCCGTGTATGCACTGCATCAGTTAAATTCAGTTTTAATTCAGTGTTATAATCCTGCCCCCGGAATTTTGCCTGGCTGCTGCGGCCCGAACCACCAAACATCGAATCAAAAAAACTGGAAAAATCACCTGCATCAGTTTGTTCATAAAATTGCTGTCCACTGGTATTTTGCGACCGGCCACCTGATCTTTTCTGTTGTTCAAACTGGTCTGCATGCTGCCAGTCCTTTCCGTAAGTATCGTATTTCTTTCTTTTTTCCGGGTCACTTAAAACTTCATTTGCTTCATTGACCTGTTGAAATTTCTGGTGGGCTTCTTTATCATTGGGGTTCAGGTCTGGATGTAGTTTCCGGGCTAATTTCCGGTATGCTTTTTTAATATCTTCTTCGGTAGCATTTTTAACGACCCCTAAGATCTTATAGTAATCAATAAACTCCATGAGCTGTTTTTTTCAATGCAAATATACTTATTCAAATAACGCTAGCTGCATGGGCTTGACAGGCTTTGCAGGGATATGATCATGCATTCCTGGTGCGTTAATGGTATAAATATCTGTAGACCGGTACCGGGATGCAACCGCAATATGAATGCCGTTTGCATGTTGTGCGAATAATTCTTCAACCATTTCCGGTGAATTATTTTCTTTGGATAAATGAGACAGTAAAAGATGTGATAAAGCAGGGGAGCGGTGTGTAAGAAACAGGTTGAGGGCTTCTTTATTTGATAAATGCCCTTGTCCGCCGCGTATCCGGTTCTTTAAATGAAAAGGATACCTTCCTTTCTCCAACATGACTTCGTCATAGTTGGATTCTAAAAAAGCGGCATGACATTGTTTAAAATAATGGATCACTTCTTTGCATACGTTGCCGATATCTGTTAACACGCCCACTGTTATACCCTGGTAACTGATGATGAAGCTGTGAGGATCTGCTGCATCATGGCATTTTGTAAAAGCAGTGATGTTTAAAGAGCCAACAGCAACCGGTTCATTGGCAATAAATGTTCTTGACAAATGTTTGATCAATATGGGGCCGTTTGCAGAAGTCCTGGCTGTAATATAGACCGGCAAATTATATTTATTGGCTACAGTTGAAACACCCTTGATATGATCGCCATGTTCGTGGGAAACAAAAATGGCTTTTACCGTCTTCATGTTCAGGCCAAGCTTAGTCATCCGCTTTTCTGTTTCCCGGCAGGATAGGCCCACATCAATTAAAACAGCATCGTTGTTATTGCCTATATAATAACAGTTGCCATTACTGCCCGAGTTCAACGAAGTAATATATAATGCCATATTCCTGCAAAGAAAATCAATTTTATGGTCAACCTGCTTTAGTTTTATAAAAAAAGGCGCCTTCACAGTATAAACCGTAAAGGCGCTTTAATTAAAATAATTTATTATAAATTAATTGGCATTTCTCCTTCTGCCATTATTTGAGTTTTGCCTTTCACTATTACCATCTGAACGTTGATCTCTGCTGTTATCAGCTTCAACCCTGCGCTCCATATTTCTTTGTTGCCCTCCGTATTGTGGTTGGCGCTGCGGTTGCTCACGCTGCTGATGCTGTTGTGGACGCTGTTGCTCCATTTGCTGTTGACGCTGCTGGTTCTGCTGTTGACGTTGCTGATCCATTTGTTGCTGACGCTGCTGGTTCTGCTGTTGACGTTGCTGCTCCATTTGTTGCTGACGCTGCTGGTTCTGTTGTTGACGTTGCTGATCCATTTGTTGCTGACGCTGCTGGTTCTGCTGTTGACGTTGCTGCTCCATTTGTTGCTGACGCTGTTGGTTCTGCTGTTGACGTTGTTGGTCCATTTGTTGTTGACGTTGCTGCTCCATTTGTTGCTGGCGCTCCTGGTTTTGCTGTTGATCCTGTTGCTGACGCTTTTGCTCCTGCTGCTGTTGGCGTTGTTGACGCTGCTGATCCTGCTGCTGATCATTGTTCCTATTTCCCCTGTTATCATTTTGCCTTCTTCCCCAGCTACCGTTATCACTTGTTTGAGGGGTCCTGTTTGCATCCCTTGTTGGGCCTGTGGTTGTATTATTATCTGCTTCAGGATTTCCACCTCTCCAGCGACGGTTATTATCATTGCCGGTATTATTATTGTTTGCCGCATCAGACCTACCCGGACGACCTATGCTATTCGGTCTCCTGTTTTCATAAGTCTTTGTATTATTTTGAGATGCAACATCATTATTTCTTCTGCCGTTATGGTTGTTACCACCCGGATTCCAGGTTCTGTTGTTGTGCCTGTTACGGTAACTATCATTATAATCCATCCTTCTTTCCTGGACCCTGTTGCTTGTATAGCGTTCAACTTCCCTTCTTTCGGGGCCCCTGTGATACCTGCCAACCCTTCCGCTACCATTGTAATAATTATTGATCACTACCGCATTCCTGAAATTATAATTTCTCTGTGGTGATACTGAATAGCGGTAAAAATCACGGTCGCAAATGTTACGGCGTGGAATGAAGTTCCAACGGTCATAAGGTATTGACCCAAATGAAATATTTATGTTAAGGCCATATCCTAACGGTGCCCAGCCATAATAATCATCATAGCTGCTCCAGCTAACCCAGGCAGATGCCCATTCGTAGCCGGGTATCCACATCCAGCCGTAATAAGGATCGTATTCCCAACGGCCGTAATGGAACGGGGCCCAACCCCAGTCATAATCTGATTCCCATGACCAACCATAATTGGTATATTCCCAATGGCCATCAGTGTAATAAGGTTTAAAATCCGGCTCATCATATATCCATACCTGCCCATAGGTTGGATTATTCATCCACCTGCCGTAAGGACTTAATTCCTCCTGGAAAGTGGAAAAGTTAACAGATACTGATACATCCTGGGCTTTTGTTTCAGCAACCGGCACAAAGCTGATGATTGCTAAGATCAAAATGAAAGTAAGTTTTAAATTTTTCATGTTTTATCGTTTGTTTATTTGTTACAAATACGATGCTATTGACTGTTAAGAGATTCAAATGTTTGTTAATCGTATTGTAATAATGCAGGTTTATATCCTGATATGGGTACGTTTATGATATTATTAACTGTTGGCGAATTAAACCTGGGCGTATTTATATGAACGGTTGCAGATTGGCATAAACAAATTGTAGCTTAATATTCCAAAACAAATTAATAACGATGAAAAAGATCATAATTGTTTTAACATGTTGCATCATTGCAGATCTGGCTTGCGCCCAGGATAACAAAGCCATGATCGAAAGAGCCTGCCTTGATTACCTTGAAGGTTTTTATGAAGGAGATACAACCAAACTGATCAGGAGCCTCAAACCCAGCTTGTACAAATTTGGTTACTGGCAGGACAAGAAAACAGGAAAATATGCCCCTGATGGCAGTATGACCTGGAGAGCGGCAGTTGACTATGCCAAAAGAGTTTCTGAAAAAAAGAAATTTGCCAAACCCGGATCACCCAAAAAAGTGGAAGTGCTGGATATTATGAATACCATAGCTGCAGCCAAAGTAACAGCCTGGTGGGGCGTAGATTATTTACTGCTGGCTAAACAGAACGATGTATGGATGATAGAGCAGGTACTTTGGGAAGGGCCGCTTAAGAATTAATTACCCGATCAGAAAATGTACACCTGGCCTTTGCAAAAAATAAACTTTTACAAATTGTAAATACAATTAACTTCCACTTTGCAAAGAAGTACAAGATGGTTACAGCCCCACAAATAATTGAACAAACAAAAAAATGGATCACTGATGTGGTCATTGGCTGTAATTTTTGCCCTTTTGCCGCACAGGTCATAAAACAGAATACCGTTTTCTATAAGGTCGAGACCGCCACTGCAATTGATATTTGTCTTGAATCATTTTTAGAAGAAGTGGCCCGCCTTGATAATGATAGTGGCATTGAAACTTCTTTCCTGATCTTTCCGGATACTTTCAAAAGTTTTGATGATTATCTCGACCTTGTTTCGGTGGCTGAAAAATTCCTGAAACAAAAAGGGTATAACGGCATATATCAACTGGCCAGTTTTCATCCACAATACAGGTTTGCCAATTCGCCACTGTCTGATGCGGCTAATTATACCAACCGTTCTGTTTATCCGATGTTGCACCTGCTGCGTGAATCGAGTATTGATAAGGCATTGGAGCATTTTAATGATCCCGAAGGCATTCCTGACCGCAACATCAATTTTGCCAGGGAAAAGGGGAGTGCCTATATGAAGTTGTTGAGGGATTCCTGTTTTTAATCTACACCCTAAATTTTCACATCAATTTTTATATGTAGATTTGCATACAATTTAAAAGTATTTTATGAGATCATTAATCACCTTCCTAGTCATGAATCTTTTTGGTTTTGCTGCAGTGGCCCAAACAACCGTTTCAAAAACAGGGACGCCTGATCCAACCCTCCCCATTCAAACCGTAGAAGTGTCATGTGGTAAATGTAAACTTGGCCTGCCTGGTAAAACATGCGATATGGCCATACGTTTTGATGGTAAAGCCTATTATGTTGATGGCGCCAGTATTGATAGTTTTGGAGACGCCCATGCACACGATGGTATGTGCAATGCCATACGTAAAGCAGATGTTCAGGGACAACTGGTTGATAACCGTTTTAAAGTTTCTTACATCAAAGTATTACCTGAAATAAAAAAGGAAGGGAACTAATCATAGTTAAATTGATCCCGCAATTAATCATCAGCTTTATTTAAAACCGTACGGGTTGGGAATGGAATAGTTATTCCTTCGCGGTTATATCTTGCCAGTAATTTTTTAATGAACTCGCTCTTTACTGCAAACTGGGCATCATAACTATTTACCCTCAACACTGCTTTTATTCTTAAGCTGCTTTCTCCAAAAGCAAAAAAACGGATGACCGGTTCAAAATCTTTTACACCGGTTTCAGCTTCCAGCAGTGTTTCCTTGATCACTTCTTTGGTAACCCGTTCAACGTGGTCAATATTACTGTCATAACTAACACCCAACTCAACCACAAAAGAGATTTCTTGTACCGGCAAATTGTAATTGGTGACGATCATATCGGCCATTTTGGAGTTGGGCACAATGATCAAATGATCAGACATGGCCCTTATGGTAGTACTTCGCCAGGTGATGTCTTCGATATAACCATCTTCGCCTGAAGCCAGTTTTATAAAATTACCGCGGTTAAAATTACCCGAAGAAATGATCTGCAACCCTGCAAATAAATTTGAAAGCGTAGGCTGCAAAGCCAATGCCACAGCCAATCCACCAACTCCCAAAGCAGTAAGCACCGGTGTAATGGAAATACCCTGCGATTGTAAAATGATCAACAGGCCTATGCAATAAATAATGATGATGACAATATTGCTGATGATGGATGATGATGGAATAACAGCATCAGAACCCGCGGCTTTAATTTTTATCATGCCCGAGACAACACGTGCAAGGATCAATGTTGCTGACAGGATATAAAATATCATCAGCCCATTCTCTATCCAGAAATAAAAACGACTTTCCAGTTCGAGTTGCTTTAATCCTACAAACAGGCCCAAAGCCAGGAACCAGGGTATCACCCATTTGCGTATGGTTGCAATGATAAGGTCATCGGACCTGATAGCGGTTTTAGATGCTAACCTCGCGATCACGGGCATTACTATTTTGTGCAGGAAAAGCCCTATTAAAAAACCGGAAAATATATAAATTGTTAATTGCAGGATATCATGTTCACTCATTGCAGCTAATTTTTTAAAATTATAACTGTAAATTTACTTTATATCAGATTGATATCATAGTTTAAAATGCTTACTATGATAAAACGGCTACGGGGATCTTTACGAAAATCTTTTCCGGGCTGATTTTGAGGGGTATTTCCACCAGCAGTTCGCAACCATTGCCCGGTGATGATTTGAGTTTACATTTACCGGAGAACATTTCTGCACGCCTTTTCATATTTTCCAATCCTATGCCATCCTTTAAGGAACCGGTATCAAATCCCTTTCCATTATCAGCAATATTTAATTTTATTAATTTTTTTGTAAGCCGCACATTGATCCTGATCTTACTGGCTTCAGCATGCTTTAAGATATTTGTCAGTTGCTCCTGTACGATCCTGTATAAATTGGTCTGTATCTCGCTGTTTACGATACTATTCTCAAATGTATCAACATGCAGGCTGATCTCGAACTGGCTTGTTTTTCGCATGGGTTCAATTAAAAGCTCAATAATTTCTTTCAGCGAAGCTTCTTCTTTTGTATAAGGGGTTAACCTGTGCGAAAGATTCCGGAGATCATTAATGGCTGTATTGATGTACGCAACGCAACTCTTCAGCACATCTACTTCTTCCTTCCCAACATTACCCGATTTTATTGCTACGCCAATGTAAAGCAGGGTAGCGCCAAGTAATTGGTTAACATTGTCGTGCAGTTCCATTCCAAGTTCCCTTCTCTCTTTTTCCTGGGCATCTGTTATTGCTATGGCTATATGTCGCTCATGTTCTTTTTCTTTTGTAATGTCCTGCATGGCACCTATCATACGTAGCGGAAGCCCATTTGAATTATAAACAACAAAAGCCCGGTCTAAAATATTTTTATAGGATTGATCAGCACACCTGTACCGGTATTCAAATTGAATGGTCTCTGATCCTTTCTTAAATTCCTGGTCTAAAACCAAATTAATATTTTCATAATCATCCGGGTGAAGATTGCTTCTCCACCAGTTTGCTCCATTTTCTATTTCCGCTTTTGTGTATCCGAACATTTGAGTAATACTTTCATTGTAAAGTATTGAATCATGTATAATATCCCAATCCCAGATGGTATCACTTGTAGCTTTCGAAAGTATTTCGTAGCGTTCAATGGCTTTTTTTATTTTTTCTTCATTTCTTTTACGCTCAGTAATGTCGTTAAATACCAACACGGCACCCAATACATTCCCATCCAGGTCCATCAACGGCGATCCATTATTACTGATCACCCTGTTCTCTTCATTTTTAGATCGCAAAATGGTATTATTTTCCAACTCAACAGTTTTACCTTTCTCGAGGATCTGGTTTACAATATTCTCAAATGGGAATCCCGTTTCTTCGTTACTTACATTATAAACCGATTGTAATGGTTTCCCTTTTACTTCGGTGTTACTCCAGCCGGTTAAATTTTCAGCAGCCGGGTTCATATAGATGATCCTTCCGTCATTGCCGGTGGTGATCAATCCTTCACCTATACTTTTAAGTGTTATACCAAGATGTTCTTTTTGCAACGTCAATTCATTGGTTACACTTTCCACTTTTTTTATCCCTTTTAATAATAAATAGACCACAAAGCCTGTGAACAATATCGAAGCAATAATTCCCCAATAGGCGATCTTATAATATTTGTTGTTTTCCAGGTTAAATGTATTTTTTGATCGGCCTAATGAATGAAGCATAGAAGCATTTGCCGAATGATGAATGGCCAAAATGGAGTCTGTGAGAAGCAACCCCTTTTCTGTTGCAATCAATGACATGGCAGAAACGCAATCATTGTTTTCGCAAAGTTTTTTTAACTGTTGCATGAATTCGATCTTATCCTTTATCAGCCTGTCAAGTTTTGAAAAAAGAATTGGATCAATGGAAGAGCGCCCGAGATCCTGGAATTTTATAAGTTGCCTGTAATCGGAACGGATAGCATCTACCTGTGAACGGAAATTGATCATGAACCTCGGATTTCCAGAACCGGCAAATCCTCTTATACCCGATTCGGCAGTTTGAATATTCAGGATCAGGTCTTCAAATTTATCCTGCTCGGCCGACATTTCATTTTGTTTATGATAGTCGGCCATAAGCCATTTGTTCTGCATGGCAAACCAATACACAACAGTGCTCAGTATGATCAATGAAAAGAAAAGTGTGAATAGAAGAATTCTTTTTCTATTAAACCAGACAGGGTTAATTTTTAAGGAATTAGGCATTTTTCGAAAAGGATATTTAATTAGAACGTAGTAATAATACCGATATTTTTTAAAAAACAAAGATTTTTATACTCAAATATGATAATTATGTAAACTTTAGTGAGTTTACTGGTGATTATCAGTAGAAATAAACAACATGATAATAAAGCATATTTCATTGTAATAATTAAACATCAGATGCGATAAAAGTTTATTTTAGACACTTAAAAAATCAAAAACTATGTTTTACCGAAAGCTATCTTGCTTCTTATTGTTTTTTTGTTTTGTTGTAAGTCATGTGTTCAGCCAAAAAATTCCAACACCTAAAGAACATTTTGGTTTTACTATCGGCGATAATTACCAGTTAGCCACTTTTACACAAACGGAAGCGTATTTTAAAAAATTAGGAGAATCCTCTGATAAGGCAAAATATACAGTTATTGGAAAAACGGAAGAAGGAAGAGACCAGTTCATGCTGATCGTAACTTCTGCGGAGAATCAAAAAAAACTGGAGCAGTACCAAAAGATCTCACAAAAAATGGGCAATGCAGAAATTGCTTTGGAAGAAGCCAAACAACTGGCTAAAGAAGGAAAAGTGGTTGTGTGGATCGATGGCGGACTGCATGCTACAGAAACTGTAGGCATTCACCAGCTGATTGAAACAGCGTACCAATTACTCAGCCGAAGTGATGATGAAACTTTACGGATCCTGGATGATGTGATCATCTTAATGACACACGCAAATCCCGATGGGCAGGAACTGGTGAGTAACTGGTACATGAGCGAATCAAAACCTGAAAAAAGAAGCACATCCAATTTACCCAGGCTGTATGAAAAATATGCAGGGCATGATAACAACCGCGATTTTTATATGCTCAATCTCAAAGAATCACAGAATATAGCACGACAGTTATTTATTGAGTGGCTCCCGCAGATCATGTACAACCATCACCAGGCGGGGCCTGCGGGTTCCATTGTTGCAGGCGCACCGTACCGGGACCCGTTCAACTATGTTTTCGATCCCTTAATTGTTACCGGTCTTGATGCAGTTGGAGCGGCCATGCAAAACCGTTTAAATGCAGAAGGAAAGCCGGGTTATACCAGTAAGGCCGGTTCCGAATTTTCTACCTGGTATAATGGCGGTTTGCGTACCACAACTTATTTTCATAACATGATTGGTTTATTGACAGAGATCGTGGGTAGCCCTACTCCATCAACTATACCGTTGGTTACATCAAGATTAATTCCCAATGCGGCTACGCCCAACCCGATAGTTCCGCAAAAATGGCTTTTCCGCCAATCCATTGATTATTCTGTTTCATTGAACTATGCGGTATTGAATTACGCATCCAGGTACCGGGATGAATTGTTGATGAATATTTACCAAATGGGGCGACATTCAATTGATAAAGGCAATAAAGATACCTGGTCACTTTCTCCATCTAAAATTGAAGCGATCAATAAACTTTACCAGGATTCTTTAAAAAGAAGGCCGGCTGCTGAAAGCAATAGGGGCGGAGCAACCAATGTACCTGTTAAGTTCTACGACAGTGTGATGAAGAATATTACTTTTAAAGATCCACGTGCTTATATCATTCCTGCTGATCAACCGGATCTTGCTACAGCGGTTGAATTTTTAAATGCACTGATAAAGACCGGCGTTGTTGTTCATAAAGCAACTACTGATTTTACGGTGACAGGAAAAAAGTATCCTGCCAATTCATACATCGTAAAAACCAACCAGGCATTCAGGCCGCATGTGCTGGATATGTTTGAACCACAGGATCATCCTAACGATTTTCAATATCCGGGCGGGCCACCTGTTGCCCCGTATGATGCTGCAGGCTGGACCTTAGCTTACCAGGCGGGTGTTCAGTTCGATCGCATCATGGAAGGTTTTGAAGGGCCTTTTGAAAAAAAACCGCTTGGGCAGTTAATAAAACTTCCCTGGATACCTGCTGTGAAAAATTCATCGACTGGTTATGTTTTAGATGCAAGAGTCAATCAATCTTACAAAGCTGTAAACAATTTATTGAATGGTGGGGCTGAAGTGTACAGAATAAATAATGTTCCTGCCGGGTCGGCTTACAGTAATGGGTCATTCTATATTCCATCCAACTCAAAAGCAAGATCGGTCATTGATAAAACTGTGGCTGAAAATAATGGTCAATATATATCGGTTGATCAAAAACCAGCTGCCATATCTATAATAAAAAAAGCAAGGATAGCTTTATGGGATACTTATGGCGGCTCCATGCCCTCGGGCTGGGTACGACTTATCCTGGAAAAGTATAATTATGCTTTTGATGTTATTTATCCAAAGGATATTGATACCGGGAAACTTAAATTAAAATACGATGTCATTGTTTTTGTTGGCGGCGCCATCCCGGCACTAAATGCCAATCCAAATGCAGGCAGGGGAGCAGGCAATACCGACAGCCTGCCGGATGAATTTAAAAAAATGACTGGCAGAATTACTGCTGAAAGATCAATTCCGCAACTTAAAATATTTTTAGAGCAGGGTGGAAATATTGTAACGATCGGCAGCAGTACCCAACTGGCTTATCATTTAAAGTTGCCGGTTTCAAATGCCATGGTTGAAATTGTTAATGGGGAAGAAAAGGCTTTAGGCCGTGATAAATATTATACCCCGGGGAGTATTTTACAAATGACGGTGGATAATGAACAAATGGCTACTGCAGGATCCACCAAGCAAACCGACGTTTATTTTGACAATAGCCCGGTCTTTAAAATGAACCCGGATGCTGTTTCAAAAGGCATAATAAAACCATTGGCCTGGTTTGGCAATGATAAGATCTTACGCAGCGGCTGGAGCTGGGGCGAAACCTATTTGAAAAATGGAGTTACGGCTTTTGAAGCTAATGTTGGTAAAGGAAAATTATTTGCATTTGGGCCTGAGATCACATTCAGGGCACAGTCATTGGGAACCTTTAAGTTCTTGTTCAACCAGTTATACAGTAACTAAATTTGAAAGTGTGAAATATAAATTGTAGAATTATGGTCTAAAACCTAATAAAAATGAACAAAACAACCAAAACTACGCTTCAGTTTATGATCGCAGGTATTTTATTTGCATCATTAGCATGTACCGGATGTAACAGTACAGAAGAAAAGAAAACAGGCACAAATGATACGGTTATTGTAAGCCCAGGTTCGATGGAGGTAACAAAACCTGATGTTATTGATACCACTAAAAAGGATACTGCCAGGACAAGGCCAACACCCAATCCTAATTAATTTCGGTTTGGTCGTCTTTAGGTGCCTTTACCGTAAATTTTATTTTTTTAAGTTTAATTGATCCTTTCCGATGGATCAATTTTTCTATAAGCCAGTTCTCAATGCGGTGGTGGCCGGGAATCAATATAGCGGCAATTGCCACAAATATGAACATTTCATACACAGGGGTATGATTTGTAAATGCAGCCACGGTAGGATGCAGTAGCAGGGTTAGGTATTCAAATAAGATCAACAGCGACAGTATACCAAGAATTTTTATGACCCTGCTGTGTATCCTGATACGGCTGAGTAAAAGTGTAAGGAGAAAAAAACCGGGGATAAAAAAGCCAATAAATAATAATTGCAACTGTTGCTTTCTTTCTTTGCGGGCTATTTTTTTATTTTCTTCGATCTCCAACTGGCGAAAGTTCTCATTGCTGGACATCATCTGTAGTTCCCTGATCTTTTCTTTACTGTTTATTGAATCATTGAGCTGCTGCATCTTATTCAAATAAACATAAGCACTGTCGAAATTTTGCATTGTTTTATAGTGGTTGCTCAAAAAATTTACAGCATCCAGCTGTTTTGTAATAAATCCATCTTTTTCTGCTATTTGTAATGAAAGTGAAGCATAATAAACAGCAGAATCATTTTTATGCAACAGTTGCTGGTATAATGTGGCCAGGCCAAGCAGTGCTTCGCAAAGAACATCATCATCATTGGCGGCCTGTAAATATTTAATGGCACTATGGTAATACAAAAGCGAAAAAGGTGCATTGCCCTGTTTAAAATAGGTATGCCCCAGGCCTGTCATTGAATTACCGATAAAATCGTCATTTTTTAAATTATTTGAAATGATCAGTGACCTGTTAAAATAACTGAATGCCGAATCATTATTGTTGATCCGGTCATAAACATCACCCAGCATCATGTTTATATAATATTTTGCATCCTCTAGGTTGTTTTGCCTGATCACTGAATCTGACCTGTAATAATATTTTAACGCTTCGCTGTATTCTTCCTGGTACCTGTATACAATGCCGATATTCATTAAAGCATAAGCCAGGTTAAGAGGATTATTCCCTTTTTCCTCCAGTTTAAGTTTGCGCAGGTTAAGTTCAAGTGCTTTTGAATGATTGCCCATCTTACTGAAGGTATTGGCCAATGCGCCAAGTGATTTGGATTGCCCTTCGGTATATTTCAGATCTGTAGCTAAGGCAAGGGCTTTTTGGGCATACGATAAAGCAGATTCAGGATCATACACATTGATCACACCTGCCGCCTGCCACATCAGCTTAACTTTCCCCGTATCTGTCCTTTCCATGCTCAATAAATTAAGCAGGCTGTCGGCTTTTTGTTTTTGTCCTGCTAAACTTACAGGCAAACACAAAAAAATAATTACTATGGATCTCAAAAGCATAAATTATTTTACTGCAGGATTAATGTTTGATAAAATGCAAAGACTAATATAACTGAATTTAATTATCTTTTGCAAAATTCAGTTTTTGATACTTGTTAATAGGTGGGCAATGGATGTGTTGAGAGCGGTGTTTGCATTGACTGAAGGATTTTAATCACAAAGAAAATATAAAACAGGTGCTAGGATAATAAAATGATCAGGCCTTTCGTTCAAAGTTTGCTTATCTTAGAGAGTTAGCACACTTATTGCTCCTGATCATTTTTTTAGGATTATTAAATATCAATATGAAACTCATTCCCTCTTTTTTTTACCGGCTCATGGTTGCAGTTCTTTGCAACATTTTTTTGATCCCTGTGCTTCATGCCCAAAAAAACGGCATTATGCCTTTAACGGGGATGAAGTTTTATAATGAAGGGATCTCCGCAAAATCAATGGATATAAAGGTAGATGGTAACCTGCTGATGAGTAACAGGATACCCCTAAATAAAGAGATAGAGATCAGCCTTGAGCAACCCACAGGATTTAAAGCAGACAATTATAAGACCATGTTTGCAGCTGCAGAAGTGATTGTTTTATCACCAACAGGACAAATGTTGTTTAATAATCCCAATGTTTTAATAAAGCATTATTCAAATGGATTTTATGCAAATGAGTTAAATGGATTCAATATAAAATTTGGTATTGGTACCGACCTGATGAAAGGCAATATAAGCGGACTTATAAAAGTAAGGTTATATGATATGAAAGGAAAAGGGCAGATGAGGCTTGAGATCCCGGTAACTTTTGCAAAGCCCGGGGAAGCGGTACAGGTATCAAAAACAGCAAAACCCATTAAATCAGCTGATGGAAACAAACTCGGTATGATCATGGGTTTAAAAGCCAAGGGCCTGCAGGTAACCCTGGATACAACGATCAAAGTTGCCCCTAAAATGGCCTATACCAGCCTGGTGGTTTCAAAAGTTGAAGGTTCAAGTATAGCCGGTATTTTTAATGGTAAGGAAAAATTCTGGGTTTACGACAGTGACCTGAATGAAGTAAAAATATCAGATATCCTTTTAAAAAAGGTACAGGGGGCCATGGAAACTGAAACAGTAGATTATACCCTGAAAATTCCCTATCGCTTAAAAAGCCTCGCCAATAAGTCTTATTTTGTCCGCTTTCGCTGGGAAAGTGCAGACAGGAGCCAACTCATTGATGTGGTAGTTGCCAATTAGAGCTTCAAGCCTCAAGGGGAAAAATTTATTGTGAGTAGTTCTTTCCTATTTTAAAAACAGCTTTGAGTTTGCATGCTTGTCCCTTGTTGCTTCCCCCTTGTAGCTTTCCACCCGGCTATTTACACTTATTTATAAAATCAATTATTTCCCTCACTGATATTCTTTTTGCATCCTGGTAGTTATGGTATTGTTCTGCAACAAGATCCACTGAACAATCGCAATATTGATGGGCTTTTTCACTGCCGATCAGCATCCCAGCCTTGTCTTCACAATTTGATACAAACTCTTTGATCTCCCGCTTTAACCAGTATTTGGCAGCTATCCGGCCCACAGTTTTACAGGAGATAATTGTAATCAGGCATATCATTACGATTGTCACTAAAATTGAACTTATTTTCATGTTTGTATATTTTTTGTACAATTTAATTTAATTTTTTGAGTTATTAATTTGAAGGCTTACCTAATATCTCCCCTCGTAAAATTACCACGTAAAAAAGACATTTACTATTTATCAACACACCCAGGTGGTTGGTATGTTTTTTGTTAACTTTTTGTACCTAAAATTCAATATTCTGTATACCTCAAATCCGATAGTATGAGAACCATTGCTTACCTGGCAGTCAGCTGCCTCACACTTTTGTTTGTAGCGCTAATATTGGTTGTTGTTCTTTTTATTAAAAGTTAATGTGTAGTGCTATTTTGTACTCTTGATTTTCAAAGATGCGGCTTTGCGGTTCTTTGCGGTTTCAATTTTTACCACAAAAACCGCTAAGTGTTTCACAAAGTACGCTAAGAAACGCTGTTGACTTAAGCCATTTCAACAGCACAGGCATAAAGTGAAGAACCCGGTGGTATTAACCAGGGACTTCGTTTTAAGGTAACTTATACCCATGACCCTCCCATAGATCATTCATATGGCAGGAATAAATAATGCTATTTATATAATAACTTGTAATGATTGACGTTTAAGGGAAAACCTTAAAACCCAATCCAATGAAAAAAGCTATACCCACTATCGCTTTGCTTTGCATTACCATGATCTTTTTAAGCTCATGCGGAACCGGTAAAAATTCTTTTGAAGTATGCAGAATGGTGCCTGTGAACGCAAAAGTTGAACCAGCCGTTTGTTATATTCAGTTAAATGATGGCACCGTACAAAATTATTCCTCTTTAAAACTGGTAACCGGTGTTTTGGTTACTCCACATCTTTTAGCTGACAACAGGATCATTATTCATGCAAAAGATATAAAAGCCTACAAGAATGACCAGCATTATGCGGTCTCTTCAAACTCACTAAAGACAGTCAAAACCGGTTATGTAGCAGTTGAAACCCTGCCCGGCTTTGCAGTGAGGTTGGTACAGGGTAAGTTAAATGTGTATTGCAGGAAATTTTATAATGGCAGTAACTCAGTTGACGAATACTTTCTACAAACAGGTAATGACGGTGAGATCATTGCCTATTCAGCTAAAACCATGAAGGAACTGTTGAAAGATAATCCCAAGGCCCTCGACTACTATAACAGTAAAGTAAAAGTATCGCCAAAGTCAAAAAAATTAATGGCAACCGCAGTTATTTATAATACAGGTGAGCTATTGTCAAAAAATTAATGGCAGGATCTTTTAGTTAAGGGTTACATCAAAACCCGTCGCTTTAAAATCCACTTCACTATAATCTTTTACGATATTATACAAAGTATCCCTTTCAACAGGCTTACGGTTTACCTGTTTAATTAAGGTAACCAGTTCCTGCGTACTCATGGCAGGTGTTTGTTCTTCGCTGCCGGCCATACTGTAAATTTTGGTGGAGTCGTCAATGGTACCGTCAATATCGTTAACTCCAAAAGATAAACTCAACTGTGCATTCTGGCGGCCAAGCATGGGCCAGTAAGCTTTCAGGTGCGAAAAATTATCCAGGTAGATTCGGGCAATGGCATACAGCCGCATATCCTCAGTAATAACGGATTCGGGCACATGGCTCATGGCATTATCGCGGTTACGGAATTTTAAAGGGATGAAAGTATTAAATCCCTTCGTCTTATCCTGCAACTCCCTTAATCTCCTCATGTGATCGATCCGGTGTTCGTATTTTTCAATATGGCCATAGAGCATGGTGGCATTGCTGTGCATGCCTAAATGGTGTGCAGCTTCATGAATAGCCAGCCATCCAGCTGCATCTACTTTATCCTCACAGATCTGTTTTCTTATTTCCGGATGAAATATTTCAGCCCCGCCGCCGGGTAAACTATCCAGGCCTGCTGCATGTAATTGTTTCATTCCTTCTTCCACAGAAAGTTTGGCTTTACGGAACATATAATCAAGTTCTACAGCAGTAAAAGCTTTCACATGCAGTTCCGGCCGGTGTGCTTTTATCTTTTGCATCAGCTCTATAAAATAAGCCATATTCATTTTAGGATGAACACCTCCAACAATATGAACTTCGGTGATGGGTTTGCCATTATAGGTCTTTACAATGTCCAGCATCTGGTCAATACTCAGTTCCCAGCCTTCTTCTTTGTGTGCATACAGGCGGGAGTAGGAACAAAACTCGCAGCTGAATACACAAACATTGGTTGGCTCAATATGAAAATTCCGATTGAAATAGGTTTTATCGCCATGTAACCTTTCCCGGATAAAATTGGCCAGGGCGCCAACATAAGCCAGGCTTCCTTTTTCAAAAAGCAGTAAACATTCTTCGTCGGTGATACGTTCGCTGTTCTTAACTTTACGGGCAATGGAGCTGAGGCCTTGATCAGGCACGCTATCAATTAAAATATCTATCGGATCTGTCATCACAAAATTTTTACAAATTTACGATGATAAAAGATGTGGGAACGCTAATTTTTTGTTGAATAACTCCGCCCTTAAGGGCAGAGCAATTCAGGGCAGGGCAATTCACAATTAATTTAGAATTAATGTATATCTTCCAAGTCTAAAATAAAATCAAGCTATATGAATCTTAAGTTCCGTCTTACCGTGATGAGCTTTTTGCAGTTTTTTGTTTGGGGTGCCTGGTTAATTACTGTGGGTAATTATTGGTTTGGCACAAAGCAATGGAGTGGGGCAGAATTCGGAGCTATTTTTTCTACCCTTGGATTTGCATCCTTAATAATGCCTGCCCTTGTTGGCATTATTGCTGACAGGTGGATAAGTGCCGAGAAATTATATGGCATGCTCCACATTATCGGGGCTTTGTTCTTAGCCTACATTCCTTCCGTACAGGACCCTGCTACTTTCTGGTGGGTAATATTTGGTGCCATGCTTTGTTACATGCCCACGATCTCATTATCAAACTCAATTTCATATACTATTCTAAAAAATAGCAATTACGATGTTATTAAAGTATTCCCGCCGATCAGGGTTTGGGGCACGATCGGTTTTATTGTGGCCATGTGGTTCACTAACCTTACCGGCAATAAAGCCTCGGGGAATATGTTTTACATTTCTGCTGTTTCAGCAATAGCTTTGGGTATTTACTCTTTTACACTTCCCAAATGCCCTCCACCAAAACTTATTGCTGAAAATGCAGGCTTCGTGGAAAAAATGGGACTGAAAGCATTTGCTTTATTTGGAAGCACTAAAATGGCCTTATTCTTTCTTTTTTCTATGTTTTTAGGAGCGGCGTTACAGTTAACGAATATGTATGGAGATGTTTTTTTATCGGAGTTTGCAAAGAATCCTGAATATTTAGATTCGATCGTTGTAAAAAGATCAACACTTATCATGTCTATATCCCAGATCTCCGAAACCCTATTTATCCTTGCTATCCCTTTCTTTTTAAAACGTTTTGGTATTAAGAATGTAATGCTGATATCGATGCTTGCCTGGGTTTTACGTTTCGGGCTTTTTGCCTATGGTGATCCTGCGGGTGGTTTATGGATGATCGTTCTTTCCTGTATTGTATATGGTATGGCATTTGATTTTTTCAATATTTCGGGCTCGTTATTTATTGAAACAACAACCGATGCAAGTATACGCTCAAGCGCACAGGGGCTTTTTATGATGGTTACAAATGGAATTGGCGCTGTATTGGGTGCTTTAATAAGCGGATGGCTTATCCAGCAGTATTATACTTCGGCGGATGGGAACAGGGATTGGCATGGCATCTGGCTGGCATTTTCAATTTACGTAATGGTCGTAGCCGTTCTATTCTTCTTTTTATTCAAACACAAACATGATCCCAACGCCATAAAGAACGTGCAACATTAATTAATTCAACTCAACTATTGTTGCATTAAAAATCCCCCGAAACTTTGGGGGATTTTCTTATCTGCGAAATCAATTTAATTAGTATTAATCAGCGATCATTATTTATGCTGCTCTATCTTCTTTACAAAATTTGCTTTAGGCTGTGCACCAACCAATTTATCAACTACCTGGCCGCCTTTTACAAAAAGAATAGCCGGGATACTGGTAATACCGTAGTTCATGGATATCTGCGGATTATTATCAACATTTACCTTGCCTACATTTACCTTACCATCGTAGTCTTTAGCCAGTTCCTCAATTACCGGGCCTATTGCACGGCATGGGCCACACCATTCTGCCCAAAAGTCAATAACCGATAGTTTATCAGAGTCCAATACGTCTGCTTTAAAGTTCGCATCTGTGAATTCTAGTGCCATAATATGTATTTTTTAGATTTATAGATTTATTACGAATAAGAGAGCAAAGTTAGTTCCAAATTTGCTAATATGCTGTTATGACATATCCACAGCATGTGATGAAAAAGAATTGGCATATAGATAGCCATTGTGACGGGAAGGGGAGAAAAAAAGTTAATCCGTAAATCCGTTAATTGGTTAATTAGTAGAAGAATTCAAGAATTCATGAACTGCTCCCCGGATTAACGGATTAACCAATTAACCGATTAACGAGCTATGCCGTCACCACACTCACTTCAATATCTTTATTCTCATTTAAGTAAAAAGCCAGGTCATCGTTCATGGTCAGGCTTTTTTCGAGGCTGTACATACCAACTTTAAATTTATTGCGACTGTCGATCACATTGAATTTGATGGATGTTTTACCGGGGTTTGCTTTCACATTCGCATCAATGAATTCAACCATTTCTTCGCTGATGAACTGCGGCTCCACATCAATGATCACCTGTTTGGTTAAAGTTGATTTTACCGTATCCAGCAGGTGTAATTTGTTTAAACTAAAGTCATACGACTGCCCGTCGTACCGTTGCCTGAAAGCACCTTCGATCATTACGATCAAACCTTTGTCCAGGTAATTGGTATATTTCACATAGTCTTCGCTCCAAAGCATGAATTCAGCTTTACCACTGTAATCTTCTATACTTAATACAGCAAAATTCTTTCCCTTTTTTGTTAAACGATGTTGGGCATCAACAACAAGCCCCGCCACACGGAAACTCTTTGCCGGGTTGGGGTGTGTATTTACAGCGGCTTTAAATTCAAGATAATCCGCCAGCGGCGTAATATTATAATGTTTCATTTCGAATTTATAATTATCCAACGGGTGGCCGCTCATGAACATTCCGGTAACCTCTTTTTCGTAATCCAGTTGTACAGCCAGGGGCCAGGGTTCACATACGGCTAATTTCGGCGGAACGATATCGGGCATTTGCAGGTCGCCGAACAGGGTATTGGAAGCACTGGCATTTTGTGCCTGGAAGATACTGCCGAACTTTAATATCTTTTCAAGTCCCTGCATATCGCCGGGCGCCTGGAAAAAATATTGTGCCCTGGTAATATCCTTAAAGCAATCGAAGGCCCCGGAGTAAACCAAACTCTCCAGGGATTTTTTATTGGCATTGCGGTGATTCACACGTTTTGCCAGGTCATAGATCGAGGAGTAGGCCCCATGCTTTGTTCTTTCTTCAATAATATTCTGAATGGCATTTTCTCCAACACCTTTTAATCCGCTGAAACCAAAACGTATCTCGCCCTTTGGATTTACAGCAAATCCATTCTGTGATTCATTGATATCGGGCCCCAGTACTTTTAAGCCCATACGTTTACATTCTTCCATAAAGAAAGTGATCTTGTCAATGCTGCCGGCATGGTTCAATACAGCCGCCATATACTCACTGGGATAATGTGCTTTTAAATATGCCGTTTGATAAGCCACAAATGCATAACAGGTAGAATGTGATTTATTGAATGCGTATTGTGCAAAGGCTTCCCAATCGGTCCATATTTTTTCCAACGATTCTTTTGCGTGGCCTTTTGCAATTGCACCATCAACAAACTGCAGTTTCATTTTATCCAGTACAGATTTTTGTTTCTTTCCCATGGCCTTGCGCAACACATCGGCATCGCCTTTACTAAAGCCTCCAAGCTTTTGAGAAAGTAACATCACCTGTTCCTGGTAAACCGTGATACCGTAAGTTTCCTTCAAAAATTCTTCCATATCAGCCAGGTCGTAAGATACCTGCTTCTTGCCATGCTTACGGTCAATGTATTCAGGTATATAAGCCATGGGACCGGGGCGATACAGGGCGTTCATGGCGATCAGGTCGTCAAATTTATCGGGTTTAAGTTCACGTAAATATTTTTGCATACCCGGACTTTCAAACTGGAAAGTACCATTGGTATCGCCCTGCTGGTAAAGTTTGTAGGTTTTTTCATCATCCAGGGGAATACCATCAATATCAATCACTACCCCATGGTTTTGTTTGATAAGCAGCAATGCAGTTTTTAAAATACTCAGGGTTTTTAAACCCAGGAAGTCCATCTTAATTACCCCGGCTTCTTCTATGGAGTTTCCTTCAATTTGTGTAAGCCAAAGCTCAGATTCTTTAGAAGTTGCAACAGGTAATAACTCTGTGAGGTCCTTAGGCGCAATGATAATAGCGGATGCATGGATCCCGGTATTACGAACCGAGCCTTCCAGTATTTCTGCTTCGTGCAAAATTTTACTTTGCAGGTCATCTCCATTATAGATCTCTCTTAATTTTTTTGCATTTTCTATATCTTCTGATTGTAACTGTTCCTTTTCTTCCAGTGATATTTCTCCGTTCTTAGCTTCTTTAATAGTGAATGGGGCATGCAATAATCTTTTCAAATTAATGCCCGGCCTTTCAGGAACCAATTTAGAAATGGCCCTGCTTTCTGCCAGTGGCAGATCCATTACCCGGGCCACATCAGCAATACTTGATTTGGCAGCCATGGTACCATAAGTGATGATCTGTGCAACCTGGTTCTTGCCATATTTCTGAACCACGTAATCCAATACTTTCTGTCTTCCTTCATCATCAAAATCCGTGTCTATATCCGGCATGGTCTTACGCTCAGGATTTAAGAATCTTTCAAATAATAAATTATATTTTATGGGGTCGATATTTGTAATACCGATACAATAAGCCACCGCACTGCCTGCTGCAGATCCGCGGCCGGGGCCGATGAACACACCCATGTCGCGGCCGGCCCTTATAAAATCACTCACAATTAAAAAGTATCCGGCAAAGCCCATTTTGTGAATAATCCCCAATTCGAATTTTATTCGCTCTTCTGCCTCAGGACTGAGGATCTTATATCTTTCTTTGGCACCGGCCCAGGTTAAACTCTCCAGGTATTCATCCTGTGTTTTAAAGTTGGAAGGCACAACAAAATGGGGTAGGAGTATTTCTCTTTTGAGATCCAGCAATTCAACCTTGTCAACTATTTCATTCGTATTATCAATGGCCTGGGGCAGGTCTTCAAAAACTTTGCTCATCTCTGCACCGGTCTTCAAATAGAACTGGTCGTTCGGAAATGCAAAGCGTTTATTTTTTGCAAATACGTCATCATCAGTAAATTCACGCAGGGCAGGGGTACTCTGTTTCTCGCCAGTGTTGATGCAAAGCAGGATATCGTGTGCATTAAAATCTTTCTGATCCACATAATGTGAATCATTGCTGGCAATAACTTTTACATTGTACTTTTTGGCAAACTTCAGGAGCACTTCATTTACTTTTTCCTGCTCAGGTATTCCGTGCCGCTGTAATTCTACATAATAATCTTCCTGGAAAATGTTCAGCCACCATTTAAATTCATTCTCACCTTCGGCTTCGCCCTTTTTTAAAATGGTTTGCGGTACCAATGCCCCCAGGCAACAGGTGGTAGCAATAAGGCCTTCATGGTATTTATGAATGAGTTCTTTATCAATGCGTGGGTATTTTGAATACAGCCCTTCAATATAACCCAGTGAAGTAAGCTTTACCAGGTTCTTATAGCCTTGAGCATTTTTTGCCAGTAAAATCTGGTGATGGCGTGGATCTTTTTCTTCTTTGCTGAATGTTTTCCTGGTCCTGTCTGTAGTGATATAAAATTCACAGCCAACAATGGGTTTAACTTTTAATGTGCCGTCGTCATTCTTATGATTATAAGCCTCTTTTACAAATTCAAATGCACCGAACATATTGCCATGATCGCTGATGGTCAGGGCCGGCATACCGTCGGCAATTGCCTTTTTATAAAGGTTCTTGATAGATGCTGCTCCATCCAGTAGTGAGAATTGTGTGTGTACGTGTAAATGAGAAAACTTCATATTGTTGCTCCTTAATTCATGCTACTGGATCCTGGATTCCACGTTCTCACATCCAGTATCCAGAATCCGTTTAAATAATTTTAACAAATATCGTTAACAATAAGCTGCGTGTCTAATCCGTTTTTCCACAGTAGTTTAGGCTGTAGATGGATCGTTATTTTTTAATAAGCTGTTAATGGCTTGCATTTACGGCATATCAAGGTTATCTTTGCACAGTTTAACTGCATAAGGTAGTCAATTAGAAGAAAAAATATTAGTAACCAGTTTGTAGGACAGGGATCACAGGAAAGAAAAGATAAACAGCAAGATCAAAGAAATTTAAGAGGACTAAAAAACACAAGACTAAGTTGTACTTACGTTTTAAACCCAAAGTTTACGTATGCAAAACTTATTTTTTGTTTCTGTAGCCATCGGCATTATTTCAGGAACAACTTTATCGGCAAAAGCGCAATCATCTGTAAATATGGAGCAGGTGAACACATCCGGTACACAAAAAAAATCAGCAAAATTTATTGAGGGGATAGAGATCAAAGCAGGAACAACTGTTGCTGACTATCCCGTTACCCCAAAAACGGTTGCAGGAATTTCACGTTCTGCAGCCAATGAAGAAACAGTTACTATTGAAAATGTCACCCCATTACAATTTAAATATGCACAGTTGCTGGACATAGAAGTTGAGCAGGTAAACAATACCATATTATTTAACGAAATTGATAAATGGTGGGGCACACGATATAAGTACGGTGGTGCAACCGGGAGCGGGATGGATTGCAGTGCTTATACGGGCACATTGGTGCACCATGTATATGGCCTGGTACTTCCCAGGACATCACGTGACCAGTATGATGATTGTATAAAACTTGAGCAGAACGAATTGCAGCAGGGCGACCTGGTATTTTTCAGGACAGGCAGGAGAGGAGTAAGCCATGTTGGCTTGTATTTAGGCAATGGATATTTTACACACGCCAGTACCAGCATTGGCGTAACCATCAGCAACCTGTCAGAAACTTACTGGAATAATAAGTTTGTTGGCGGCGGACGAATTGCTGTGCCTGCGCCTGCGACAGATCTATAAATTCATTATGAAAATATAAAGGAGATCATCGGTTTCCTTTTTTTATGCCCAGTCTTTTTTGAAATCCATGCCAAACGGGTATAAGGTCGGGTGACAGGTTAAAAAAGAAAGATCCACTTATAAATATACCGAGGAAGAGCACACTCCTGGTTACCATTCCCGGAAAGCCATGTATATTCCTGAAAAGGAAATAGCAGCAATAAAATGAACCGATACCGAGTATGATCGTATACAATGTTTTGATCGTAAATGGTTGCAGGTTAAATTTCTTAAATAAAAATAAATAACGGATGGTATTGTAAATGGTAAAAGTTACCAGGTTAGCAATGGCCGGCCCCATAACCCCATAATAATATTTGGTCAGTATATAATTCATTGGCAATGTAATGGCCAGGAGAATGATGCCCGTAATAAAATCAAATCGCCAGTAAGTAGACGTACCAATGATCTGGCTGTTCACGCCCGTACCCATATCTACAATACGCATCAACCCGATATAAAAGAAAACCCACATGGCTTCTGTATAGCCCGGTTGCATTTTAAAAGCAGGAATGGCATCAGAAAAATTGAGCCAGATAAGTGAGAACATACCAACAGAAAAGATCAATTGATTGATGGAAGAACTGTGGTAGATCCTGTTAATTTTTTTTATGTCTTTATCTTTCCATGCTTTTGATAAAGCACCGATCGAAGAAGAAATAATACCCCGTTGCGGTGCCTGTATGAGGCTGGCAATGTTTTGCGCCAGTGTGTAAACACCCGCCAATGCAAGCCCGTTGGGTAATACGGCGGCAATGATAATGGTATCAAAAACCTGGGAAACAGTGTATACCAAAGTGCCGCCATAGACAAAAGAAATGAGTGTTATTATTTTTTTAAAGAATTTTTTTGACACTATGCTTACCGAAAAAACAAAGGAAATGCGTTTGGTAAAAATCAAATAACCTAAAAGAATGAGAGCCACTGCCAGGAAAGTAAAAGAATATATCTTGATGAAGATGTCGAAAGATGCGATTAAACCCGTAAAACTTAAAATGATAAGAATGGTGGTTAAAAGCCTGAACTGTATCTCCCTTAAAAAATTGGTGAAGACAGATTTTTTTAATTGCCAGCCATAAGCTTCTAAAATGGTAAAAAGGGTAAGGCCTAAACCAAATGGAAACACATAATAATAGTATTTTACAAGGTCGGGAGCATTGGTGCCGTATTTCCGTATCACCAGGTCTTTAAACAGGATGCCTGCTATGATCACCAGTAAAAATCCAAGTAAAGAAAAGAACAATGCCCAGGTAAGCATATCATTTTTCTTTTTGGGAAGATTATCATTGTAATAAGGATAAAACTTGGAAATGTATGCTGCCATGCCCAGGTTGGCAACCGAATACATGATATTGGCAATGGCCATAAAAATACCCGTAAGCCCGTACTCGGCCTGTGTAAAACCGCCTTCTCTTGTAAATAAATAGGTATTAAAGAAACCGATAGCAAAGCCAATGTACACCACCATGGAAGAAATGATACTCTGCTTACGAATTTGCGACATAGCTTTATTTGCTGCTAAATTAGGCTACCTTTTTTGTTTTCAGTCATTTCGTTTCGTCATTTTGATCCCGATAGCTATCGGGAAGAAATCTGTTTATCTAATTTATCGATATAAAAAATAAAGTGCTAGCGCTACATAATTAGGGTGTCAAGCCTGAACTTGTCGAAGGCGGTTCGATTAATTTATACCGGGTTCGACAAACTCACCCTGACAATTTTTATACTTCAAAATGCTTCGTACTAAAATTATTACTCTACCTTTTTTATTTTGATGTAGAAATTTGGGTCTACCGAAAAACTATTGTCGCCCTCAGGATATAGATCGAGGGTTTTCCATTGCGCTGTTGGCTTGATCCATTGGGCTGTTTTGAATTTTATTTTTAAAGGCATATTAAAGCCCCTCACACAACTGGTATAACGGTAAGAAAGTTTATAGCCTTCAATTTTATATTCCAGAACAGGGATCTGGGTTGTTCGTAAATACTGATCAAATATTTTACTTAGATCAATTTTACTTTGTTTACTGATATAATCCTCTACCTGTTTGCTGGTAACAGTCTGGTGATAGAATGTTTTGTTCAGCCCCCTTAATATTTGCCTGAATTTTTCATCATTATTTACCAATTGGCGGATGTTGTGCAGCATATTTCCGCCCTTATAATACATATCGCCACTGCCCGACTTATTTACATAGTACGCCGCAATAATGGGCATATCATTCGAAATATTCTTACGTGTGCCCTGTACATAGGCATTACCGGCTTCACTACCGTACCAATAATCAGTAAACAAGGTCTCACTGTAGTTTGTAAAGCTTTCATGTATCCACATATCAGCAATATCCTTACTGGTGATGTTATTGGCAAACCATTCGTGACCACTTTCATGTACAATTATAAAATCCCATTTTAATCCCCAGCCACTGCCACTCAGGTCTGTACCACGATAACCATTTTTATATCCATTCCCATAAGCCGTTGCACTTTGATGTTCCATACCCAGGTGTGGTGCTTCAACCAACTTATACCCATCTTCATAAAAAGGGTAGGGCCCAAACCAATGTTCAAAGGCTTTCATCATGCGGGTAGCATCTTTAAATTGTTCTTTGGCTTTTTCCAGGTTATAATCCAATACCCAGTAATCCATATCCAGTTTTCCTTTTTCGCCTTGGTAAACTTCACCAAAATGAACATACTTACCGATATAAGGAACCAGGTTGTAACTGTTGATGGGATTTACAACGGCCCAATCATATGTTGCTGTTCCATCAGCATTATTGATCTTGCCACGAAAGCGCCCGTTACCCACACATACCAATGAATCAGGAATGGTAATATGCATCTCGGCGCTATCAGGCTCATCGCTCTGGTGATCTTTGCAGGGATACCAAACACTGGCGCCAAGGCCCTGGCAGGCAACACTTACATAAGGGTTGTTGTTCTTGTCTTTTTTCCAGATCAGGCCACCATCCCATGGTGGACGCACGGCTGCTCGGGGTTTACCGTGGTAGTAAACAGTTAATTCTTGGGGGTCTGAAAGCTTGAGTGCCAGAGGCGAAATTTCAACAAAATATGCATTGCCGTCTTTTCTATAGTCAATCTTCATTGGTGCAAGGAATCGAATACCTGCTTGGCCATTAAATTTATCCAAGTACAAAATACTAATACTATCTAAGATCATCGGCTCCTGCAAATCAATCTGTATCACATTTCCTTTTTTCAAAACCTTAAATTGAATAACATTATACCCACTGATCGAACTGTCCTTAATATTAAACTTCACATGCAGATCATATTTCAATACATCCCACCAATCTCTTGATGGTCCATAAGTACCACGCAAGGTATCGGCATGTGTAAACCCTTTTGATTGTGGCAATGCCTGTGCTTTACTGTAATTAATAACTAAGAATGAAAAATTAATAATTATAAAAGCTTTAATAACTTGTTTCATGTGTATTTGTATATAGTATATAAGTGCTAATTTAGTTTTCTTTACAATAACAAATGAACCGTTCAAAAAATAAATATGAAGACAAGCCGTTAGCTGTTAGCCGCAAGCTGTTAGCAGGGATCTGCTGGCTAATGGCTAATAGCTTATTGCTAATGGCTTGTACTTCTCATCAGCATCCCGACAAAAAGATCTTCCACTACAACGAAAGCAGCGGCCTTGCTTCCCTTGATCCGGCCTTTGCAAAAAACAAACAAGTGATGTGGGCAACGCACCAGTTGTACAATACACTGATTGAGATCGACAGCAATATGCAGATGCAGCCATCACTGGCAAAGCATTGGGATATTTCAGACGATAACCTAACCTTTACTTTTTACTTAAGAAATGATGTGTTTTTTACAGATGATGCATGTTTTACCAACAGCAAAGGAAGACTGGTGAATGCACACGATGTTGAATACAGTTTTAACAGGATCATTGATAAAAATACCGCCAGTCCAGGTGCATGGATATTCAATAACCGTGTAGATTCCATAAATGGATTTAAAGCAATTGATGACACAACCTTTCAATTAAAACTGGCCAGGCCTTTTCAATCCATCCTCGGCATTTTAAGCATGCAGTACTGTTCCATCATTCCAAAAGAAGCCGTGGAGAAATATAAAACTGATTTTCGCAGGCACCCTGTGGGCAGCGGCCCGTTTAGTTTTGTTGCCTGGGAAGAAGGGCAGGCCCTCATTTTAAAAAAGAATGAAAATTATTTTGAAAAAGATGCTGAGGGCAAACGATTGCCATACCTCGATGGAATAAAGGTTTCTTTCTACGACAGTAAAGCAACTGAATTTTTAGAGTTCCAGCAAAACCGGCTTGATTTTATTGATGATATTGATCCTTCTTTTAAAGATGAGGTATTGACCAAGACCGGTACCCTAAAAAAAACATGGCAGGATAAGATTGAATTGCATAAGCATCCTTACCTGAATATTGAATACCTGGGCATTTTGGTAGATGCCGAGAATGAACTGGTTAAAAATTCTCCTTTACGGTTACAAAAAATAAGGCAGGCTATTAATTACGGCTTCAACCGAAAAAAAATGATGCTGTATTTACGAAACAGTATTGGCACTGCTGCTGAAAGCGGCTTTGTGCCTGCAGGATTACCTTCTTTTGATTCAGTTGGGGTACCCGGTTATCATTATAATGTAGCCAAAGCAAAACAATTACTGGCCGAAGCAGGTTACCCGGACGGGAAGAATTTGCCGGAAATAAAACTTTTGACCATTCCAATTTATGGCGACCTGGGTACTTATATTGCCAATGAATTGTTGCAGGTTGGTATAAAAGTGCAGGTTGAAGTGATTCAGAAAAGTTTATTGATGGAACAGACTTCCAAATCGCAGGCCCCGTTCTTCCGGGGCAGTTGGATCGCTGATTACCCCGATGCAGAAAATTATTTAAGCGTATTTTACAGTAAGAACCCAGCGCCGCCAAATTATACACGGTATAAAAATGCTGCATTTGACCTGTTGTACGAAAAGGCTTTATCAGAAAAAAATGATTCACTACGCTATACACTGTATCAGCAAATGGACCGCATCATTATTAATGATGCTCCTGTAGTACCGCTTTGGTACGATATGGCCATACACCTTGTTCATTTAAATATTAAAAACTTTTATCCAAACAGTTTAAATTTGTTGGAAATAAGAAGAGTAAAAAAATTATAAACCCAACTGGGACGGTATTTGCCGGCCCGGAGGCTAAAACCTGATCATGAAAAATTATACGCAACTTAAAGTGATAGGCATTTTATCTGTGTTCATCTTTATCGGCATTGCTGCAGTTAAACAACCTGTAAATGAAAACTTCAAGAACCTGCAGGTGCTTCCTAAAAATATCAGCACAGATTCGCTGGATAAGTTAATGGATGGCTATAATGCAATGCTTGGTGTAGATTGTAAATTTTGTCATGTGCGGGATAAGAAGGCCGATACCCTCATGTTCGATAAAGATGATAGATCTGAAAAAGAGATCGCCCGCAATATGATACGCATGACCATGGATATCAATAAAAAATATTTTCAGTTCAATGAAACGGTAACTGCACAACAGGTACAGGCTGTAACCTGCTATACCTGCCACCAGGGAAAACCCATGCCCGAAAAAGAAAAGAAAAAACCGGTAGGGTCCTTTGATTTTAAACAGAAATAAGTTGATTAAGAGTTAATACTTCGACAAGCTCAGTAGAGAAAAGGAGGAAAAGAAAAATTCATATCTCTTTTCCTCCTTCCTCTTAGTCAAAACTTCGCTTAATGCTTTTTCAACTTATTCTTAAACACTTTTTCAAATTTTTCGACCTTGGGCCTTATTACAAACTGGCAGTAGCCCTGGCCTGTATTGTTATTGTAATAATTCTGATGTTCTTCCTCTGCGGGGTAAAACACTTTAAATTCTTCAAGAGTTGTTACGATCGGGTTATCAAAAGCACCGCTTTTATCCAGTTCGGATTTGTATTTGGCCGTCTTTGCCCTTTGCTCTTCATTATGATAAAAAACCACGCTGCGGTATTGTGTACCCACATCGGCTCCCTGGCGGTTTAAAGTTGTGGGGTCATGTGTTTGCCAAAAAACTTCAAGCAATTCATCAAAGCTGATCTTTTTTGGATCGTAGATAATATTCAAACATTCTGCATGGCCGGTCGTTTTGCTGCAAACCTGCTCATAGGTTGGATTAACCACCGAACCGCCACTGTAACCACTGGTTACTTTTTCAACGCCTTCCAGTTGCTGAAAAATGGCTTCGGTACACCAGAAACAACCAGTACCGAATGTTGCTGTTTCTGTGGTGAGCGGAGTCGAACCATCATTTTTGCTGAGCGAAGTCGAAGCATTCATCTTACTGTTTTTTTTATTTTTTGAATTGTCTTTTTGTGCACAGGAGCTTAATCCCATGAAACTAACTGCCGAAATGAATAAAAATTTTAACATGGTGGTATATTTTCACTTACTTACGCAAAGGTAAATGGCATAGATTGTAAAACAATTTATCGCAACAAAAGTTTAACAAACAAAAGAGCTGCCTTTCAAATCATCCCGGTTGGCGTCCCGCCAACCGGGGCTACTCGCCGTGTGCGGTGTCCCCACCGCCCACTTTACAGCTGAACAGGACATTTGAAACCATTCATGCCGGCAAATACCTGTATTTTGCAGCAATGACTTTATTTTTAAAAGAGAAAAGGAAGATATAACACCCTGGGAGGAATTGCAGGTGGAGCAAATGAAGAAATAAATCTTGTATAATGCGATTTAGAATATTCAGAAGAGAAAACATTTTGGCTTTTGTCCCACTATTGTTTTGCTTTTATATCTATTTTTTAAAAAACGATAACCCCAGGTGGGTTCTGACCTTCCAGGGAATAAGTGAATCTATTGAAGATGCTATAGGATTTTGCAGTATCTGGTGGGTCGTTTTCGTTGCCTCATACATATTGCATCTTCAGTTAAGAGAAAAAAATATTGCCAGTATGATGAGATGGCTCCACATTATTTTATCAATAATTTTTGTTGCAATTTTCTACTGGCTATTTTTTGAAAAAACAGGCATCATACCCGGATGGCACACAACCGTGGAGCCTTTTAACCTGTATTTTGGAAATATTAAAATTCCTGTATTGACTTTTATGTTGATATCATGTGCCACAATTCAAATATTTTTTATCTTTTTCTTTATTTACATCAAAAAGAAAGGATGAGTTTTTATTACTCCTTTACAAATTGTCTTTTCGCTATTTTTGCTCCCTTGAAACAGATTTAACAGAGGAGGCTATTTTATGAAATTTTTTCCGGAATCGTCATTGGTACAATTGGAATACGAAAAGGTAAAGATCTTACTGGCATTGCATTGCCGTACCGAATATGCAAAAGACAAAGCTGAACAACTCAGGCTTCATACCAAAAAAGAATTTATTATAAGCGAACTGCAGCAAAGCAATGAGTTTAAACTATTGCTGCAAAACAACCAACAATTTCCAAACGAGTTTACCCATAACCTGGGTAAGGAATTAAAACTTCTCGGTATACCCGGGGCAGTTTTAAACGGTGAGCAGTTCTTACTCATCCGGAGACTGGCCGATAATACCAATAATATTTTTCGCTGGTTTGATAATGAAAGGCGAAAGGCTTATCCTGCCATGACAAAGCTGATCAACGATTCTTATTATGAGAAAGTCATCATTGAACTGATCGATGAGATACTTGATGAAGCCGGGCAGGTTAAAGACAGTGCCAGTGAGGAATTGGGAAATATCAGGATGAATTTGTACCGCAAGCGGAACGAACTGCGGAAACTGTTCGACAGGATCGTAAGCAAACTGAACAAACAGGGTTACCTGGCGGATATTGAAGAAAGTTTTTTGAACGGCAGGAGGGTACTGGCCGTTTTTGCCGAACAAAAGCGCATGATCAAAGGCATATTGCATGGTGAAAGTGACAGTCGTAAAACCACTTTTATTGAGCCCGAAGAAACGACCGAATTAAACAACGATATTTTTTCACTTGAGAACGAGGAACGGAAAGAAGTTTATAAGATACTGAGAAAGCTTACCCAAAACTTAAGCATCTATGCAGAGCTCTTGAAAAATTATCTTGGTATAGCCGGTGAGTACGATTTCATCAGGGCCAAGGCAAAATTTGCAGTTGAATACAATGGCAATTACCCGGTTGTTATGGATAAAGCTCATGTGCATCTTATCCAGGCCTATCATCCTTTATTATACCTCTACAACAAAACCAATAAAAAACCCACCATTCCTGTTGATCTTACCCTGAATGACAAACAGCGGATATTGGTGATCAGCGGGCCAAATGCCGGAGGTAAAACGGTTACTTTAAAAACAGTTGGCCTTTTACAATTGATGATGCAGAGTGGTTTGCTGGTACCTGTACATCCCGATAGCGAGATGGGCATTTTTAAACAGATCATGATCCATATTGGCGATACGCAGAGCCTGGAATTTGAGCTGAGTACTTATTCATCCCATTTAAAGAACATGAAGCATTTTATGGAAAATGCCAATGGTAAGACCTTATTCTTTATTGATGAGCTGGGCAGCGGCAGTGACCCCAACCTGGGCGGGGCATTCGCAGAAGTGATCATGGAAGAGCTGGCCATTAAACACAGTTTTGGCATTGTTACCACCCATTACCTCAATTTAAAAGTAATGGCCAATAAAGTAAGCGGTATTATTAACGGCGCCATGCAGTTTGATGAAAAGAACCTGCAGCCCATGTATAAATTGATCGTTGGAAAACCCGGCAGTTCATATACATTTTCCATTGCTGAAAGAATAGGCCTTGAAAAAAGACTGATCGAAAAAGCCAGGAAACTGGTGGATGACGATCATTTTACACTTGATAAATTATTGAACCGTACTGAGCAGGACCTGCAGCATATTGATAAGGAAAAAGCTGACCTCAAAGCTTTGGTTAAAGAGAATGAGGCATTAAAGAAAGAGATGCAACGGGTTTTAAACAAAGAAGTACACCAGCAGGAAATGGAGAAAATGTCCATGCAGAACAGAATTGCTGCTGATAAGATCATTTACCTGAAAGACATGGAACGTAAGCTTAAAGCTATGGTCATTGAGTGGCGTAAAGCTGAGGATAAGGATAAAGTGGTACAAATGATACATGCATTGCTGTTCAATCAAAGGGAAAAAATGACCACCGAAAAGCAGCAGAAAAAAATGAATGAGAAGTTTGAAGAAGTAGGTGGTGAGATCAAAATAGGACTTAAAGTAAGGATGAAACAAAACCGCCAGGTTGGCATTGTAAAAGAAATTCGTGGAAAAAAAGCAGTACTGCAGGTTGGCGTAATGCCCATCACTGTTGGGTTAAAGGACCTTGTGGTTGTAAAAGATAAAGAATTACCATAAATACTTGCAAACAAAAAACCCTCCGTCGCTAAAGCTATGGAGGGTATATGCGGAGAGAGAGGGATTCGAACCCCCGGAAAGTTGCCCTTCAACGGTTTTCAAGACCGCCGCATTCGACCGCTCTGCCATCTCTCCGCGGCAAAAGTAAGGGCAGGAGGTTTTTAATCCAAAAAAAATAAAGATTTAGTATTGCTATTGCAATGAAAGCTTTGCCAATACTGGTTATTTTTTTAATCCCCCTTCGATTTGACCAACAGTGTCACCAACGCGACGTTTTTATTTATCTTTGCTCCAGTAATGAAACATCTTTCCTCCCTCAACAAATATTTTTGGAAATACCGCTGGCATTTTATGCTTGGGTTCATTTTTGTGGTGCTCACCAACTACTTCCGCATACTGGCACCTCAACTTACAGGCTATGTTGTAAATACGGTTGTTCAATCGATAAAATCGCCAAACGTAAATGCTATTGATATCCGGAAAAGTGAAAAGAATTATGATATTGCGGTGAAGGAGATCATTTCAAAGTTTGAAGAAAATCCTGGTAATAAGATCCTGTATGCCGGCATTACCTTGTTCATCATTGCCATTATAAGCGGTTTTTTCATGTTCCTGATGCGGCAAACCATTATTGTTATGAGCCGGCATATTGAATACGATCAAAAGAATGAAATATTTACCCATTACCAGAAACTGGATACTAATTTTTACAAAACCCACAGCACCGGCGACCTGATGAACCGTATTGCAGATGATGTAAGCAAGGTGAGGATGTACACCGGCCCGGCTATCATGTATTTTATAAACCTGGCTGCCGTACTTGGTTTCAGCGTATTCTTCATGTTCAAGGCAAGTCCAAAACTTACACTGGTTGCCCTGGCGCCATTACCGGTTTTAGCCATAACCATTTATTTTGTAAATACCATTATCAATAAAAAAAGTGAGCGTATCCAGGCGTTGTTGAGTGACCTGACCACCAATGCCCAGGAATCTTATTCAGGCATAAGGGTCATTAAATCATTTGTTCAGGAAAGGGCCATGATGGGCTTTTTTAAAAAGAACAGTGAATCATACCGGGATAATGCATTGAGCCTGGCAAAAACAGAAGCCATTTATTTTCCGAGTATGGCATTGCTGATCGGTTTAAGTACGTTGATAACGATTATGGTTGGCAGCCTTGATGTGGTAAACCAGGTAGAAGGAGCCAGCGTTGGCAGGATAGCAGAATTCGTGATGTATATACAAATGCTGACTTTCCCGGTAAGTGCTATCGGGTGGACAGCCAGCATGACACAACGTGCCGTTACCTCTCAAAGAAGGATAAATGAGTTTTTACATACGGAGCCGACCATTAAAAACGAATCAGAGCCTGTAAAAGCAGGGCTGGAAGGAAATATTACCATCACTGATCTTGATTTTGTTTATCCGCATACAGGTATTCATGCTTTAAAAGATTTTTCGCTGCAGATAAATAAAGGAGAGAAGATCGCAGTAGTAGGCAGAACAGGTTCGGGCAAATCAACATTGGCCCAGTTGCTCCTGCATATGTATGAGCCGCAAAAAGGGATGATCGCATATGATGGCATACCGGTAAATAGATTTGATATTAACTCACTACGGTCGCAGATCAGTTATGTGCCTCAGGATATCTTTTTATTCAGTGAAACGGTAAGAAATAATATCCGCTTTGGTATTGATGATGCTACGGATGAAGAGGTGATACAGGCAGCAAAGCAGGCGAGCATACACAAGGAGATCGAAAAATTTCAGCTTGGATATGATACGATGATCGGTGAAAGAGGAGTAACCCTAAGCGGCGGTCAAAAACAACGTATCTCTATTGCCCGGGCTTTGATAAAAGACCCTAAGATCGTGATCTTTGATGATTGCCTGAGTGCTGTTGATGCCCGTACAGAAAAGGAGATCATTGGTAATTTATACCAGTTTTTAGATAATAAAACTGCCGTTATCATTACACATCGCATATTTTCATTGTTTGAATTTGATAAGATCATTGTTTTAGACGAAGGCAAAATAGTAGAGCAGGGTACACACCGTCAATTGCTTGATCTAAACGGGCATTATGCTGAAATGTACAGGCGACAACAGGAGCAGGATAAAGAAAATTGAGATTTTCCCTCGCTCATATTTGAGCTAAAATCCAAATAATCAATCATATATTTTGTAGAATCGAAAACAATTTTATCTTTGTTCACCCAAATTGGGGTAATCGTTAATAACTTAAAAACTAAAAAACAGTGGCGTACGAAAACAACGAAAAGAAATACGATAACAGCGAAAAGAAGATGGACAGCGTTTACAGTAAACGCATCAGAGCCGGAAAACGCAGGACTTACTTTTTTGATGTAAGAGAAACCCGTGGCAATGATTTTTACTTAACTATCACAGAAAGCCGCAAGCGTTTTGACTCTGACGGGTACGACAGGCACAAGATCTTTCTGTACAAAGAAGATTTCAACAAATTCATTAAAGGCTTAGGCGAGGCCATTGATTATGTAAAAACAGAATTGATGCCCGATTTTGACTTTGATGCTTTTAACCATGATACACCTTATGAAGGTGAAGAAGGTCAAAACACGCAATCATCAACTGATGGTCCGGAAATGACCGCCCCTGAAACGAAGGAAACGATCGTTTCTGATCTGACCGAAGAAACTCCTGTAGCCGAAACAGCATCAGCTACTGTTGAAACAACAGAAACTCCGGAAGAGACAAATAATGACTCCGTTGATAACGGCAGTACCGAGGTAGCAGAAAAGTGGTAAGTAACAAAGACACCAAACCTAATTGCAGGATCCTCCCCAAACGGGGAGGATTTTTTTAACGCTTATTTCATAAACATCCATACAAAAAGAGGTAAATTGAATAAAAAAAGAATGAAACGTATATTTATTTTAAGCTTGTTTCTGCTGGTTGTTGTTTTAACTTCTTTCGGGCAAAATAAATGCAATATAAAAAAGGCATATGCCTTTTATTCGGTTTCGATACCCGGGGCGCAAATGACAGATGAAAATGGAAATCCAATACCACCCAAAGTAGATATACTGAGGTTTATATATTTTGAATGGATCGGAACAGGCAAACCAAAGATAGAAATGGTTTCATACAATAACATGGCTTTTACTGCAACGCTTGTTGCCATCAAGGGTAGATCGGTGATCCCTGGCAGGGAATTCAGTGAAAGCAATAATTTCAGAATAACGGCCAAAAAAGGGAATACCCTGTGGAAAATTGAACTCCAGTCCATGGATGGAAATTCAATGCCTGGCGAGGATTGTAAAAATATAATTATCAAAACGAGGTTAAAAGGGAAGTCCTGTTCGATAAAACTTACAAAAGAAATGCAGTTGGTGTCAATGCCGAGGTATTAATTTTTTACCTGCCGGATAAATTAAAATAAGGATTTGGAATTATTTTGCCCTGGAAATCAAATCTAAGGGTTGGGATTGGCGCTATTAAGGATTCATCAGCTATGAGACAAGGCATATTATCCTGTGGTAATTTTTGTATTCCCGAAATTGAAGATTGACAAGTTGCCAATGGGCGTTGCTTTTTCAACACCTTAAATAAATAAGCATTCTTATTTTCCGGCTTTGGAAAAAGTGAAAGTTTTATAGGTTTTGTTTGTGAGATAGCAGTCAGCGTAAAAAACATTAAGCAGGCAGTCAGGTAGATCAGTTTCATAAATTCATTTTCTTAAAACTAAATAAAAACGGTCATATTACCACGTTTTCGGTAATGCCTCAGTTTGTAAAGTTGTCTCCCCGCCTGTGGCGGGATGTCGAAGGCGGTGTAATTAAATAATTTTACCGTTTTGATTGAACCCGTCTTCGACAAGCTGCTATGACAAGTTTTTTAAAGGTTTGATATACAAATTTTAACAAAAATTGAATTTTGCCACTAAGACTCGAAGACACAAAGGAAAATGCGTAGCATTTTTCTACTTCGTGCCTTGGTGGCAAAACGTTTTCTTAGCGAAGCTGAGAAAAAATTATTGTTATTTACAAAGAGCTTAAAATATTTTTATGAATGCCACAGACTGACAGTATAATTTAGCGACATTCTTTCGGTATTATGAATTTTCATACTGATGCACTACTGCGTTTTCTTATACTCATTTATCAGGCCATTTGTAGAGCTGTCATGATCAGTGATCGTTTCATCATTCAGAAGCTCAGGCAGGATATTTTTGGCCAAAACCTTACCCAGCTCAACACCCCATTGATCAAAGCTGTAAATATTCCAGATCACACCCTGCACAAATATCTTGTGTTCGTACAAGGCAATTAATTGTCCTAAACTAAACGGCGTGATCTGTTTTATTAAAATAGAATTGGTTGGCCTGTTACCTTCAAATACTCTGTATGGAATGAGCGAAGTCGAAGTCTCATTTGCAGAAGTGAGCGAAGTCGAACTTTGCGAAGTTGAAGTGCCAGATCCATTCATCAATGCCTCAGTTTGAGCAAAGAAATTGCTCAACAGTTTTTGACGATGATCGCCAGTTGCATTATGACTTATAGCCGGTGCAATAAAATCGCAGGGGATGATCTGCGTACCCTGGTGAATAAGCTGGTAAAAAGCATGCTGGCCATTGGTTCCGGGTTCGCCCCAAATTACAGGGCCAGTTGTATAGTTAACTTTTTCTCCGTTCCGGTCAACATACTTGCCGTTGCTTTCCATATTGCCTTGCTGAAAATAAGCGGCAAACCGGTGCATGTATTGGTCGTAGGGTAAAATGGCTTCAGTTCTTGTACCAAAAAAATTACCATACCAAATGCCGATCAAAGCCATGATCACCGGCATATTTTTATCAAAAGCTGTTTCCCTGAAATGATTGTCGGTTGCATAAGCGCCTTTTAAAAGCTGCTCAAAATTTTCGTAGCCAATAGTTAAAGCAATCGATAAACCAATGGCGCTCCATAAACTGTACCTGCCACCAACCCAATCCCAGAATACAAACATATTTTTTGGATCGATCCCGAATTTGATAACCTCTTTTTCATTGGTGCTGAGCGCCACAAAATGTTTGGCAACAAAACGCTCATCTTTTGCAGTTTGTAAGAACCAGTTCCTTGCCGATTGTGCATTGGTCATCGTTTCCTGCGTGGTAAAAGTTTTGCTGGCAATTAAGAAGAGGGTTTCCTGCGGATCAACTTTCTTCAGGGTTTCGGTAATATGTGTGCCATCAACATTACTTACAAAATAAGTTTCTATGCCATCAACCCAATAAGGTTTTAAAGCTTCTGTAACCATTACCGGGCCAAGGTCGCTGCCGCCAATGCCGATGTTTACAATATATTTTATTTTTTTACCCGTGTAGCCCTTCCATTGGCCGGTATGTACAGCAGCACAAAATTTGTTCATCTGGTCCTGTACATGTTTGATCGCGGGCATGATATCAACTCCATCAGTTAAAACCGGTTTGCCTGAAAAATTTCTTAACGCAGTATGCAACACAGCACGGTTCTCTGTGCCATTGATCTTTTCACCATTGAACATGGCTTCAACGGCTTCTTTCAATTTACATTCGGCAGCCAGTTCCAGTAAAATTTCAACGGTGTTGCCTGTGATTATATTTTTGGAGTAATCAAAAAGCAGATCATCCATTTGGATGGAAAACCTGTTGAACCTTTCTGCATCATTAAAGAAAAGGTCTTTCATCTGCACGTTCTCAAACAACTGTTTATGCTGCAATAAAGCCTGCCAGGATGAGGTAGTAGTGGGGTTTATTTTCGGGAACATGCCATGCTATTTAAAGGTTCTCATATTCATACAGCGGATCTATATGTGTACCTGACTTCATTTCATATACAGGTTTTATAATTCCGTCACTTAACCCATACACCCATCCATGCAGATCAGGCCTTTGTTCCTGTTTCCATGCCCGCTGAATGATGGATGTTTTGGCCAGGTTAAATATCTGTTCCTGCACATTTAATTCAGTCAGCCTGTCAAATTTCTGCTCTTCATCTTCAATTCTTTCAAGTTCTTCCCTGTGTATGCGGTGTACATCTTTGATATTCCTCAGCCACATATTTAAAACCGGTTTGTAATCTGTCTTGCTCATGGATGCTTTAATACCGCCACAACCATAATGACCGCAAACAATAACGTGTTTTACTTTTAAGTGGTTGACCGCATAATCCAAAACACTAAGCAGGTTAACATCGGTATTTATAACCAGGTTGGCAACGTTGCGGTGAACAAAAATTTCGCCGGGTTGTGTGTTGGTGATCTGGTTGGCAGGTACACGGCTATCGCTGCAACCTATCCATAAAAATTCCGGGGATTGTAAACTGGAAAGGTTTTTAAAAAAAGAGGGATCATTTGCAACCATTTGTGCTGCCCATGCTTTATTATCATTTAATAATTCTTCGAATGGATGCATAATTAGTGTTGATTTATTGGAGGAGCGCAATTGAAGTAAAAATTCAAAAGTCAAAAAACAGGACTTGCCTGGTTTAAAGCTACTTTTTGATTTTTGATTTTTTACTTTTGACTTATTATTCAGCCTAATACGAAGATATAGCATGTACAACAAAAAACGTCCCGCTTTTGGCGTGACGTTTTTAAAATATCATAAACTTGTTTTATTGAATTATCGGGAGCATTCCCCTGATGCCCATGTCGATCACCATATCGCCGTTATTGGGATCGTATGTTCCGTTATTATCTACATCTATCCACTCAAAACTTTTATTGGTAGACAAGGAAACAACGATGTTAATATCCTGTGTTTCGTTACCCGTTACAACAAGCGGAATTGAAAATTGTCCAGTTACCAGGCAAGACCCGGCTGGTATAGGAGAACTGGCAAATAAAGGATTGGGAACAGTTGTAGCGCCCGGAGGAGCCTGGCCGCTGGTTAAGAAACCAATGCCAAAGGCCTTTCCTTCCAAAGCCCAATATCCCTGTAATTTATTTGCATTTACCACCACCGTGGAATCTTTTACTTTATAACTGCCCAGGTAAGTATTAAACCCAATAAAGGATGCTAATGTGGCATCAATGGTTTGTCCAAGGGCATTCATATAAATATTGTAATTCTGGTAGGCAAGCGAGACCCTTAACCAGTTATACGTGCCGGCTGCAAAACTTTTTACAGGCACACTCAAAAATAACTGGTTGTTACCTGCAAATTTTGAATTGGTAAAATCAATGGCTGTTGCACCACCCGTAGTAACCTGTGGTGCTTTATACAAAATAGCGCCGGTTCCCAAAGCTGTAAAAGCTGTTTGTGCCAGCTCAACATAATGTGCACTCATGGTATTAAAGCGGGGTGACTGGCCAGCATTGCCTGCCGGCATAGGGGCGGGTTGGCCGATCGCATTTAGCCTGGCCTGTGTAGAATCGAATTTAAAAATAAAATTGATCTTTGCGGTTCCGTTGGGTATGGGTGTTGGTGAATCTGCATTTTTTTCGCAGGAACTGAATATAAACATGGCAATAGCCATTGTTAAGATTGATTGGAACTTCATGGTTGGTTTGTTTTGGATTTAACGCAAAGCAATTGCATTTATTTCTCAATTATAATGACTCAATGACCTTTAACAGTTTATTTAGCATTTCAGTGGTAATGTCAAGGTGTGTGACCATCCTTACCTGTGTTGCTGAAATGGACAGGCATAAAATATCATAGGATTCTAATTTTTTACAAAATTCCTTTGGGGTATAGGAACCGGTGGCCTCAAAAATGATAATATTGGTTTCTACAGGCATTATTTTCCCAATAAAGTCCTTTTTGCCTAAAGCCGCAGCAATTTCTTTAGCATTTGCATGATCTTCAGCCAGCCTGTCTATATTATTTTCCAAAGCATAGATACCCGCTGCAGCTATATAGCCTGCCTGTCGCATGCCACCACCAAATACTTTTCTAACTCTCCTTGCTTGCTTGATAAAGTCTATATTTCCCAAAAGCAGGCTTCCAACCGGTGTTCCCATCCCTTTACTAAGGCAAATGGATATACTATCGAAGACCTCGCCATACTGCCTGGGTGTTTCATTTTGGGTAACCAGTGCATTCCAAAGCCTGGCCCCGTCCAAATGCAAGCCTAGTTTATTATTTAAGCAAACTTCTTTAATCTTTTGAATTTCAGCAAATTCATAACAACTACCACCGCCTCGGTTTGCTGTATTTTCAAGGCTTACCAGTTTTGTCCTTGCCTTATGCGCATCATCGGGATTAATGGATTCCAATACCTGGTCAGCATTGATCCTGCCCCGGTCACCATCCAGGGCTTTTACCTGGCAACCGCTGTTAAAAGCAATTCCGCCCCCTTCATAAATATACACATGGCTTACTTTATCACAGATGACTTCGTCTCCCGGCTGGGTATGGCATTTAATGGCGATCTGGTTGGTCATGGTGCCACTGGGACAAAACAAAGCTGCTTGCATACCAAACATGGCTGCCGACATGGCTTCCAATTGGTTAACCGAAGGGTCTTCGCCAAAAACATCATCCCCCACGGGTGCTTTAAACATAGCTTCAAGCATTGCCGGGGAAGGTTTGGTAAAAGTATCGGAACGTAAATCTGCTATCATGGGGCAAATATAAGGCTGAACCATAAGTCAAAAGCAAAAAATAGCCTTAACCAACGCAAGCCATCTTTTTTGACTTTTGAATTTTGAATTTTTACTTCATAAAATCCTTGTATCCTAAAACCTTCATTTATCCACCTTTCATCCTATTTATACACTTACATTATGAAATCCGGCTACAATTTCTTAACTTTGCACACATTTTTAGCGGAATTTGAAGCATTAACCAACCATTTGCAACCTTTTCC
>JBDSGK010000077.1:0-9428 GCA_039919015.1 Ferruginibacter sp.
GCTTCTTACGTTCTTTTGCCTGTTTCTCAGTTTCCTCACGGGCAGCTGTTTTTTTCTTTTCTGCTTCTTCCTGGTCTTTTAGTTTCTGAATGGCCTTTAACTGGTCAGCCGGCCATGCTCTTTTGTCGATACTTAAAGCTTTTGTGTATGCAATGGTTGCATTGGGAAGATCCTTAGCGGAAAAATATTGATCTGCTGCTTTTATGGCTGCATTATAATCAGCTTCCAGTTTTAATTTTTCTTTGTTCTTTTGATCAGATTCCGAATCTTTCAAGCGCTTTTGTTTCTCTGTATTCTCCTTTGCCAACTGTGCAGCCTGCAGTTTATCGATCTTTTTTATCTGGTCCTGCGGCCATGATTTCTTACCCAGACCCAGTGCCTTTGTATATTCGGCTTTGGCCTCATCATAATCACCGGCCTTAAACAATTTATCTGCATTTTCAATGGTGCCGGTATAACTTGATTCTCCATCGGCCTTTGCCTTTTCTTCTTTTTCTTTTTCGCTGATCGTTTTTAATTTACCCGCAGCTAAAGCATCATTTTGTTTGATGATAAGGGCCTGCTCAAAAGCAACCCGGGCCTCAACCAGGTCATTTTTCTTTAAGGCTTTTTCGCCGGTTGTGATATATCCTTTGTACAGGTCATCAAGCTTATCATGGTCCAGTTTAGTAGCCTGGGTATTAAGCAGTACATCAATTTTTTCAAGTTCGTGTTTAGCGTAATTATCACCGGGTTTTATTTCCAGGGCTTTTTTGAAGTCTTCCTGCGCTTTCGCATATTTTTTTGCATGTAAGCTCGATTTGGCTTTTGAAATGGCATCAATATACTGCTTGTTCTTTTCATCATTGGCAGCTTTTTCCTGGTCTGCCATTCTTAATTTTATTTCCTCCAGCCTTTGCTTTGGAATTTGATCATTAGGCCTCAGTTTTGCCGCTTTTTCAAAATTCAGTTTTGCAGCGCCATAATCTTTTTGTTGTATGTTGTGGTCGCCTTCTTCAAGCAACACATAATAACTTACAGCTGCACTTTCGTCTTCTTTAGGTTTTTTCGATTTTTTATTTTTTTTGGTATCCCCGGCTGGTTCAGCTGTTTTCTGCTCAGTTACTTTTGTGCGGGCAACATCCCTGATATGCTGTTCCAGTTTTTTTACAGTAGAATAGTCATAATCCATCTCTGCATCATTATTGTAATCAATGTTCTTTTTAAATACAATAAGGAACTTGTGGTTCCTGCCCCCTTCCATAACAAACAGTGGGGCAGGAGCTGGCCTTTCTGTTTTGGCTATTATCGTGAACCCGGTACCGGCAGTTTTTAAATTATAAGGAGCATTGGAGGGTACGGTATTATAAAAAGTTGGGAGGCTGGGAAACCTGACCATGATCTCTGCTTCGGCATTCACATAAATGGTATCGCCATCAATATCCTGATGCTGGGCCAGGGATTGCCTTGTACCAATCGTTAAAACAAAAACCAGGAAAAAGATAACCCTATACATAGTACCCCTTAATTAGATGTGCTAAAATTACATGTAGTATCAGTTAAATACTAATTTAAGTTTTTTTAACCTTGTAAACAAACAATCGCTGGTTAAATGGGCTTCTTGTTTGTAATTTTCAGACCCGGAATGGGGAGGAATGAAAATCATTCAGCAATTGGGGTAACTTTAAATTTCTTTACTTTTGGATTGGAAGATTTTTCTACTTTAATTTTTATACTTGTTTGCAGGCACGCAGGCTTGTTTTTATCCTTTATTTCTATTTTGTAATTGCCCGTCATGCTTATTGGCACAGCAACCTCCAGTAAATAATCTTTTTCTGTAACATTATTTTGTGGGTCTGTAAGGATTACTTTATAGTCATTTGAGCCATTTTTAATATTTAACAGAACATAAAAATCAGTTTTATCCTGCCTGGTCTGTATGGTTTCCTTATTATCAATGGTTAGTTGTTTTGGTTTTTTTAAATTAAAATTTTTACTGAGTTCTCCCCCACACTGGTCATGTAAGTAAACCGTATAGTTTCCTGCTTCAAGTCCTTTAAAACTAATAGTATTACCTTCCCTACTCATCTTGCCTTTATTAGGCATGATCACAATTTGCCAGAGATCTTTACCGCCTTCAATATCCATATAAATTTCGCCACTCTTTTCATTGTCACAGGTTGGATCTTTATAAGATACCGGCCTGTCAATACTTTTAAGTGGAGGTAACGGATTAATTCTAAAATCAGCAGTTGTATTTACTTCTCCCGATTCAAGGTCTCCATTAAAAATATAGATAACATAATCTCCGGCTGCTAAATTTCTTATTTTTAAAGTGCTGTTAGCGGCAATAGTTCCGGCCCTTACAAACCCCGGGCATTCCGCTTCTTTTGGATCTTTGAGATTGCATCGTTCCATGTTTTCAGCTTTATTACGCAAAACATATTTTACCTCAGAAGCATTTGCTTTAATATTCTTTATCACTATTCCTCCATTAGCAAGCCCGTTGCATACTGGAATTAAAAGTATGTCTTCTTTATAAAAAGCAGGAGGGGAGGGTACGAACGTAAGTGAAAAGGGATCTGATTGAAATGGTTTACCGCTCATTTCCACTTCTGCTTTAAATTTCACTTCTGTAGGTTTGAGAAGGTTCTTATTCTGGAAAATGGCTTTTAATGGGTAAAACTCAATCTTTGACTTGTCTTCCCGGGAGTTAGGGATTACAGCCCAGTTTTCTTCATCTCCCATTGAATAACTCCAGGTAAAAGGAAGGACTTCTTTTTTTGGCAACGGCATTGGTAAATTAAGTACTATGTTATTAGAAGCTTCCTTTATAGAATTACCGGAAGATTCTATGTTACCAAGCCGACCATTGGCCAAATCATATTTATATACGATGACAGCATCAAAATTGCCAAATGCTTCTTCAATTTTAATTTCCTCACTCCATTCACCCGGAGACAGTTTATCCAGTTTAATATGCCTGGTTCCTATACGATAAAAAGGATCTTTTTTATCAGCGTCGCATTTGTCGCCCCCCTTTTTATTAAGAAATGCCTCCATGGTTATTTTAAACCCTGAGATATCTGCTAAAAAAGGGTTTAAGTCATCTTTTTCATCATTGATCTCTTTGATCTTATTATTTTTTTTAGACCTTACTGTAAAACAGAATTCCGCTTTGGCATTTTTCAGTACTGAATCCTGGTTTACTCCGGCCCCTTTATAAAACTTCCATACTAACCTGTTTTTGCCTTTATCATCAATTTTGTGATACCCCGTTTCTTTTATACTTACGGTAACTATAACGGGTTGCAATGATTGAGCTAAAAGGTTGTTTGAAGAAAAAGCGAATAAGCCCAAAAAAAATAAAACAGGTAATATGGGTAATTGAAAAAACAGCCTTTTTTTCATTAAATAAATATTTGAACTTATTTCTATAAGTAATAAAATAATTAGTGATATTTTACTTCTACAATATTTACGCAACCATCATTGTCACGCCGGAGTATGGCAGATTTAATTTTGATCTTGGTTTTCCCGATTATGAATTTCCTTCTTTTTTTACCACTGATCTCTTCACACAGGGCATTAAAAGTAACTACATCGCCATTCGCTACTACTTTAGTATCGCCTTTATAACATAGATACTTATCAAAATCTGCAGCAGTCATCTTTTTGTCAATGACCTGGCCAAGATACTCGGTAAAAACTGCATCCGAAACCTTCACACTCATTGATTTTGGATCAGGCAGTGGTTGTACTTCAGCATTAGCAGTAATAGGGATGAGTGGTTTTATATCTTCAGGAACCGCGGATTTTACAACCGGCGCTGCTTCTACTGTTATTTCTTTTGTGTATCTTTTTGTACGGTCATGATCCAGGGTTACCTGAACGAGGAATTTGCCTGCAGCCGGGAAAATGAATTTTGCAGAAGACCCGTTGCGTATCATTTTTGGATAATTGGGAATTGACCATTCGTAGGATTGGGCACTCACCATACAGGTAAAGGTTTCTTCAATGCCGGATGTAGTGGAAAACGGTCCGATGATCTCTTCGCCGGAATTAACAGGGTCGTTGCTTTTGATCTCAGACGGTATTATAACTGATATTCTCTTAACTGTTTGACAGGAAACGCCAGTAAAAGCAGAAACTTCAAAAGATCCCGTACTTAAATATTTATGAGTAACATATTGCCCGGTAACCGTTGCTGAATTATCTCCAAAATCCCATGTTACATCAGTTTGCGCACTAGAAGCCATGAAAGATAAAGTTTCACCAGCCCTGTAAGTGCTATCTGTATGGGGTGTTATGGTTTTAATAATAAAATTTACAGGGGTACATTCTTTTTTATCCAATAAACGATAACTTAATAATCCTACAGCCAGTATCATAATAAAAAGAATTACCCGGATCACCCGGTAATCCAATGCCAGTACCTGTCTTGTAAATATTTTTTTCGCCTTCATTAGTCAGAATTATGTAGTACTACTTTTGCTGCTGTAATAAAAATACCTGTTGCTTTAAATTTAAGTTCTCAATTTTTGTAGCGTCCAGGGTACTTTTTAAAGATTCCAGCTCTTGCTTAAGCTGATCGGCATTTACATCCTTACCCGTATTTTCCCTTAATTGTTTCTTTGCAGACTGGATATCAGACAAAAGAAAAACCATACTGCTGTAAAATGCTTTATCGCTTGTAGATTCTTGATCAATTTTTGCGTTTAGTTTTTTTATACTTTCAGTTATAGTTCCATCCAAAAGATCCGGTTTTGTTGCTTTTGTGTTGATGGTATCAAGCATGCCGGCAATATTTGACATGTCGGACATAAATGCGGAAGAAAATTCCTTGTCTTTTGTATAGGTGCGCATATCTTTGATCAGTTGGTTGTTTTGCTTTAACGGTGCCTGGAAACTGAAAAAGATGGTTGTTGTAATGATGGCGATACAAAGTAAGAACAGCAGCAAAAAATTAGTAAAGGTTTTTTTTCGTATGATCTTATTTTTTGGTTGCATGTAGTTAATTTTTAAGGTACTGCGCTATAATTAGTATAGGGGTATAAATTTACTCAACTTCCGGGTTTTTACAAACTATGTTTTATTAAATCCGGGTTTTCCCCTCTTTATTATCATTTTGGATTAGTTTTTACCAATGCTTATTGTTTTTTTACTAATTATTGAATTCAGTTACCTGTAAGCTTATTCCGTATTTATCTTTCAGGGACGTTTCCAAAATGCCATCGTGCTTTTTATTTTTGTGATCAATAACTAAAAGTTTCTTTCCGTATCCAAAATCAACAAATATTTTATCACCTATTTTCCATCCTATACCGGTAATGATCTTCCCCGGGTATTTCAAACTGTTTTCAATGTTTAAAGAGCTTGTCAGGGTGAATTTTATTTCCGTACTATCTTTAAAATTAGCATAATTGCCGGTAACATAGGCAGAGGCATAGGCTTGTTTTACGGTATTGTTTTTTACAGGACTAATTGGTTTTTTATCGTTCTTGTTTTTTGTAATGGTACCTTTAGTACCTGTTATAATAAGCGCATCAAAGCCTGATTTGTCAATATTATCCGGCTCATTTTTTAACCTGGCAGCGGTTTGCTTATTAAAAATATTATAACCGAAATCTTTCAGGTAAAGTTCAGGGTACTCAAACAATTCTTTTACAGCTATTATTTTATAAACATATTCGGATGTTTCTTTATTAAGATCCATGGCGAAATAATTTTTTCCCTGGTTTTTTATTTCCCTACCCATGTTGCCACTTCCATAATTATAGGCTGCGGCGGTTAATACCCATGATGAAACTCCAAATTTCTTTTTTATTTCCTTAAAATAATTGCCTAGTAACCTACAGGCTTCAAGCGTTGATCTTTTTAAATCATTTCTCTCATCTATGCCTCCGCTTATCACCAGGTCCAGATCTTTGGCTGTTCCCGGCATGATCTGCCAAAACCCTGCAGCACCAACGGGCGATACCACATTTCTCAAACCACTTTCAACAATGGCCAGGTATTTAAGATCATCGGGATATCCTTTTTTTTCCAGGATCATTTCTATTGTTCTGAGAATTTCGCTTTCTCTCCCTTTTAAACTGCTTACCACATTATACCTGATCTGTTTTCTGATAATGTCCATCAGTTTTTCTGCAACACGGGGAGTTAATGGTATTTTTTCGCCACAAAAATAAATATCATGTGCACCTGCTTTGAAAGAAGTAATAAAAAAAAGAGAACTAACTATAATCCCGGATATGCACGATCTCACTTTCATTTATAATGTGTATTTAAGAATTACAGGTAATAAAACATCTTCTTACAAAGTAAAATTCCAACTTTACCATAGCTAATCTTTTTTTGCCGAATAATAAGCAGACCCCGGAATTTTAAATTCCAGGTTTATTTTTTGTAACCTATCCTGAATTTCAAACTTTAAATTTTCATCATCACTTAAGTCAAAATCTTTAAATGTATAAATTAATGCTATTTCCGATTTAGGCTTAACAATGGGGAATGTGGCTGGATAAATACTGCAGGGATGTAATCTCAATGAAGGCCCGTTTTGTCTCACCAGGGTAAGCAGCATAACACCTGTAAGAAATGCTTCAGTACCGTCATTTTGTAACAATAATTTTAAATAGGCATTCGTGCCATTAAAACTTATATTCTGGCAAACGATCCTGATATTCACCATATCACTTTTAAAAGCCTGGTTTAAACCGGGGCTGCTATTGTATAATTTAGCTATAAAAGCTCCATCATTATCCTTGCATGCAAGATTAATAGTTTGTTCAGGTGGGGGCTCGGTAAAAACAAGCTGGGGGTAGTTTTTTTGTAATTGTCCCATTTCACTAATTGAATAGGCATTTGCACTGGTTTGTTTTTCGAGATCAAGCTTTAGATCTGTTTCTTTTAAAATAATATTATTTTTCGCAGATGTACTATTGCCATCCGAAAAGTTATAATTAGTTTCATCTTCATTATCAGGGTCAAGATCTTCTTTATATTCAATGCTTATATTCCATGTTTTTCCACTTGTTTCCTTCACAGTTAAGATTGTGGGGGGCAGTGTCTCCTTGCTTGTTGTAATTTGCACAGACCTATTACCTCTTGTATATTCCATATCGTAAAAATCTGTTGAGCTTTTTGGTAAAGTAAATCCAGCTTCTACCTGGGTGGAAAAATCGATCTGGCAAACTACGTCTTTTTTTATCCTGACTGTTTTATTTTCTGTCGTATTTTCCTGTGCCTGGATAGTATATATATTGAATGCAGGTATAAGCAGGAAAAGGATTTTATAAATTTTGTATTTCTTCATAATTAAAAGTTTAAAGACAACATCTAATATGGGTTAAGGTAAATTTTTTACGATAACCTGGAAAGGAAAAACCGGGGAAGCATTGCCTTCAAGAATAAATTCCAACTCCCTGCATAAAGTATCCATTTCATTTTTTGCCGATTCCGTTACGGATGAACTGCAGGTTAAAATAACATCTATCGTTCTTTTAAAACCTTCTTCTTTTTTGGAACTTACCTGGACGCCTTTTTGAACTTCAACCTTTTTTAGCCTATCTCCAAAAAGCTGGAGGCAAAGTAGTTTTACGTCTTCGGCACTTATAATTTTTCCGCCGGAAATTAATTGTTGCTTCAGCATGGCTTTTTTTTCTGTAGCCGTTACTGAATTTTTGCCACCTGTAAAATTGGTCAGTGTATGACTTTTCTTTGTATTGAGCAATGTATTATTTACAGCAGCTAATGTTATGCCTGCTTTAATATTATTGGCATCCGTTCCATTGGTGATCCAATAGTCTATGGATATCATTTCACCGTTCTTCTTGGGCCTTAGCATCAGGTAATTATACTCTGCCTTCTTATCTGTAGCTGATTGTATAGTATCTTCAAGGCCTGCAAGCAATTTACCTATTTCACGAAGACGTGATAGAATAAACTCGTTGCTAACCTGCCCGAAATAGGCACTTTGGTCCCTGATCGTTTCAGTGATACTGTTTATCATTTCCCTTACTTCCTGCGAGCTGGCTTTACCTACGCCACTTGTTCTTACAATAACTTCGCCGGCAGCTACACTGTCAATACCTGCAGCAGGCCGTATTTTATATGGTTCACCATTTTCGTTTTTTACAGCTGCAAGGTCAAAAAAAGAACCATCTACGGGCACCGGGATGATATTGATCCAGTCGTCCGTTCGGTAATTAAAACTGTTAAGCTTTTTATTGATGACAGGAAATGCATTTACAGCACTGCTAACAATGTCAAATACATCCTGCGAAAAATATTGGGGTAATTCTATTTTAATGAAATGGAGATCTTCATTTTCCAGTTGTTTGATAATATCGGCAGGAAATTGTTCACGTAATTGTAATGGGATCTCCGTTTTGGTAATTTTTGCAGTACCGCAAATTTGTAAAAAACGATTTTGGTAAATATAACCGGCCTTCCTGTTGATCTTATTGGTTCGGCTATCGCCAGCCAACAGGATCTCGCGTTGATCTATCCCAAAGTCTTTTTCGAGGCCGTACCCGGGAGCAATATCAATGGCAGTTTCATTAAACCAGCATTTACAATAAGTAAGTGCATTATAAAAACTATTGGCTCCTGAATGGCTTTTCAGATCAAAATAGATACTAAGCCCTTTTAGCGAGTCAAGGGTTTTATCTGTATTTAACAACAGCCATATTTCATTGCTGTTAACCAAACGGTCTGGTGAAAATATTAATTCCTTACTATTGTTATCCCGTATCCTGAAAAGTTTATTACCTGAAACAAGGTATTCTATTTCGGTTTTTAAAAGTGTGAACTTCCCGATGGGAGAGAGGTGCAGGTCAACTGTTTCAAAATTACCTGTTACCGGGCGTTGAATTTTTTGGGTAAGAAAAAAAGCATCCTTTAATCCAATTTCAGTTTTAGCATCAACCGGCATTGCCTGTACAATGCCTGATGCAGGTGTTGAGCCAAATAGTGATTCAGGTAAAACTATTTCCGCAAGATAATCCAGCAACCTGGTGTGGGAACTGCTTATTTCATTCCCGATTTTTTCCATTTCTGCCGCACATGCTTCAATTAAAAGCATGGCCAGCGGATCAAAGCTCTGTTCTATCTCACTTTCTTCAATATTCCAAACCCTGGCAGCTGTATTTACCATCTGGTCTTTTATCCGCTCCCGTTTAAGTGCCGCCATAATTTAAATAAATTCAATTTATATTATTTATCCCTTTTTAAAGTTTAATCAAAAAGCATTGGCCCGATAAAAAAGCCGGTCTGAAAACGAAAAGGTTCATCATTCCTGACGAGGTTTCCTGTAATGATTATTTCAATCCTTCTTCTTAACTGCACACTGGCCGATAAACGGTATTCTTTTTGTTTTACATTTACTTCAACTACAGGGTTACGTACTCTTTTCTCGTATAACTGCAATTGTTTTTTTAATGATG
>JBDSGK010000078.1:0-12106 GCA_039919015.1 Ferruginibacter sp.
ACTTTATTCATACCTATACCCAGTACTTTTGCAACCGTACGCTGCACCTGTGATGGGCCTTGTGTGGAAGAAAATATTTTTACACTGTCGTGTTCAGTTGGATAGGCATAAGCTCCCTGTGTTTCCAGGTACAATTGTTCCTGTCCGCCCGATTCGGTTTGTCCCTCAAAAATATATTTACAATTGCTGAATGCAGTTTTCACATCCCCCATTACAAATTTCCGGGAGGGGCTTAATAATTTCCCCTGTGTAAATGCTATTCTTGGATCAGTAATGATGGGAAGGGGTTCAATCTCGATTTTTATTTTTTCAAAAGCTTCTTCAGCAGCATCTTCATTTTCTGCAACGATCAGTAAAACGGGTTGTCCGCGAAAATGAACTTCATGATCTGCAAGGAACGGTTCATCGGCTATGATGCCACCGATCTGGTTCTCTCCGGGTATGTCTTTATAAGAAAATATTTTTATGATGCCTTCCATCTGCTCAGCAGCAGCATAATCAATATTTTTTATTTTTCCATGAGCAACCGGGGAATCAAAAACTTTTACAAACAGCATGCCTTCCATTACCGGAATATCATCCACGTAAACAGACGTTCCGGTTACATGGCCGGCTGCATCGATATTGCCGCCCCCATCCCCTAAAGGAGGGGGTTGAAGATCTTTTATATTTTTTACTTTATGCATTTATGGAGCAGGTAATTCTTATTAAATTCCAATCACTTCTTTAATTGATCTTGTCTCATTTTTAAAATGTGCCAGGAACAATTGTCTTAACAACAATCTTTTGTATTCTGCGGTTCCCCTGGCATCGCTGATGGGCGCAATTTCTGTATTCATTATTCTAATGGCTTCCTTCAATATTTCCGCATCGATCTTTTTCCCTTTTAAAAATGAAGCCGTGTCTTTCAGGTATTTTGGAAATGGCGCCACACCACCGGCTGAAATATGAATATCACCAATGATCCCTTCCCCGTTCATTTGCATAGAGCAGGCTGAGTTTACGCTGGCGATATCCAAATGCATGCGTTTACTTACTTTTTCAAAACTGAAATTATCTTTTTGAGGTGCTGTGAAAATTATGTTTTCAATGATCTCATCTGCGGCTTTATCAATTTGTTTATACCCCTTGTAAAAATCTCTAAGTTTTACAGTCCTTGTTGTTCCATTCTTATTCAATACAATATCACTGTCGAGTGCCAGGAAAAAGACGCTCATATCTCCGATAGGAGATGCATTGACCAGGTTGCCCGCCATGGTAGCCATATTGCGGATGGGAGTGGATGAAATGAGTTTTATGTATTTCAACAAGTCAGGGAAAAAATCCTGTATCATTTTAGATTCGCCAAACGCCGTAACCGTAACAGCTGCTCCAATATGGCATTGCCCGTTCACCATTTTTATTTCCTGCAGGTGTTTGTTGTCAAACAAATGTGCCAGTTCCGTCTTTTTAACTGTTAATGCTTTTTGCACAATAAGATCAGTACCTCCTCCCAGGTTTAATTCCTGATCTGCCGTAGTTAGTTTTACTACTTTGTTTATTGTTTCCTTTAATTGCTTAAGCCTGTCTTTTATTTGTAAAAAATATTCAGGAATAAACTTGTGCTCTACCAACCAGGCTATTGTTGCTATTTCCGGTTTACCTGCAATCTTTTCACTAAGTATAGCTGCGGCCCTTTCAATAGATTTATAACCGGTACATCTGCAGATATTTCCATCAATAGCTGCAATGGCTTCCTCATATTTTCTTAACGTATCATTCAAAACAAAACCGGTAAGCGACATTACAAAACCTATGGTACAAAAACCGCATTGTGTGCCGTTGGTATCCACCATGGCCTTTTGCACAGATGTGAGTTCTTTCATGCCGTGCCTGCCGGCAGGCAGGTTGATGCCTTCAACGGAAAGAATATGTTTGCCTGCAGCATTACCCAACGGCATCAGGCAACTGGTCATAGACCTGTACACCAGTTTATCCTGTTCAAGATCACCAACTAAAATGGTACAGGCCCCGCAATCGCCTTCCCTGCAACCGATCTTTGTGCCCACCAGCCTTTTGTGATACCGGATATAATCCAGCACCGTACTGCCGGTAGCCTGTGTTGCACTAACCAATTGATCATTTAGAATAAACTGGATCATTAATATTCGGTTTTGATATTACTTTCGCTCCATTTCTTAAACGCTTCAAGCGCTTCGGCCCTTAATATCTGCCTGGTAAATAATTTTCTTTCGGCAATTGGTTTTGCCATCTCTTCATAAATGAACTGGTCATCAAAATTTATGGCCGTGGCATCTTCTTTTGAATTGGCATAAAAAAGTTTTGCGGGTCTTGCCCAGTAGATGGCACCCAGGCACATGGGGCAGGGTTCGCAACTGGTATAAATTTCACAATCATCCAGTTGAAAACTATTTAATACCGTGCAGGCATTCCTGATGGCTACCACTTCAGCATGTGCCGTAGGGTCATTGCTGGTTGTAACCTGGTTCACACCACGGGCAATAATCTTCCCGTCCTTCACCACCACTGCACCAAAGGGGCCTCCTTTGCCTTCTTCTACATTATTAATAGAAAGCTTTATGGCTTCCATCATAAATTCTGAAACATCTTTACTCATGACATATTTTTTGATTTACGGCACGCTGCCTTGCAGGCATATTAATCAGCAGGCAAAAGCAAAGTGTAGCAACGATAAAAATAACAAATTGCCTTTACGCAGACAAATAACATACTGCTTAACATTTAAGCTCCTGAATGGCTGCCCATTGATGAAGCAGTTTATTATATTTGTAAAGATGAATGTTCAGCACAGCTATTTATCAAAAGAACAACGCCTGAATGCAACTCAGCGTCTTACAGCATTATGGGCATTTACAGAAAGTGGCCTGGGTGGCATCATGCATGCCCTGCAAATACCTTTTACCGGTTTGCTGGTTGGTGGAATGGCGGTGATCATGATCTGCCTGATCGCTGATATTTCGGAGTATAATTACAGGCAGATCTTAAAAAGCGCCGTGATTGTGCTGATCGTGAAAGCTATGGTTAGTCCACACACCCCATTCCCTGCTTATATCGCTGTTTCATTCCAGGCTTTGCTTGGTTATGCACTGTTTAGTTTATTAAGGGTGAATTTTATCAGCATGCTTTTATTAAGTACGATAGCGATGCTGGAATCAGCTGTTCAAAAATTGCTCATCCTCACTTTATTTTTTGGCCAATCCTTATGGAAAGCTATGGACGGCATGATCGCCTGGCTGGCTGATCAATTTGGAAGTATTGTTTCAAACGGTAGTTATTGGATAGTTTGTATGTATTTGCTCATCTACCTGGTTGGTGGAGTTTTTATTGCCTGGCTGGCTTACCGGACCATTAAAAGTTTCAAATCAGAGAATTTGACTTTGATCCTGGATACAGCCGTAGAACAAGACCTTGGTCTCATCGAAACAAAAAGGTCTGCTGCAAAGAACAATTATAAAAAGTTATGGGTACTTATCCTGTTGATGATCGTTTTATCTGTTGTATTATTTGTTTTTGCTGAAGATAATAAACATGGCTGGCTGGCTGTTGCAAAAACAACCACCTGGACACTATCTGCCATACTGATCTGGTTCATGTTGATGGCCCCCCTGTTCACAAAGGTTATACAAATGCTGCTTCAAAAAAAGCAAAGCCGTTACAGTGACGAGGTTTTAAAAACATTGTCTTTTTTGCCCGTGCTTCGCCGGCTAACGGCTTTAGCCTGGCAACAAAGTAAAATGTATAATGGTTTCAGGAGATGGTATTTTTTCTTTGCTTCATTGATCCACACCACGCTTACTTATTCAGAACCTTCTGCAACTTAAATAACCCGCTGCATGAGTATTTATATTTTCTCCAGGCCAATACACAGTGGTAAAACATCTGAGTTACTGCAGTGGTGTAACCGCCAGAAGAATATTCATGGTATATTAATGCCCGATATAAACGGCAGCCGAAAAATATTTGATATACACACAAAAGCTGTTTCTGATATTGAATGTACCGATTTTACCGCCACTACAGAGCCCCTTACCATTGTTGGCAGGTTTCATTTTTATTCGGCTATTTTTGAAAAAGCCAATTCAATTTTGATGAATGCATTGGCTCACAAGCCAGGCTGGCTTGTGATTGATGAAGCAGGTAAGCTGGAGTTGGAAGAAAGAGGTTTGTATAATGGAATACTAAAAGCAGTCGATCATTATAATAATGAAAAAACTTCGGGAAGCCTATTGATCACTGTACGTGACAGTTTATGTGAAGAGGTGATCTCATTTTTTAAAATAATGAATTACAGGATCATTCACACACTGGAAGGGCTTAATTAAATTGGGTGACAAAAAAAATCCCCCGATACTTCGGGGGATGGATCGCGATTATTTTCTTTTATTCGTGCATGACCAGTATCGGCATCTTGCTGTGAAAAGATAGCGTTTTGGTGCGGCTCCCATTTAGTAATTTGCTAATAAATGAACGGTTCTTTTGTACGGCAATGATGAGGTCAATATTTCTGCTTTCAGCAAATAAACTTATCGCTTCGTCAACATCATATAACCGCATAAAATAAAACTCAGGATTATATTCTGCGAACATGGTCTTTAGCTCCTGTTTTTGCATTTCGTAATTTTCAGTTAATGAAATATAATGTTCGTTATCTACATTCACTATGTGTAACTGGGGTTTAAAAGCATCCAGGAAGTCTTTAATAGGCACGGATGGTGTTGTGTTCAGTGTGTTTTTAAAGTCAGATGTAAGCATTACATTTTTGATCGGGCTATATGTTGCATTTGCCGGAACAATTAAAACCGGGCATACTTTACGTTCAGCCATTTTTAAGGTGTTGCTTCCAAAAAACACCTGTGCTATAGCTGATCTTCCGGTAATTCCCATGATCACAAGGTCGGCCCTGCGATGCCTGGCAGCTTTTTCCAATCCTTCAACAAAATCCGGTTCTTCGTGTGCAAGCACATCTATATTTATAATATGGTCTTTCATCAATGCAGCTTTCAGCTTTTCAAGGCTTTCTTTTGCACTGTCGGCCTCAGAAGCCTTACTGTAACTATGGTATAAGATCATGGTTACTCCATAATGGCCAACCAACAATTGAGCAGCGTAATTTGCAGCATTTAAGGATGTTTCTGAAAAATCAACAGGTACAATGACTGTATTCATAAAAAGTAGCTTTTGTTTAATAGTGTACAAATCTACCTTATTTATGTCTGATTTTTGTCATTTATGGGCCTTTTAATGAAAAATCAGCTTCTTTTAACTTTGGTTTTTACAAATGCTGATTATTTATCTTTGCCCCCCATGGCTCAAAAAAAATTAGAACGGTTTGCGGCAATAAAAACTTTTTCCAATGTATTGGAATACCCGGTGGAGATGAAAGGCAAGTGGGGAGATTTTTTTTTAAATAAAAATCCAATAATACTGGAACTTGCCTGTGGAAGGGGTGAATATACCGTTGGAATGGCCCGGCTGTTTCCAAACCGGAATTTTATAGGTGTTGACGTTAAAGGCAACCGGATGTATATCGGCGCTAAAAAATGCCTGGCTGAAAATTTAGATAGCGCTGCCTTTTTACGTACCCAGATCGAAAAACTTACAGACTATTTTGCCGAAGGAGAAGTTGATGAAATATGGATTACTTTTCCCGATCCGCAACTACGTATCTCTAAAGCAAAAAAAAGGTTGACACATCCACGATTTTTAAGGCTGTATCAGCAAATTTTAAAACCGGGTGGGCCGGTTCATTTAAAAACCGATTCGCCTGACCTATACCTGTTCACAAAAAGAGTGGCTAACCTTTATGGTTTAACTATTGTTGAAGATTCGGATAATGTATACGGAGAAAAGGACATAAAAGAAGAGCTGAAAATAAAGACCCATTATGAAAGCCTGGACATAGCCCAGAGTAAAAAAATACATTACCTGAAATTTACCCTGCCGGCAATAATAAAAAACATGGATGACCAACTGCAGGAAATATTAAGAGATGAAGAACAGCTGGATTGAAGGAGAAGATTTTTATTACAATGAACAGGGCTTTATTGTACTTACTGCCAAATATCATCTTGACAGGGGCCATTGCTGTGGTAATGGATGCAAACATTGTCCTTATGCGTATGTGAATGTTCCGAAGCAGCCTCCCCAAACCCCTCCAAAGGAGGGGCTTTAGAGCCTGAAAAATAATTGTATCTTTTGGGATATGAAAAAGAAAAACTCTAAAAATATTCTTACTGCTAAAACTCCTCCCCCTTTGGGGGTTCCTGCCAAAGGAACGAACGAAGTTCATGGGAGGAGGCCATATAGTTTTTTTGCTGATGTTTATGATGTGGTAAGACAAATACCAAAAGGAAAAGTGACTTCTTATGGCGCTATTGCTGCATACCTGGGAACAAAGCTAAGCGCACGTATGGTTGGCTGGGCAATGAACGCCGCAGGTAATGCAAAACCAAAAGTACCAGCACAGCGGGTAGTGAACAGGAATGGAATGCTCTCGGGAAAACATCATTTTGCTACACCAACAGCCATGGAAGAATTATTAAAGAAAGATGGTGTGCCGGTGAGGAACGATACTGTAGTTGATTTTAAAAATAGGTTTTGGGACCCTGCACAAGCCCTGGGTCTATGATTTTATCAGTGAACTCCCGATAATACCATCTTTATTTATAAAGGAATCCGAAAGATTACGAATAAATATTAGATGGTATTATACCGACAGGAAAACTGGCTTGATTATTTTACTTTTAGTCGGTATAAATCCCTACATTACTGTAACAGTATTTTAATAAATAGTTTTTACCATGAGCAATACGCCGATCACGGGTCATGTTTCTTTCGTTAACCACGAAAAGAAATACATCATTATTGAGTATGAGCAAAACGGCAAGAAAAAAGTAGTGAACGGAAACGTTGATGAAAAGCTGCTTAAAAAGAAACATATATTCCATATCGGGGATACGGTTAGTTTTACTGTAGGATTATCAGGCCGTGGAGACAGGATGACCGCTACCAATATCCAGTTCATGTATAATAATGCATTGGACGTACTTATCAATAAAGCGAAAACAGAAAATAATTTTATTGGTTACCTCAAAATTGTTGATGATAAATATTTTGTAAAAGAAATTGACAGTTATTTATTTTTTCCGGCTCCTTTATCTCCCTGGCAGATAAAACCCACCGAAGCCGAATTAAATGAAGCTGTGACTTTTGCACTGGATAACGTGGAGAAAAAAGAAAAGATCACCGCATCGCTATTTACACAAAAATTTATTCCGGAATATTATTCCGCAGAAAGGGCTTTTAAAAAAAATGAACCGGTTGAAGCTGAAGTATATAAAATTACAGACTACGGTATTTACCTGAATGTATTGGGTAATAAGGTGCAGGCCAAAATACCGGCCAGATCTGCTAACCTGCCCGAAGGCCTGAAAGTTGGTGATACATTAAAAGTGCGGATCACTTACTTCAGCAAAATGAAGATCGTGGTTGAGCCTGCCCTATAACTCATCCAGCTCCGATTCACTTATTTGTAATTGTGCCAGGATCTTATTTTTTGATGGGCCGATCATTGCAAATAAAAACATGATCACCATGGACAGTGCAAGGAAAGCATAATTCCCCGTAAGAAAAAAGCAAATGCTGCACAAGATGGCAGGCCCTTCTAAAAGCGCCCATTGAATAATAGATGCAGCCCGGTACTGTGCAAATTTTTGCCGGGCGTCGGTTTGCATCTCCCTGATCAGGATCAGTTTCTTTTTGAAAATTGTTATACCTGCATACAGCCCGCCAGCAGTCAGCATCAGTGCTGCAACCTGCAGGATCTTTTCCTGCGCAGCCACAGAAGGTACAACTGATCTTGTATAAATTACATACACGCATAAGGCGGCAAATAAGATCTGTCCCATCAGCAATGCCTTATGCAATATCTGCAACAGCTTTAAGGCATTCCCTTTTTGCATAGCTTTTGTATTAATTATAATAAGGACTTATCATTAAATAAACGATCACGCCTGTAACGGCCACATAAAACCAAACCGGCCAGGTAATTCTTACGAGCTTTTTATGTTTATCATATTCACCGGTAAGTGCCCGGTAGGCAGTAAATAATATGAATGGAAGGATTATTGCTGCCAACGGAATATGCGTGAGCAGGATAAAATAATAAACCATCCTCAGGTTGCCGGCCAGCATTTTTTCATCAACGCTCAGGATCCCATCATGGTTCATATCACCATATTTGGTATCGCCAGCCAGTAAATGGTGCGCTATATAAGAAACTAAAAATAATACAGACAATAAAATGGCAGTCAGCATTATTTTTTTATGAAGGAGGTATTTTTTTTGTTTCACAGCAAAAAGCCCGGCCAGCAACAGCACCGCCACCATGGAATTAATGATGGCATTTGCCTTTGCAAATACATGCACATCAAAGCCCAGGTCAACATCCAGTTTATATTTACTTAAAAAGACAACGGCCGAAAAGACGACGATCGATATGGTGAAAATAAAGATCTTTGCTTTTTTATCATTCTTTGCAAGAGATGGTTGTAACATACATTATACTTGTTTATCCTGTTTATTTTTTTGCCGGGTAAAGATCAATACTGCAACAAATACTACCCCGATGGCGATAAAGATGATCGGCAGAATGGGAATGAACTCCCGGAACACAGAAGGCTTTTTCCTGTCCCTTTCCAGCATCAGCAAAGGGATATCTCTTACCAGTTGCGCCTGTTTGATCGTATCAAAGCCGTTGTACCAGCCCCTTACGATGCGGTTACTATCCAGTAAAAAAAAGTTTTCGGTATGAATAAAAGCAGAATCTACCTGCGTATCTGCAAGTCCGGCCTTTAATTCATTCAATGCAAAATCATAGATCTCTTTTTTGTCGCCGGTTACAAACCACCAGGTATCATGATTGGCGTTATAGCGGTCAGCAAATTTTCTTAACTGAGGTACCGAATCGTGTTCGGGATCTACGCTTATTGAGATGAACTGAACAATGCTGTCATTTTTAAGAAAGGAATCCTGCAGTCTTTTCATGCTGCGTGCAAGACCGGGGCAGATGCTGGGGCATCTTGTAAAAAAGAAATCAATTACCAATATCCTTCCCTTCAGGTCATCTAATGAAACTTTTTTGCCAAGCTGGTTGGTAAATTCTATGTTCTTTACTTTATGCCAGATGGTGTCGGTTACTGTTTTTCCATTCTTTTCAGATACAACAACACTATCAGGTAAAAAATACCTGCCCGGCATGTGTACTGCTTCTTTACTGTAGTATTTTACAATATAATATCCTGCAAAAGGTAAAACCAATGCAACCATCAATGCTAATATTGCTTTTTTATTCATGGGCCCTCCTACATCCCTGCCTACCGGACAGGCAGGCTCCCCGCCGGTTGGCGGAAGGGCTTTTTAACAGCATGATCATTTCTAGTCCCTGCATTTTTCTTCCTTTTTATTTTGTGCAAATTTAAGTCAATGAAGACCATTTAATTCATAAAACAAAAAACCATCCTGCCTGAAGCGGGATGGTTAATATTTAAGAATGTTCACTGTAATTATTTTTTTGCGTCTTTATCAACGGCAGGCTGATGTTGTTGCTCCGTTTCAGCCGGACGGCTATGGCCATTGGTATTACGTAAGTTTTTCCAGGCATTACCATCCCAGAGGAAAGCTGCAATAAACCAAACAAATAACATAAGCGGTACAATGATGGTCATGATCATATTCCTGATCTCGTCGCCCAGGTGCATGAAGATTGAAACAATATAATAAGCCTTGGCCAGTGTTAATGCAGCGATCAGTAATTTTGTTGACAGTGTTAATGGATATGATAATTGACCGTGTTTCCAATATAAAAAATATCCCAGTGCCAACTCAATAATGGTCAATCCTGATAATACCCAAAATGTTTTCCAGATACGGCCCGTGCCTGAAGCGTGTTCCGGGGCGTGTGTAATTTCGGGAGAAGATACTTGTGAACTCATAATTATATTTTAATAAATTACTTTAAAAATTTTAAACAAGATAAAAGCAAAGGAATACAAACACCCAAACCAGGTCTACAAAGTGCCAGTACAATCCCGCTTTTTCTATCATTTCATAATGGCCACGTTGGTCAAAGTGCTGAAGCCTTGTTTTTATCAGCATGACTACGTTGATGATAACACCACTAAATACGTGGAAACCGTGGAAGCCAGTTATACCAAAGAAGTAACCGCCAAATGCTATAGGCCCCGGTGTTGCAATCAATTGCCCGTTATGCATTACTTCTGGTCCCCATGGATTTCTGGTAACCGTTGTTCCCCAATGTTCGATCTGTCCGTTTACCAATACAGCATGATCGCCGGTGATCATATGTGTCCACTCCCATGCCTGGCAACCTAAGAAAGCAAGTCCCCCAAGAATGGTCAGTACCATATATTTCTCAACACCTTTCCTGTTCATTTTATGTCCTTCGTGTACAGCCAGTACCATGGTAACAGAACTGAAGATCAGGATAAATGTCATTAAACTTACAAATGCAAGTGGCAGGTTAGCATGCCCGGCAAAAGGGAATGCATTAAACACATGGTTAGGATCGGCCCAATGATTTACGCTGAAACGAATAGTACCATAACTGATCAGGAATGCACCAAACGTGAAAGCATCGCTCATCAGGAAGTACCACATCATCACTTTACCATAGCTAATATTAAACGGGCTTCTTCCCCCGTTCCACCATTTGGTATTTGTTGGTATCGCTGTTGTTGACATCTATCTAACTTTTAATTTTTTATTTTTTACTAAGGGCATAAAAGAGAAAAAAAGCTGAATAAGATTTCCCTGTTAGCGCTATTTTCATAATGCTGTGCCTATAATTAAATATTTTCTTCTCTTTTGCTCCTTTGTCCTCTTAGCTACCTGATCATTAATAAAAATATCAATAAATATATCCACAACACATCTACAAAGTGCCAGTATGTACTTACCAGTTCAACCGGAACACTGTTATAGATCCTTGTTTTTGTACTGAATGCTTTTGCAAACAATACGATCAGTGCTATCAACCCTCCTATAACGTGGGCAGCATGCAAACAAACAATAACATACATGAAAGAGTATGATACATTGCCGGTAAGCGTTACCTGCTTTACCCATAATTGCTGAAATCCCAGCAACTGAAAAACAATAAAAAGAACTCCTAACACAAGCGTGGCCAATAACAGGTTCCTGTATCTTTTCATCTCCCGCTGCTTGAATGCTTTCTCTGCCAAAAAAATGGCAACGCTGCTTAGAACTATGGCCACTGTACTGTACCAAAAGAACTGCGGCAGGTCAAACGCCCGCCAGTTTGCCTGGTTGCGTTTAACTATATAAGCACTCGTTAACCCTGCAAACATCATCAATAAACTTCCGATGCCCACCCACAGGGTAAATTTATGCGGATGAATTTTTTTTCTTTGTTCCATTGCCACTATATGGTCCCCTCTATCTCCCCCAAAGGGGGAGGAAATGGAGGAGATCATGTTATATTTTTTATGTACCAAGCTCCTGTAATTTTATTCATCTTCATTGGCGTCGCACTCTTGTACGATATTTCTTTATTCAGCGACCTCACCCTCCACCTCCCTCTCCGAAAAAGAGGGAGCGGTGCTTCAAAAATATCTAAACATTAAATCTTCGAATTCAGCTTTATTTCTTTCTTCATCAATAATGCAAAGCCTAATCCAATGTCCAAAACATGATCTTCGTGTCCTTCTTCCAGTTCCCTCTCTCCTGAACTTGTCGAAGGATGGAGCGGGATTGGGGTAAGGCCGGAGGGGGTTTTACATCCTGTTAGCAAACAAAGCCAGCAAAACGATCATTAAATAAAAATAAGAACTGAACATTACCCGTCTTGCACTTTTTGCATCCATGCGCATAAACAACAACACACTTACATATACCATCCACAAATTGCAACCCAACAGTATAAACATACTCTCTATCCCTGCGATACCCGTGAGATAAGGTAAAAATCCAACCGGTACCATCAATGCGCTGTAAATAATACTTTGCATAGCTGTGAACCTTGTTGGTCCTTTATCGGCAGGCAGTA
>JBDSGK010000079.1:0-32856 GCA_039919015.1 Ferruginibacter sp.
TGAAAGACATCTATTATTCCTTTCCCATTCAGCTTTTTATTCTTCATTTCAGAAAATTCCAGGTGTTGCTGGTGTTTTGGTATTTATTGGGCAGCACCATCAACAGCGGGTTCATGAGAAGCTATGGTGCCGATGCGCTTTTTTTTTCTCCTGAATATTTAGGTAATGTAAATACCCTGAGTGCCGGCATTGTTGGACTGGCGATGGGTGTTTTTATCATGAGCTGGAATATCACCACTTTTATATTGCACAGCAAGCGGTTTAAATTTTTAGCAACAACAAATCAGCCTTTCCTGAAATACTGTATCAACAATGCAGTATTGCCATGCCTGTTCCTCGGGTTTTATTTTTATAAACTTTTTGTTTTCGACCGGCAAAAGGAATTAATGGATGTTGGAGAAGTACTCATCATCATTTCGGGTATATTGGCTGGATTTTTCTTATTACTGGCCATTTCCTTCGCCTATTTTTTCGGCGCCGAAAAAACCATTCAGAGAACTATTGCGCCGATCATTGGTACAGCACAGCATTTTAATTATAACTATTATAACGCACGTATCGAAAAAGAAAACCCCGGGTTGAAAGTAAGTTACTATCTCGGGAAAGGGTTTCGGTTCCGGAAGATCAGGAATGTATCACATTATAACGAAGGGTTTTTAGACACGGTATTTAAGAAGCACCATTTTTCCAGCATCCTCAGCATTGCCCTGGCATTTATTTTCTTAATTGTAGTTGGGTTTTATATGGATGATCCCGCTTTCCAGGTGCCTGCAGCAGCCAGTATATTGATCTTTTTTTCGATCATGACAGCCGTGATAGGAGCTCTGTCTTATTTTTTACAAAGCTGGAGTTTACCTTTTTTTATCCTGCTCATTTTATTTGTGGACCTGTTGTATCAAAATGAACTCATTGATACCCGCAATAAAGCTTATGGTCTGAATTACATTAATAAAACCGAAAGGCCCGAATACAATAAACAGGCATTACAGCAACTTTGTTTGCCCGATAAGATGACCGCCGATAAAGCCAATATGCTGCAGGTGCTGGATAACTGGAAAAAAAATCAGCCTGAAGAAAAACCGGTAATGATATTTATAAATGTGAGTGGCGGTGGTTTACGCAGCGGGTCTTTTGTTATGAATACGCTGCAACAATTAGACAGTGTACTGAACGGAAAGCTGATGCCACATACCATGATGATAAGCGGTGCCAGCGGGGGTATGTTGGGAGCCACTTACTACCGTCAGTTGTACATGGAGCAACAGAAAGACAGTTCAGTTAATTTATACAGCCGGGGTTATTCCGATAATATTGCAAAGGACCTGTTGAACCCGCTTTTTTCATCCATGATGGCCAGGGATATTTTTGCACCCGCCCAAAAATTCACCATTGGCGATTTCAAATATATAAAAGACAGGGGCTATGCTTTTGAACAGCGGCTGAACATGAACTGCGGAAAAATACTTGATGGCCAATTAAAAGATTATGCTGCAGCAGAAAAAGCAGCAGCCATACCGCTGATGATCTTTAATTCAACCATAACCCGCGATGGCAGAAGAATGATGATATGTACGCAGCCTATCAGTTTTATGATGAAACCATTGTTACATGCTGATGATGTTCGGGCCAGCCCGGATGCCGTTGATTTTACTGCCATGTTTGCAAAACAGGATCCCTTTAATATCCGTTTGCTCAGCGCCTTGCGCATGAATGCAACCTTCCCATATATATTACCCAATGTTTGGTTGCCCAGCAACCCGGTTATTGATGTAATGGATGCGGGGCTTCGGGATAACTATGGACAGGAAACCACGCTCAGGTTCATTTCAAACTTTAAAGACTGGTTAAAAGCAAACACGAGTAAAGTGATCATTGTGCAAATGCGTGACCGCATGCAGGATAACTGGCAACAGCCTTTTGAAACAGGATCTATAACTGATATACTGGTAAAGCCGGCCACGATGTTACAACACAATTGGTATAAACTGCAGGATTTTGCAGAAACCGATCAGTTCAGCTATATGCAGGCAGATCTTGGCCCGGCCATACAGCGTATTTCATTTATGTATGTTCCGGAAACCGAAGAAAAAGGGGCAGCACTTAATTTTCATTTAACGGCCCGGGAAAAAAGAGACGTGAGGCAATCTTTTAATAATATCTACAACCAGGCCTCGCTAAAGTTGATCAAAGAATTGCTTAAGTAAGATCAGGGCATCAGTAATTTAAATGCATTTTCAATGATCTCTATCTCAAATTCAGCAGCGGTCTCAGCAGGGTCCCCGTCAATATGCAGTGGTGCAAGCTGCGGATTTTTAATGGTGAGCTTTTTGGTTTGAAAATAGTGAATGTCGTTGCGGTGATATTTTTTGTCTTCATACACCCGCACCTGCCCTTTGCGTATCTGTTTTAAAATTGACCATATCATCCGCATTTTACTCATTTCATTTACCACCACAATATCCAGTAAACCATCATGCAGGCTGGCCTGCGGTGCAATGGTAAAATTATTCCCAAACTGGTTACTGTTTGCAATGCTGATAAAAAAGGCGCCGGTGGTTATTGATCGCCCATCCAGGATCATTTCAAATGGATATGGTTTTGCACTGATGAAATTTTTAATGGATTGTTTTACATAAGTAGCCAATCCCCGTTTTTGCTGTTTGGCAAAATCATGAGCTACCTGTGCATCAAATCCAAGACCGCAAAGCATGCAGCTGAATCTTTTATTGATATAAAAGCTGTCGATAAAAACAGCATGGCCTGCAAAAATAATATCCAAAGCCTTGTGTATCCTTTTGGGGATCTTTGCTGCAAATGCAAGGCCATTACCGCTGCCCAAAGGTATAATACCAATATTTACAGCAGTGCCTGTTACCGCATTTGCAATTTGGGTTACGGTACCATCTCCTCCGCAAACAATGATATCTGTAATTTTTTCTGAAGTTATTTTTTCCTTTAGCCCGGCATAATCCCCGGCTGCATTGGTAGGCAGTATTTCGAAAGGAATATTTTTTTCGTCAGTTTTATTTTTAATGATCTCAGGCAACAGTCCTTTACCCCCGGTACCCGAAATGGGATTTATAAAATAAATAAATTTCCGGTTCATCATTTTTCTCTGGTAAACATACATTATAAAAAAGGGTACAGGTAAATAATTACCATCGTATTAATGCCCCAGCCCAGGTAAAACCGCTGCCAAATGCAGCCAGGCAAACCAGGTCGCCTTCTTTTATTTTTCCTTCTTCCCAGGCTTCGCACAGTGCAATGGGTACGGAGGCTGCTGTGGTGTTACCAAACTTCTGAATATTATTATGCACCTGGTCGTCCCTTAATTTTAATTTATGCTGCACAAACTGTGCAATACGTAAATTGGCCTGGTGGGGTATCAGCATATTAATGTCAGCAGCTGTTAATCCATTTGCTGTTAAAGCTTCTTCAACAACTTCGGGCATCTTAACAATGGCTTTTTTAAAAACTGCGGGCCCATCCATATTCGGAAAATTCTGAGCCTCATCGATCATCTTATGGCTCATGAACATTTCTCCCATTTCAGCCTCATCAAAATGAGCAACAGGTTGCGGCAGCCAATGATTGGCATGAGTACCCGGGTTATACATGGCCAGTATTTCTGCACTCTCCCCATCGCTGTGTAAATGTGTACTTAAAATTCCCTGCCCTTCTTTTTGTGTGGGTTGCAATACAACTGCACCGGCACCATCACCAAAGATCACACTTACATTTCTTCCCCTGGTACTAAAGTCGAGTCCGAAAGAATGTTTTTCGCTACCCACCACTAAAATATTTTTATACATGCCTGTTTTTATGAACTGGTCGGCAACAGATAATGCATACACAAAACCACTGCACTGGTTACGTACATCCAGGGCACCGATCTCTTTCATTTTTAAAGCCCGTTGCAACAATACACCACAACCCGGGAAAAAATAATCAGGGCTAAGGGTTGCAAAAACGATAAAGTCAATATCCTGTGGCGTGATACCCGCTCTTTCAATAGCAATTTTTGCTGCTTCAACGCCCATGGTTGTTGTTGTTTCGCCGGTACGGTGGGCATAGCGTCTTTCTTTGATACCGGTTCGTTCCTGGATCCATTCATCAGAAGTATCCATATATTTTTTCAGGTCTTCATTGGTAAATATGTTTTCGGGAACATAGTAGCCTATACCGGCAATTTTGCTTCTTTGCATGCAATCGTTCGTTTAGAACAGGCAAATTACAAAATAGTGAATGATTTGCAACTGTTTCAATCCGAACTAAAAAGGGGTAGTGCCAGGTGGGGTTTACCCATTGAACGGGCTATCATTTAATTTACCTTCACCATATCCCGTAAGCAAAAGTCATCATCCAATACGGGGTGTACACGGGTTTTGTAGTGAATATCAACTGAATTGCGAAGTGCCTGGCAATTAAAGATCATTTTGCTGGTAAAATGTTCAGCCAGTGGAAGCAGGGAGAGATTATCGTTAGCAAGTTTTAATTCGGCGATATAGATCCTGGAATTTATATTGATATTGAAAAACTGTTTTCCACCTACCGTTGACATAAATGCAGTTCCGGCTATGGAATCAGATGAAATAATATGGAAGGGGCGGAGATCTTCCAGGTAGCCTGTAAAACTTATATTGTATTCGGTGTCTGTTTTTTTACTTAAGGTCATTGTAACGGGCTCCTGCCGGCTGCTGCCTGATCGTTTTACAAAAGTTGACCATTTGCCCATCAGTGCATCTTCTACATAAATATTTGGAGTTTCGTCAAGGTTATACGCTGAGCTATAAGGACATGAGCACAGTGAAACGGATAAAAAAAACAATAACGATATTTCGAAAAGTTTTTTCATTGTTTTGGTCATCTAAAATTATGCATAATTTTTTCCATATGCAAGCGGAAAACCCCGCTATCATTATGCTACAGTTACTGCTATAAGAGGCTTTTACCTCCTGTATCGCTGCTTTACAAACTTTGTTCTTCTGTATCTTCTAAAGGATCAGCCTTACACGCTTCAGTTATAAAAGTATTATTACAGTTATCTCCATCGCAACAGGGCAGTGCATTGGTTTTACATGAGGGACATTGATAATGGCCGTGCACAAATACTAATTGCACGAAGCTTCCGCAAAAAAGGCATTTGGTTTCCATGCTTATTTTTTAAAAGCTAATGCGACCCAGCTTCCGGCCTCCATTAACCAGGCAATACCCAAATGTACAATTAAACCTCCCCATATACTGCCAGTGTTGTAACTGATGATACCTAACAGCAACCCGCCCCAAAAACTACTGATGGCTTCACCCATAGGTTTCCCAAAATGAATGGAACAATAAAAACACGCTGCGGGTATGATACAGTGAGGGCCACATATCCTGAGTAACGATAAAATTAAAAAACCGCGGAAGAAAAATTCGATGCTTATAAAATCAAACCCATAACAAAGTTCAAAAAAAATATAGTGCCAGCTTTTGGAGGGTATATCCAGTTCCCCAATGAATGCTCCCTTGGGGTACATCTGTAAAAAATCTTTTTGTGTGCTGGCCAGTGCGATCAGCGGCATCATGATGAGTAGCATGACCAGGTATGGTTTTACGTCTTTCAATGCAGCCGTACCATAAAAGGGCTGATTGCCCCTGTCCTTTACCCACCATACAATAAATACCGGTATCAAAACAACAAATACCCTTATCACCCAGTTTAAGCACCGCATCCAGAATATTTGTGCGTCGCCGGACCAGAACTTTTCAATGACCTGTTGATGAAGATCAAAATTAACCCTGAAGGAAAAAAAAGCCGGTGCAAGTATAAGAATCACCCAGAACCAATGATTGCGATAATAGTCACAATCTTTATAAAAAATTAATTGCAAAAAAAAGGCTGCAGCAAAAGGAATAAAATATAAAAGATAATAGCCAAAAAATCTGTTCCATTTGGTTTTACCTCCTGGAGCAAAACGGATCTCCAGCGCATGCCAGTAATTTAAATAGATATAGAAACCCAGCAGTAATAAAATGACTATAAAATAACCTGGTTTAAATTCTTTTTGATAGAAATCCTGCAGGTATTTAAAAATGGCTGACAAATGATTTACACTTTACCGGGGTTGTTTAAAGTGTTCCAAAGAAGATCTTTTAATTCGGATAATCCCTGTCCGGTAACAGATGAGATAAAGATATGCGGGATCTTTTTTGGCAGTTCTTTTTTTATGGCAGTCTTTAATTCGTCATCAAGCATATCAGCTTTGCTGATGGCGATAACAAAATCCTTCTGCAGCATTTCAGGATTGTATTGCTCCAGTTCATTCAGCAAGATCTCAAAATCCTGCTTATGGTTGTTGCTATCGGCAGGAATTAAAAAGAGCAAAATAGAATTACGTTCAATATGCCTTAAAAACCTGTGCCCCAGGCCTTTTCCTTCGGCAGCACCTTCAATGATACCGGGCAGATCGGCAATACAAAAACTTTTGGCATCCCTGTATTCCACCATTCCCAATTGAGGTACCAATGTTGTAAAAGCGTAATCTGCAATTTTTGGTTTGGCTGCCGTAATACTGCTTAATAAAGTTGATTTGCCTGCATTGGGAAATCCAACAAGCCCAACATCGGCCAGCACTTTAAGCTCCAAAACCTTTATTCCTTCCGATCCCGGTTCACCCGGTTGTGCATATTCCGGGGATTGGTTTGTAGCTGTTTTGAAATTGCTGTTGCCCAAACCACCCCGGCCACCTTTTACCAAAATAACTTCCTGCCCGTCTTCCAGTATCTCGGCTTCTTTTTCACCGGTTTCCTCATTCCGGGCAATGGTACCCAATGGTACTTCAATGATGATGTCTTTACCGGTTTTGCCACTCGAATTATTTTTACTGCCGTTCTCACCATCTTCAGCCAAAACATTTTTATAATAACGGAGATGCAGCAATGTCCATAACTGGGTATTGCCCTTTAAAATAATATGGGCGCCACGGCCGCCATCGCCACCATCGGGCCCACCCATGGCGGTTAATTTATTCCGCATAAAATGCTTACTTCCTGCCCCACCATGTCCGCTGCGGCAAAATATCTTGATCTGGTCTACAAAGTTTGATTTTTCCATTATTGCCGCAAAGGTCTGTAAAATTTGAGGATTAACAGGGGTTAACTATAATTTAGACATTTAATACCGGCATAACTTATAAATGGTATTACATTTGTAACTGTTAGTATAAAATATAAAAGATGATCAAATTTCTTCTAATACCCCTTTCAATAATGTTGAGCTGCGGTTCCACAAAGACCGGCCAATCATCAGCCAAAACAGATTCTGTAGTAGTTACACAAGCTGACGATCTGCATCAAAAAGATTCTGTAATTGCCACCGCGGAGACAAATACTAAAGTGCCAACCTGTATTAAAAATAAGATAGATTCTTTTAGACTTAAAGAACCACATGAAAGACCACAACGGGTGCTTGAATATATGTACAAGGGCAAAAAAGTATATTATGTAGTAATGCCATGCTGTGATTTTTTTAACGAAGTATATGATGCAAACTGCAAATACCTGGGAGCGCCGGATGGAGGTTTTACAGGCAGGGGAGATGGAAAAATACCTGATTTCTTTACAGAAGCTAAAAGTGAAAAACTAATTTGGGGAACCCCTAAAGAAAAATAGTGTTATTTGTTTTCGTTCCATGTTTTATAGGTTGATGATTGCATCTGCAGATCTTCGGGGATAGTCCTAAGTGGTTCACATAGTTTCCAGCTTTCAAACATGTCTTTTGGTAATTGTTGATACAGCATTGTACCATCTGTTTTCCAGCTGATCATTTCGTCGGTTACTGCTTTAATTTTTTTTGCAGGATTACCAACGATCAAACTCCTGTTTTCAAAAACCTCATCTGCTTTAATAAAACTTAAAGCGCCAACAATACATTCATCGCCCAACAGCACATTATCCATGATCACGGCATTCATGCCAACCAAACAGTTTTTACCAATATTTGCACCGTGTATGATAGCGCCATGGCCAATGTGAGCACCTGCTTTTAAAATTACCGTAACACCTGGAAACATGTGTATGGTACAATTCTCCTGTACATTACACCCATCCTCAATAATGATCTGTCCCCAATCTCCACGAATGGCAGCGCCAGGGCCAATGTAACAATCTTTACCTATGATCACATTTCCGGTAACTGCCGACTGGGGATGAATGAATGAAGATTCGTGTATAACTGGTTTGTATCCTTTAAATTCGTAGATCATACCAGGGTTTTATTGGTGCGGAAACAGGTTCCTTTAAATAAGGCAACAACATGATCTCTTTGATTGGTAATAGTAATATGATAAAGACCAGTTGATCTTCCGTTGTGCAGTTCTTTTGCTTCGGCTGTCAACACATCTCCAACATGTACGGGCTTTGTAAAATTGATGGATGTATCCAAAGCAACGGATAAATTATTCCGGTTGTTGCAGGCAAAAGCAAAAGCACTGTCGGATAATGAGAAAGCAATGCCCCCATGCACAATGCCAAAACCATTGATCATTTCTTTGCGCACCGTCATTTTTATTTTGCTATAGCCTTCTTTTACATCCAATACCTCGATACCCAGCCACTGGCTGAATAGATCGTGTTCCATCATATGGGTTACAACTTCACCTGGAGTTTTACTCATTAAAGTGGTTTTAAAATTTTCAATGATCAATGTTCAAAACTCAAGTTAAAAAACTTCTCCATTTGAACATTGCGTGTTGAATATTGAACATTATTCGCTTATTTACCTTTAAAATCCGGCTCTCTTTTTTCTAAAAAGGCGGCTATGCCTTCCCTATAATCAACAGTCTTTGCTGCCTTCTGTTGAAACTGATCTTCAAAATGGAGTTGATCTTCCCAGCTGTTAAAAAAAGATTGGTTTAAAGCATGCTTGGTATAAGCCAAACCCTTTGTAGGCATTTGCGATAATGTTTGAGCGATCTTTTTGCTTTCTGTTTCAAAATTCCCGTCATCAAAAACCTTATAGATCATGCCCATTCTTTCTGCATCTGCAGCGGCCACTTTATCGCCGGTCATCATCAGTGCACTTGCTTTTTGCCAACCTATCAGCCTCGGTAAAGTAAAAGTACCTCCACTGTCGGGTATCAAACCTATTTTACTAAATGCCTGGATAAATGAAGCTGAAGAACTTGCTACAACTACATCGCAACATAAAGCCATATTGGCGCCGGCGCCTGCTGCAACACCGTTAACGGCTGCCACTACAGGCTTTGGCATATTCCTGATACGCCTTACAATGGGGTTGAAATGTTCACTAAGGATCTTCGCTACGGTAATCTCTTCCCCTTTTGGCGGAGGTTGGGAGGGGGCTAATTCACTGATATCCTGTCCCGCAGAGAAAGCTTTGCCTGCGCCGCTGATATACACTGCCCGAACTTCATGTAAAGAGGCTGCTTCATCCAGCTTTGCCTGTAACAGCAATGCCATTTCCCGGTTAAAAGAATTGAATTTTTCAGGGCGGTTCAAAGTGATGTATGCAACTGCATCTTTTATATCAAATAAAATGGAAGACATCTGTCAAAAATTTAGTTATTATAAATAATATGTTTACACCTCAAAACTCCGCACATCTTTACGATTTAATAAGAACTGGCTTACCAGGTCATAATTTTTGTTAGGAGAGCCGATGCGGTATAAATAAACGGCATCGTTATTCTCTTTCGTGAATTTCATGCACCTGAATGTAAGGTTATGGGATCTAAAAAAATCTTCCAGCTCTTTACTGAAGTTAATACCCAGTTCAACAGTACGTATCTTATAATCCTTAACCTTATGAAACTTATTGATGATACGGTGCACGGGTTCTAAAACAAATAATGTGATCACGACCATGGCTGATACCACAATGGCCAGGGGATAATTGTGATAACCGATAGCCATACCCAATGCAGCGGTTACCCAAATCAGTGCGGCTGTGGTTAATCCGTTTACCGTAATGCCTTCTTTAAATATTACACCGGCACCAATAAAACCAATACCGGTTACAATATTACTGGCGATCCGGTCTGCATTACCGGGCCCGCTTTCTCTTGAAACAATGGTATATAAACAGGATCCCACACAAATTAAGATCATGGTTCTGAAACCGGCAGGTTTACTTCTGAACTCCCGTTCGAGGCCAATAATGGCACCTATGATAAATGCTACAGAAACCTGTGCTGCTTCTTCAAAATAAATAGTCAGGTCCATCGGTATAAATTTAAGTTAACGAAAGTTAAAGATCATGAAATATTTTATATATTTTGTACCGACATTTAAAAACAAATATTATTTACTTCAAAAACAAAACTTATGAAATCAACAAAGATTTATTTAATGATTATGCTGATCGCATTGCTTACCAGTTGTGACATGAAATGTTCGGTTGGCGGTACCAAGGAAGCAAAAACTGTTACCTCCAGTGATAATTCTGCTTTGAATGGAGCCACAATAAAAAATGATATTGAGCTGGAAGCTACAGGTGTAAAACTTAAAGAAGCCTATGTTGTTGATGAAGCTAATAATGTATTGACAGAAAATGCAACCAAGGTTGGAGAAAAAATTTACCTGGTTATAAAACTTGATACCGGCTGGGTAAAAGAAAACGGTAAATCCTTTCTTGGGGCTTCGGAAAGAATTTCTACTTCGGCTGGAAGTGTGGTCGTTAATGCAGATGATATTTTTAAAGATTATGAAATAACAGGTGTTGATGCTGCAGATGCTAAGGTCATTACGCTGTCTGCTCTGATAACAGAAGCTAAAGCGGGGGTCGAGGATTTTGTAGTACAATTCAGGGTTTGGGATAAAAAGGGGTCTGGAGAAGTTAAAGGCAAGTATAAATTTAAGATCAAAAGTTAAGGATACTGATCTTAATGGCACTTAAAATAATCAAAAGGCTCTTTACAATCGTTGCATTGATATAAAGCCTTGCAGGCAGTGCTGCCAAATTCGCTGATGAGTTTTGTATTTGTGGAATTGCATTGTGGGCATTGGAGGTCTGACGTTCCGTCTGACCTTAAACGCGGCGGTGCAATTCCATATTTTTTTAATTTTCTTTTTCCAGCTTCACTCATCCAGTCTGTTGTCCAGGCCGGGGCAAGAACAGAAGTTATTTTGATGTTTGAATAACCATTTTCAAGCAACGCCAGTTTTATATTCATGGCGATCATATCCATGGCCGGGCAACCGGAGTAAGTAGGGGTGATGATGACCTCAATTCCAGCCCCCCCACCCCCCAAGGGAGGATTTTGAAGAGTTTCTATAATTTTTACAGCTCTAACAATGCCCAAGTCTGTTATTGTTAATACAGGTATTTCGGGATCGGTAACCTGTTCTAAAATTTTCCAGATATTGGCCTCCCCATCGAACTTCGTTCCTTCCCTAGCGGGAACCTCCAAAGGAAGGGCTTTTGAAGACTCTATAGCTTCAGAAATATTTTTATTATTTAAATTATCAAGATTTGACATTGACAACCATTTTTAATTTCATCTTACTCTTATCAAGTCCCCCTCAGGGGGATTTATGCACAGCACCCTGCGGAGGGGCTACCATTCAGCGCCGGGATAGGTTCTTTGCAGGTACTGCAATTCGGTCAAAATAAAGCCGAGCTGTTCTGTGTGTACGCCTGTTTTTCCGCCGGTTTGCATAAAAACGGCCCCCCCACCCCCCAAAGGGGGGATTGGTAGTGTTGCTTCATCAAAAACAGCAGTGACCTTTTTCATCCACTCGTCTTTTAATAAGCCAGGATCAAAACCGGCTTCCAGTTCATAATCAGCAGCAACAAACAATTCACCGGTGTATCTCCAAAGTTCATCAATGGCTTTTAACATGCGTTGATGACTTTCTTCTGTACCATCGCCAAGCCGTATAACCCACTCACTGCTCCATCGCAGGTGATAAGTAACTTCTTTTAATGCCTTGGCAGCAATGGCAGCGATCTGTTCGTCATGGCTGTTTTGTAGTTTTTCGTATAAAAAATATTGATATGCACTAAAAAAGAACTGGCGTAAAATAGTTTGCCCCCAATCTCCATTTTCCTGTTCAACCAATAAACAGTTTTTGAATTCTCTTTCGGTTCTCAGATAAGCCAAAGAATCTTCAGAGGCCTCCCCATCGAACTTCGTTCCTTCCCTATCGGGAACCTCCGAAGGAGGGGCTTCAGACTCGGCTGGTTTAATATTTTTATTTATTAATTGTGCAGCATATTGATAAAAATTTCTTGATTGGCCAATCAGGTCCAGGGAAATATTGGTGATGGCAATATCCTGTTCCAGTATGGGTCCATGGCCACACCATTCTGCATTCCTTTGCGCAAGAATTAACGTGTTGTCTGCCAGGTGTAAAAGCCCCCTCACCCCCCAAAGTGGGGATTTGGAAGATTCTGAATTTTCAGAATTCTTTTCAATTTTTGAAGACTCTGTTTCCTGCATTGTATAAAAGGTCTTTAAATAATTATAATTTGTTAGCCCCTCCTTTGGAGGGGTTGGGGAGGCTATTACATATGCCCAACTTCATCCGGTAGGTCATAAAAAGTTGGATGGCGGTAAACTTTGTCAGCGGCAGGTTCATAAAGCTCCCCCGCTTCCTCAGGGTTGGATGCAGTAATGAATTTGCTTTCAACAACCCAAATACTTACACCTTCCTGTCTCCTGGTATAAACATCCCTTGCATTTTCAATAGCCATAAAAGCATCAGTTGCATGCAGACTACCAACATGTTTATGATCGAGTCCCTGCTTGCTGCGTACAAAGACTTCCCAAAGAGGCCAGGCCCCTCCGGCCTCCCTAAATCCCTCCGAAGGAGGGACTTTTGAAGAGTTTTTTAATTCACCACCACTTGCATTTTCATCGGGGATGTCGCCGTAAAAAAATTTCTTAATTTCTATTTTCATAAAAGAGATTTAAAATAATCATGCTGCTTCCAAAGCCCTTCCTTTGGAAGGGTTTGGGGAGGCTTTTCTTTTCTCAGCATAAGCAATTGCCGCTTCCCTTACCCATGCGCCTTCATTATGTGCTTTGTTCCTGGCTACCAGGCGTTGTTTGTTGCAGGGGCCATTTCCTTTTACTACGTTCCAGAACTCATCCCAGTTTATCTCGCCAAAATCATAATGCTTTCTTTCCGCATTCCATTTTAATTGATCATCGGGTAGTTTCATACCCAAGACTTTTACCTGCTCTGCAGCCATATCAATAAACTGCTGGCGAAGCTCATCATTTGTTTTTCTTTTGATCTTCCATTTCATGCTTTGGTCGCTGTTGGTAGATTCGGAATCTTTTGGCCCAAACATCATCAGGCTCGGCCACCACCACCTGTTGATGGCATCCTGGCACATGGCTTTTTGTTCATCGGTTCCCCTGCTCAATACCAGCAAAGATTCAAATCCCTGGCGCTGGTGAAAACTTTCTTCCTTGCAGATCCTCACCATGGCCCTTGCATAAGGACCATAAGAAGTGCGGCACAACATCACCTGGTTCAAAATGGCGGCACCATCAACCAACCAGCCAACGGCGCCCATATCGGCCCATGTTAAAGTGGGGTAATTAAAGATGGAAGAATATTTTGCTTTACCGCTGTGGAGGTCGGCGATCATTTCATCACGAGAGGTACCCAGGGTTTCGGCTGATGAATATAAGTATAAACCATGTCCTGCTTCATCCTGCACCTTTGCAATGAGAATAGCTTTGCGTTTTAAAGACGGGGCCCTGCTTATCCAGTTACCTTCTGGCAACATGCCTACGATCTCGCTGTGTGCATGCTGACTTATTTGCCTGGTATTGGTTTTGCGGTAAGCATCGGGCATCCAGTCTTTGGGCTCGATCTTTATTTCTTTATCAATTTTATCCTGGAATATTTTTTCAAGATCCTGTATGGACATACCTGAGATTTTAGACTGTAAAATTAATATAAAAAACTAACAACTGTTAGTTAAAGGATTCAAGGCCCCGGTTGGCTTTATTTTATATCAAAATCCACAACCACTTTTTCGGTAATCGGATGCGATTGACAGGTAAGAATAAAGCCCTGTTCTACTTCTTCCTGCTCCAGTCCCCAGTTCACTTCCATTTCCACTTCGCCTTCAAGCAGTTTTGCTTTGCAGGTACAGCATACACCTCCTTTGCAGGCAAAGGGCAGATCGGCACCCTGTTTTAAAGCAGCATCTAAAATATTCTCACCGTTAAAACCAAGGTCAAAATCAAAACTGCGGCCATCGAGCTTTACGGTTATTTTACTTTTGGGAGTATCGCTGGTCACTGCCAACTGCTTTTTGCCAACTGCCAATTGCTTCTGTCCGGGTGTAGTAAACAATTCAAAATGAATTTTCTTTTGCTCAACGCCACTGGCTTCTAAAAACCCTTTTACACAAAAGATCATTTGTTCGGGCCCGCAAATAAAAAAATCATCGATGTTTTTATAATCGATCAACTTATTCAGTTCCGTTAATTTATTATGATCGATCCTGCCGGAATTTATGGGCGCATCTGTTTTTTCGCGGCTGAGGATATTGATGAAATTGAAGCGGTTCAGGTATTTATTCTTTAAACCTTCCAGTTCTTCAAAAAAAATGATGGAGCTTCGGCCGCGGTTGCCAAAAACCAGGGTGAAACTGCTTCCGGCTTCCGTTCGTAAAGTGGTTTTGATGATCGAAATGACCGGGGTTATACCGCTTCCGGCTGCAAACGCGAGGTATTGTTTTGTATTTTCCGCTTTTAAAACTGTGTTGAATTTACCGGTAGGAGGCAGGATGTCCAATACATCACCAGCTTTTAAAGTTGAGTTTGCATAAGCAGAAAACTTTCCTCCATCTACCTTTTTTACGGCCACCCTTAATTCGTTCTCAAATGGTGCCGAACAGATAGAATAGGAGCGGCGGATCTCTTCGCTATCAATTTCTTTTTTAATGGTGATATTTTGGCCCTGTTCAAATATAAAATCGTGCTGTAATGCCGGGGGAACCGTAAATGCTATCGAAACACAATCAGGCGTTTCCCCGCGTACTTCTTTTACCTGTAGTTTATGAAAATGAACAGCCATAAAAATTATTTTATTATACCTTTTAATAAATGATCTACCATATCGTCTTCCAAAACCTGGCTGCTAATATTTTTTTTATGTTGCTGCCAAAATTCCAATCCCCGTACTGCCGACAGGATGGTTAAAACAGATACGTATGGGTTCTTGTTTTTAAATTCTTTGACTTTGATACCGGTCTCCATTAAAACGATCAGTCTTTTTTCATAACCCCTCCTTTGGATCAGGAAATTGCTCAAATAGGGTTCCTTCAGGTGTTTCCATTCATGATTGGCCACATATACTTCATCAAAATTATTCAGCATCATCTGAATATGAAAGCGAATGATATTTTCTAGCTTGAGAACCACATTGCCGGCTGTATTTTCAGTTTCATCCAAGTAGGATGTAAATGCGTTAGCCACCTTAAAACAAATAGCCTGTAGCAGTTCGCTTTTAGAACCGATATGGTTGTATAGGCTGGGTGCTTCAACACCAACCGCCTCCGCCAACTCACGCATTGAACTGGATGAATAACCCTTTCTCTTGAATAAAGAAGCAGCCTTTTGTGTTATAACATCCTTTTTGGTGGCATTTCTACCGGGCTTGATCTTGGCCATCAGGCTTTTTCAACAAAACTAACACTTATTAGTTTTTAAGGGGCTTTTTAAGAAAATTTGTTGAGTTTACGTATATCGTGTGCTAAAAATTGCGCTTTACTATGACAAGATATGAGGCCCAGGTCTTATTTTGTGGGTTCAGAATTATACAACTTTAACCCCGCAAAGGGTAAAAAAAGGGAGCCTTAAAACTTCAGGTTAAAAAAAATTTTGATAATATTAAAAAAAAGCTATTTTTACATCCTGCTTGGTTATCTAAAATCCTCCAATATTATTTAAAAAGACTATTATGGCATGTCAGCCATAGACTGTTACTATTTAATTTTATTACACAATAATAATAAGAAGTTCGCCTATAAATTATTTTTACGTTTTTCTTGTGGTTTCAGAGGTAAGCAAGGCCGGAGATTTTTATCTCTGGCCATCTTTTTTATAGCAGGTTATGATTTTATAGCAGGTTATGAAAAGGCCCGGGTTATTCAAGGGAAATATTCAAAAAATCGATCACCGGTTTCATTGCCTGGAATGTCTTTACTACGCTTTTTATAAAAACTTTGCTGTGTACATCTTTATCTGTAAAGGCTTTGGAAATTATAAAACTCTTCATTTTCAGGAATTCAATTGCCGGGTTGTTTTCATCATAGCCTTTTGGCGGCCTTGTTAAGGTGTCACCATTTACACCTTCGCTGAATATTTTCAAAAAAGATCTGCCGGTAACCAGGTTATTCCATTCTTTAAAATTGTAATCAATTTCCTGGCGTATGGCAGCAAGTACTGCAGGTTCAGGCATCCAGATGCCCCCGGCAGCAAAACTTTTACCCGGCTCAATATGTAAATAATAACCCGCACCTGCACCCTTTTTACCATCTTTATTAAAATAGGCCGCCATGTTGTTTTTGTAAGGGTCTTTATTCTTACTGAACCGCACATCCCTGTTTATCCTGAAGATGCAGTGCTTTGTTTCCAGGTTACCAATGGGTTTATCAAATGTAGCTATGCCTTTGATCACCTGTTCAACCATGGAAATAAAATCGGTTCGGGCTGTATCATAGTGAACACGATGTCCTTCAAACCAGGGCCTGTTATTGTTCTTTTGCAGATCTTTCAGAAATTTTAATGTGTTTGGCTGAAGCATAATAATGTAAGGATTGTGAATGACGAATTTAATAAAAAATAAAAAAGGAATCAGTAATAACACCAATTCCTTTTTTAGGATCTCATACGTCAGTTTATTTGATTCGGCCCCAATTCTCCCCGCTTTTAATACGGTATAAGGTCATTTCACTTACTTTATATTTAGCGGCGAGTTGTTTGTATGTTAATTTTCGTTTTGGATTTTTTATGATATCCTTAATAGTTTTAACCTGTGTAGCATTCAGTTTCAGTCCAACGGTCCTGTTTGCCTGGCGCTTTTTATACGCAATTTTTTCAGGGCTGTTTTGCTGGTGAGCGCTTACGGTTTCTAAAGTGGCCCATTTCAGGTTTTTAAAATGGTTGTCTTTTTTCTTGTGATTAAGATGAATTACATATTTAAATTTAGGAGAAGGTTTTTTACAGAAATGTTTTGCAACTTCCCGGTGAATATATATAGTGCCATTACCATTTTCTACATGCAGGTTCAGGGTTTTGTAACCCGAGGTTAGTGAACCATTTAATAATTTACCATCTTTGATAACATCATCATTGTAACTTGCTGACCTGCCATGTGATGAAACTGAATATTTTTTGCGAAGTTGTTTATGACCGGTGAAAAGAATTTGTTTCCAAACCTCGCCGGGATTTTTTTTAATCATAATAGTATGATTTAAAAAGTTAATTGGGCCAGCCTGTATGCCCATGTTGTTTTTAGAAAGAGGCTACTATAAATGTAATGTTATTTTTTACTAAGTAGGTAGCATTTTTATAAAAATTTCTTCGGTAATTACTTTGATGCCCGGGATCTTTTTAGCTTTCTCCAGTTTGCTGCCTGCATTTTCGCCCACTACCAGGTAATTCAATTTACTGCTCACACCGGCAACTACCTTACCCCCGTTCTCTTCCACCATGGCTTCAGCATCGCTTCTTTTTAATTGAGTCAGCGTGCCTGTAAATAAAAATGTTTGGCCGCTGAGATTACCCCCGGTATGTATTTCTTTCTTTTCATTTTTCAGTTGAACCCCCAGGCTTTCCAGTTGCTCCAGCAACTGAATATTATCGGTATTATAAAAAAACTCGTGTACCGTTTTAGCTACTTTAACCCCTACGTCTTCCAGTCCCTTAAGCTGTTCTTCTGTAAAATCCTTAAATTCTAAAAGATGATCTACCGCATAGGCCAGCGTTTTAGCAGTTGTTTCGCCAACATAGCGTATGCCTAATGCATATATGATACGGTTCAAAGGTTGTTTTTTTGAATCTTCAATTGCCTGTTGCAGTTTGGCTATAGATTTTTCTCCAAAACCATCCAGCTTGCTGATCTCGTCATAAGGCAAGGCATATACCCCGGGGATCGACTTTAATAATCCCAATTCATAAAACTTACGAACATTGGCCTCGCCAAAGCTTCGGATGTCCATCGCATCTTTACTTACAAAATGAATAATACCTTCAACAATATGGGCAGGGCAGGTTAGGTTTATGCATCGCCAAACGGCTTCTTCTTCGAGCTTAAATAAGGGATCTTTACAGATCGGGCAATGTGTAGGAAATTTGATCTTCTGTTCATTACCTTTTCTAAGTTCAGGAAATGATTTTACGATCTGGGGTATCACATCTCCGCTTCTTTCGATCAGGATAGCATCACCAAGCATCAGGTCTTTTTCACGAATATATTCTTCATTATGGATAGAGATGCTGCCTACCGTAACACCCCCCACCTGTACCGGTTCTATTTTAGCAACAGGCGTTACCGCACCCGTTCTGCCTACCTGGAACTCAACTGCCAGTAACTTACTGGTAGCCTGCCTGGCTTTGAACTTAAAAGCTATGGCCCAGCGGGGGTGATGTGATGTCATACCCAATTTGTCCTGTAATGCCAGGTCATTTACTTTAATGACCATGCCGTCTATTTCGTAGCCCAGGTTATCCCGCTCTTTTTCAAAATCATGCACATGCTTTATCACGGCATCAATGCCTTTAAAAACTTTCATTTCGTTTGTAGGGCTCCTGAAACCCAGGTTCCAAAGCATTTCAAGCATCCCGGAATGAGTAGCGGGTTGTTTTGAGTTTTGGGTTTTGGATTCAGAGTCAATGATAAAACTAACATGATACAAAAATGCCTCGAGGTTGCGGCGGCTTACTTCCGCTGTATCTTTTATCCTCAAAGAACCTGCAGCTGCATTTCGTGGGTTGGCCAGCGGAGGAATTCCTTCTTCCATCAACGCATCATTATAAGCTTTGAAATTATTTTTATTCATCAGCACTTCGCCACGTATCTCTATTTGTTCAATACCATACTCACTGAATCTTGCAGAAAGCGGAACCGACCTGATCTGTTTTACATTCGCCGTAATTTCATCTCCTACTTCACCATCGCCCCGGGTTACACCACGTACAAACAGGTCGTCTTCATATACCAGGGAAATACTGGCACCGTCAAATTTGGGCTCAACACAATACTCCATGGTATCTAAACCCGAAAGCTCTCTTGCCTTCCGGTCAAAATCCAGCAGGTCATCGGCATTATACGAATTCTCCAATGAAAGCATGGGGACCAGGTGCTGGGTTTTTGGAAAGTCTTTAATTAAACCCTTGCCCACCCGTTGAGTTGGTGAATCCCGTGTTATTGAAGCAGGATATTCTTTTTCAAAATGTTCTAATGATTTATACAACATATCGTATTCAAAATCGCTGATAAGCGGATCGTTTTGTACATAATAGCGGTATTCATGAAACCTTAATACATTCCGCAACTCTTCTGTTCTTTTCTTTACCGTATCTGAAATCTCATCCCGCTTTATGATCGATAACCATTCGGAACTATGCTGCTGTAATATTTTTGTCTGTTCGTTATTGTACATAAAATAAGCCTCTATATAAAGATAAAAAATTCTCCCCAAAGCCCAATGTCATTAAGTTAAGGGTTGTCAGGCTGAGCTTGTCGAAGCCGGTGCTATTTTTGTACAACCCGCCTTCGACAAGCTCAGGCTGACAGCTTTTTATTTTCTTAACTTAATGACATTGTGCAAAGCCACGGAGAACACAAAGTTATTTTTGTTAATGAATGATGCTTTATAAACTTGTACTTCTTTGGGAAATAAACTGATCAGCCTGGAACGATCTGCTGCAGGTGTTTCTGCAATACCAGTTTTAATTGTCTTTTTACAATGGTACCCATGGTACTGCATTTGGAAAAATAACTGGTATTAAAATGAGCATTCAATTCTTCTCTCAGCATTTTAATTTTATGGTATTCAGATAATTCATCTTTGATCATAATGCTGAGCAGTTCCAGTAATTGCTTGCGGCTGGTAAAAGCCCGGTAAGCCATAGCTGATTGCTCTTCCATCTGGTACTGTTCGATCACTTCGGGGCTGAGGGTCTTTAAAACAAGTTCCACATAATCATAATTTTCCCTGTAAAACTGCGGCAGGTACAGGTTCTTTTTTCCTTCGTAGCATTGCTGATCAAAATCTATGGCACGCAGGCGGTATTGGTAATCTTCAATATCGGGCGTGATATCAACCACGAAATTATAACTCCGCATATCGCCCAGCAACCTGGCAAAACAACGTTCATTGAACTTCACAAATTCTTTTGCAATGCGTATCTTATTAGTTTCGGGCAACGGTAAATAATCTTCCAGGAAAGCATCGCCCGGTATACCGGCAATATGCTCTTCAACCAACGTATTTTTATGATATAAAAAAGTGATGCGGTTGGGGCTCAGTAAGTCTTCCAGCTCAAGCCCGTAAATGCGTGACGCATCCGCAGCCTTGATATAATAATGGTCGTAATTGTCATTGATACGGTTGATGATGCGTATGCGAAAAGGAACACTGTTGCCAAATTCGCAGAAATCTATGCGATCAACATCCAGGTGTTTTATAAAACTGAGATTGCCTTCTGTTTTTAAGGTAGCATAGGTTTTTATCAAACCTTCTTTTAAAAACTCCATTTCTTTAAGATCGTAAACAGCGGTTTCCCAATGGGTAAGTTTACCTTTTTTATTTCTTAACGCGGTGGTATGACGATAGTTCAGCAGGTCTTTATAAGCAACAGGCAATTTTATATCCCTGCCATATTGATGCAGGTATTTCTGCAGCCGTTCACTAACAGGAAAAAGATCCTTTTTCATGAGCGGACGGTCTGAATCATTTTTTATTTTGGCATTAATGATCTTGTCAAACTGCATGTTGTAAAGATACGGAACCTCACCCAACCCTCTCCTAAAAGAGAGGGCTTTGGACCCTGATTTTGCAAATACCAATTTGTATGATCAAGGTATCTACCTCAATTGATTTACTTACTTTTGAAAACTAAATACATATTATGTTACCAGGCAAACAGAATACTAGAGCATTTTTAATTTTTAATTTTTCATTTTTAATTTTTCTTTCGGTTTCCTGCAAGTTTAGGCAAAAAGCCGACCTGATCATTCACGATGCAAAAATTTATACAGTTGATGATAAATTTTCGGTTGCAGAGGCCATGGCTGTAAGAGATGGAAAGATTATTGCCATTGGTACAAACGATGATATATTGAAGCAATATGAGTCAGATTCAATAAAAGATGCCGGCGGCAAATCTGTTTTTCCGGGCTTTAATGATGCACATGCACATTTTGTTGGATATGGATCGAGCTTGCAAAGCGTAAATCTTGTTGATACAGATAGCTGGGATGCGGTGCTTACAAAATGCGGTGAATTTTCCAAAACACTCCCTGCGGGTGCCTGGTTAACAGGCAGGGGTTGGGACCAAAACGATTGGGCGGTTAAAGAATTTCCTGACAATACAAAATTGAATGAACTGTTTGCTGACAAGCCGGTCATGATAACAAGGGTTGATGGACATGCAGCCATTGCCAATCAAAAAGCACTTGATCTTGCCGGCATTAAGCCCGGCGATAAATTAACGGGCGGAGATATTGAAGTAAAGAACGGAAAGCTTACCGGCATACTGGTAGATAATGCGGTGGACCTGGTATCAGATAAGATCCCTTCGCCTGATGCAGCACAATCCAAAGCATCTTTATTGCTGGCGCAGGCCAACTGTTTTGCTGTGGGCCTCACATCTGTACACGATTGCGGGCTTGGTTATAGAACAGTAGAACTGATCGAAGAAATGCAGCAATCAGGTGACCTGAAAATGCGGATGAATATTATGCTGAGCGATGCAAAAGAAAATTTTGATTATGCCTTTAAAAGAGGAAAGATAAAAACAGATCATTTAAATCTCAGTTCATTTAAAGTATATGCCGATGGAGCATTGGGTTCAAGAGGCGCCAGTTTACTACAGCCATACAGCGATAAGCCCGGCTGGTCAGGTTTTTTGTTAAGCCCGCCGGAACATTTTGATTCGGTTGCCAATATTATTTATGAAAAAGGATGGCAAATGTGTACCCACGCTATTGGTGACAGCGGCAACAGGACCATACTTAAAACCTATGCCAAATATTTAAAGGGTAAGAACGATCTGCGCTGGCGTATTGAACATGCACAGGTGATCAATGAAAATGATTTTCATTTTTTTGCAGACTATAATATTATTCCATCGGTGCAGCCAACACATGCCACCAGCGATATGTATTGGGCCGGCGACAGGCTTGGGCCGGTAAGGGTTAAAGGAGCTTATGCTTTTCAGCAATTACTTGCAGCAAACAAATGGATACCATTGGGCACCGATTTTCCGGTGGAGGACATCAGTACGTTTAAAACATTTTTTGCAGCCGTGGCAAGACAGGATGCCAAAGGGTTTCCTGTAGGTGGTTACCAAATGGAAAATGCATTAACCCGCAAAGAAGCTTTAAGGGGCATGACCATCTGGGCAGCCAAAGCATCCTTTGAAGAAAAGCAAAAAGGCAGTTTGGAAAAAGGAAAATTTGCCGATTTTATCATCCTGGATACCGACCTGATGAATTGTGCTGCAGGCGATATTTTAAAAACAAAAGTATTGGCAACTTACAGCGCCGGTAAAAAAGTGTTTGGGAAATAACCTGTTTAATTGATTAATTTTTAATGTCCCGTGCTATTGAAATGGCTTCAGTCAGCAGAGTTTCTTAGCGTACTTGGTGAAACAATTTGCGCTCTTTGCGGTAAAAATACAAACCGCAAAGAACCGCAAAGAACCGCAAAGCAGAATCTTTGAAAATCAGTAATTCTTAATAGCGCAACACGTTAATTGATATTAACTATGCCATTCTTAATGGCATACATCACCAGGCCCACACGGGTTTTAACATGAAGCTTTTCAAAAAGGGCATCCCGGTATCCGTCAATGGTACGTGGGCTTACATACATTTTATCTGCAATTTCCTTGTAGGTAAGTTCACTACAGGTATATTTTAAAAAATCGGTTTCCCTGTCATTAAGCGGCACCAGGCTGTTTAACCCATCGCTATTATCATCCATTTTGTTGATAGCATGCATCAACTTTCCGCTTACCAGGTCGCTGTAATAAAATCCTTTGCTCATGATGTCATCAATAGCAGCCTTTAATTCACTGGGCTCACTGTCTTTTAAGATATAACCTTTGGCACCGCATTTTAACATGCGGATGATGGAGGTTTCATTGTCGTACATACTCAAGGCCAAAACTTTTACATCGGGGTGATTTTGTTTAAGCCATTGGGTCGTTTCAAATCCATCCATTTCGGGCATGTTGATGTCCATGAGGACGATGTCGGGGAGGTTGCTGAGCTCTAATTTTTGTTGAAACTCTTTGCCGTTGTCGGCTTCAAATAATATCTTGTTCCCCAAGCTTTCTACCAAGGTTGCCAATCCGCTACGGAGCAGAGAGTGATCGTCTACGAGAACAATGGAAGACATGCTTGCTGGTTTAGGAATTTCGGGATGAAAATACTGTATTTAATTTAAAAAAGGGTGAAAACACGGTTGGATAGTTTTACGGATATATTTATTTTTCAAAACAGGCAGAAAGGTTTGGTATTGTGGGAGGGATGAATTAAAATTACTGTAGAAATTATTTTTAACCTGATAAAACTTTTAATTATGGCAAAGAAATGGTGGTATTCCGATACAAATGCAGAATTTATTTATGATTATACAGATAACATTGCAAAAAATGCAGGTGAGGAGGTGGTAATTGCAATTAAAGATGGCCAACGTGTATTAACAATAAAAAAGAATGGAATAGAAGTAGCTTCTGCACTTATTGAGCCACCAAAAAAACCAACAGATACTCCTGCAGGCGATGTTGACCTGCTACTTCAATTTGTTAAGGCGGAAAAAATTGAAGAATTCAAAGCGATGTTTAAATAGGAAAGTAATTTGAGATAAACTTATCATAGCCTATATACTTGGCAAATGAATTTTTAGGTTGTTTAAAAAAGCTTCTTAAATATATTGTTTTAGTAAACATTTGTTCATCGTTTGGGAAGCAAATTGATAAATAATGGTTCTCGCCATCTTCTGCTTCATTATGAAGGATAACTTTCTTTAGTAAAATATTTTCAAAATCCAATACCAAAGATTTGAAAAGTGCTTGGTCGTAATCAATAAAAATTTTTACAAATTCTAGAATATCATAGTAAGGTTTTGAACCTGTTTCGTCTGAAATGATTTTAAATCCTTTTCCTTTTTGAGATTCAATGTAAGTCTTAAGTAGAAGGAAGTCTTTCTTACTCTTTTGCATAATTTTGTTTATCTCAAATAAGATAAACCTTAATTTTTCAGTCAGGGAAAATAGAGACTCTAGTTTTATGACACTGTAATGTCTGTTTTTAATTCGTGAAGGATCGTTTCTATTTACAATAGACATGAACTCATAAAAAATATTTACGATAGCCTTTTCTGCCGGTTCAGTAGAAATTGTTAAGTTGTTATAAATAATTTCTGCATTTACAAATTCGCCATCAATTAAGCCGGGACTGCCAAATACAAAGTATGCCACATCATTTAATAAATAGATGTTTTCGTACAATAAAATATTGCAATTGTTTAAAAATACATATTCAAACTTGATCTTTGTAGATTTTAGATATGTCGTAAAGTCATAGAACAGTAAACCGTTTGTACTATTGTATACATTCCAGTATTTTAAATGCTTTTTTCTTAAAGCAAATAACTTCACTTTTTTAGTATTATACTTCGGTAGTCCGGCAAATAAGTAGTATTTATTTTTTCTTTGATGAATCAGCCTTTTCAATGCTTTTTTATAGAATTGATTATTATAACTGCTCAATTCATTTCTATAACTCATGAGCTGAACCCCATAACTATTTAAAGCGAATCCATAGTCGGTTGAATTAATTTCATGTCCTGTACAGTGGCTTTGGGTGTGTAGTGTATATTTTTTAGCCTGGTATGTTGTAAAAATAAAGTTAAAGGCATTTTGCCAATAATTTGTCCTATGTATTTTTTTAAATCCAATTTTATCGTTTTGATTTACACTCTCAAAAACGATAGTTTCATAAAAATAAAGGAACTCCCTGTTCATCTCCCCCATTACTCTTTTTTCCTTTTGGGTTAAAGTTCTTACTTCTGCAGGATAGTTTTGAACAATGATTACCTTAATTTTATGACTAAAGGTACATTTTTGTAAATTATCTACCTGATTCACTAGGAAGCCGTCAAGAGTTCTGCCCTCTCTATCAACGCCGCTTTCATGAACAAAAATAATATAAAGCCAATCGTATTTTATATGATGCATAAAACAATATTGGGTTTTTTAATTAGTATATGTTTTTTAGGAAATATAAATACTGTAAAATCACAAAATGGTTATGTAATCAGAAAACTGAAGACAAGTGATGAATCCAGTATTTCAAATATAAGAAAAATAGCACAGGATAAATACGGATTTATATGGTTTGCTTCGCAAGACGGTTTATATAGATATAACTCAAAAAGTTTTGCTCAGTATAATATAAAGGGCACAGGTAAAAATATAATAGGAGGTAGCGATGTCAGGGATATTTTAATTGACGATACTCATGACAATGTTTGGGTTTGCACTTCTTATGGTGGCATTAACAAAATAAACCTGATAACAAACAAAGTTGAATATCACATATCACAAGATTATTTTGGAAATGACTTGTTGAAAGCACTCTATATTGATCAGCGTATACTATACATTATTACAACAAGAAGTATATATAGATTTAATACTACCAATAATGAAACAAACCTATTGTGTAACATAGCTTTAGATAAAACTGATTTCGTAAAGTATTTTTTGCCTGTAAGTAATAAGTCATTCGTCTTATATACAAAGGACAACAGGATTTTACTTTATAATTTTGATAACCCAAAATTGCAATACAGTATTACCTGCCCTGATGGAAGAATAATTAATCAGGGATTTGGAATTAGCAAGTTAAAAAGCAACCAAATTATTGTTACAACAACTCGGGGCATATTTTTTTACAGTACCAGCAATAATATAATTAAACCCGCTGAATATAAAGAATTCGGCAATTTTATCGGAAAGCAGAACAGCTTAACAGCTATTGTGGATAAAGACAATACATTATGGATAGCAACAACTAATGGTATCTGGAAAGAAAATAAAGGAAGGTTGGCAGAAGTAAGAGTCGCAAATAATTTATTTACGGATAAAGGGTTTTTAAATACTTGCTATCAAATGTTTTGTGACGCAGATAATAATATCTGGCTGGGCACTCAAAACGAACCTTATTTCCTAAAAAACAGCTTTGCTCCTTTTCATTCCATCCAAATATCGGACGATAAAAAAACAATTATAAAGCATGCTTATTTTTTACTACCTGTTAGCGATAGTGTATTATACGCATGCGCAGAGGAAGGATTATATAAAATAAATACTTATACAAAAAAGATAGAACAGATTAATGGAGGTGTTTCATACGACTATATATTTAGGGATGACGATAACGATATTATTGTAAGCAATAAGAACGGACTTTTTTACCTGAAAAATAATATTGAAATCCCCTTATATAAAAAATATAAGGAACTTAAAAAAATTTGGCCTCTGAATATTAATAGCCATGTGGTTGTAAATGATACTATAACACTATTAGCATCAGAAAATAAAAAAGGAATTGTAATCTGGAATAGAAAATCAAATAATATAAAATTGCTGGATCAAGTTTCTGTACCTTCTCTACCAGACATAAATATTAATAAGATAACCTCCTTTAGTAAGAATACGTGTTTCATTTTATCTGATGAAAATATTTGTATTTACGACGTTATAAAAAATGAAATTTCAAAAATTAGACTTCCCGGAAACGGTTTCAGTATTTTTTTTGATATTGCTTTATATAAAGGCTATTATTATCTGGCTAGCTACGGTAAAGGAATTTTAAAACTGGATAAAGACTTTAATTTATACAAAACCCTATCTGTCAGTGATGGGCTTAGCAACAACGGTGTATATAAACTACTAACTTGGGAGGACAGCATACTTTTTATAACTACTAACAATGGATTAAATATCTATAATGATGCGGACGGCCGGGTTAAAAAATATTTTAAATCAGATGGCTTACATGGTAATATTTTCGAAGAAACCAGTGGTAATATTTTAAATGGGAAGCTTTATACAGGTGGGGTAGATGGTATTACAATCATAAATCCTCTTTATCTGCAAACTAATATTAAAAAGCCATCTGTCTATTTCGGGAATATAAAAGTTGAATTTCCTGATAACAAACAACTTGATACTTTCAATATAAGCAGTAAAAAACTATCAATACCTTCAAACTGGCTACAGACCACAATTGAGTTTGGAGGAATTAATTATAGCAACACTGAACGCACAACTTTTTCTTACCGGTTGCTTGAACAAAGTTATGAATGGATAAATCTTAATATTGAGAACTCCATTACTTTAGTCGGCCTCTCTCCGGGCAACTACCATTTGCAAATAAAAGCCGCTAACGAAGATGGAATATGGAGTGAACCCAAAGAACTTATTTTAGTATTCCTCCCAAAATGGTACCAAACCTGGTGGTTTAAACTAATGATATTTTTAACCACCGCCGTTATCATTTATGCCTTTTACCGCTACCGAATTAACCAGATCAAAAAGCAACACGAGATAAGAAAAAACATTGCCACCGACCTTCATGATGACCTTGGTAGTACGCTTAACAGCGTAAAGGTATTTACCAACCTTGCTATAAGTGGCATAAAGCAGGAAGAAAGCCTGCAGCAGGTAAAAGATAATTTAACTGAAGCCACCATAAGCCTGCGGGATATGATCTGGGTGCTGGATGATTCTTTGGATACGGTGGATGAATTAATAACCAGGCTTAAGCAATTTGCCATACCAGTAACTGCTGCAAGTAATATTGATGCCATTATAAAAGCTGACAGCGAAGTAAACACCCGCCAGCTAACCAAAGAAGAAAAGCGAAACCTGTTTTTAATTTGTAAGGAAGCTATTAACAACAGTATTAAATATTCCGGTGCCAGCCAGATAAATGTTATTATAACTGCCAGTGGTAAAAAAATACAGATTGTTGTAGTTGATAATGGGAAAGGTTTTAATGTAGCTGAAGTAATGAAAGGTTATGGACTTAAAAATATGCAGTATAGAGCTGGGCAGATTAAGTATAAAGTGATAGTTAATAGTTTACATGGAACCGAGATAATTGTTTTGCCAACCTGATAACTTTATAGTTCCAGTTATTGCCATCAGTTCAGCCTGCTTCAATGTCAATTATAAAGTTTTTTAATCCTTCAAAATACCGTTATTTCACTGTTTTATACAACTTATATTGTATTTTTCTTTGTAAAAAATTATTTTATGAGAATTTATTTAGCCATTATTTTCTTTCTAATATCTTTAGTAGCTACTGCGCAGGAAAAGAAGTCATGTTGTTGCGAAGAAGATAGATCTACATGCCCTGAAATGGAGCAAGCGGTAGACGTTAAAAGCATTGCAATAGATTTTAAGTCAAAAAATATTGCCTCAAAAAGTGTAATGCGCTCGGTTAAAAAAGGTGATTATGTACGCGTTAAAGTAATGAACTATAACCCCATGCTGTACAAAGTGATTATTAATGGAACAGATTCATCTGTAACTACACCCGTTGATGGCAGTATACTTACTTCTTTATTTGACCCTACCGGCTTAACCAGTATTGCAAGTACTTTGATTGATAAGACAGGAACAGTACCAATTGCTAGCGATGCTGTAAAAATTCTGTATGATAGAGAGGACAAAGAATTTGCCGATGATGGAGTAACACCAATTAAAAAAAAATGTAATCCTTCCAGAAGGATTTGCCCAATAGTTGAAACAGAATGCCCTACTAAAGATTCTTTAGATAAAAAGAGAAAGCCAATTAAAGTTGTTGATAAGGATAAATGCCTGGAAATTTTTTATACAAAAGTTTCTACTTTAATATTGTTGGAAACTACCGATATAGTAACATTAAAAAAAGCAATTGATAAAAAACTGTACGAAGCTATAAGGAAATTTTCGGTACAAAGCGAGTTATACCCTGACTGTAATTCTTTTAAAAATGCGGTTACAAAAGATATATTAAGTAAGCTTGAAAGTGAAATAGAAGGATTTGCCGATGTATTGAATTCGAGAATTGAGAAAATGAATATTGATCTGAATGATTATGCCCGGGCCATTGCTCCATACAAACAGGTAATAGAGAAAAACAATTCATTAGTTATAAATGACAGCCTTGTTAAAAAATTTTATGCAGAAGCGCTGACTGTACTTAGTAAATACCGTGGCGAAGTTGGTTATGATAAACTGGCGGCTTTAATGTCGAAACTGGAAGTTTTAAAACTCTACTCAAGCTGCTATGTTTCACTGCCTATGTATGTTGCACAAGATGTTAAAAAAATAGACGTTCAATTAATAGCAAGGGTCGATAGTATAGGATTGCCCAATTACAATACCACTCTTTTTTTACCACCGGTACAACAAAAAGTGTGGGGCGTAAGCAGTGGTCTTTTTGTTACATGTCTTAAAAATGAAGCGTATGGTTTGAGGACATTTACCAGAACTACGGGTGGGGTAACAGATACATTACATGTTATTGAAAGCGAGAAAGGCGATAATGTACAAATTGGTGCAAATGCACTGGCGTATATGGGATGGAGAATAGGATCGGGGGCTAATTACCTGGGAGCTAGTTTTGGAGCCGGCTTGTCTTTAGAGTCAAAACCCAAACCCAGGGTTTTATTTGGGATATCATTTATTACGGGCGAAAAAAACAGAATAATGGTGTCTATTGGAGGCGTTGGGGGGTATGTAAAACAGAAATCAAGCAGGTTTAATACTACGACAGAGTATTCGCAAATGCCTGTTGATTATATGAGAGATGCAATGGACTTTCATGGATTTCTTTCACTTAATTACAGTTTCCTGAGTAAATAGTGTCAGTTTGCCTGAACTCTAATTTCCCCACTCATAAGTCTGGGCAACAGTGTATCCCGCAGTTGAGTGAGGGTGCGGATTTGGGTTTGATTAATTACTACTTTATTGATTATTGTATCAAATCCGCTATATAACCCGTACAGATAAAACACTTAGCCCTTATGGCGCAGCGCTTCCGGTTATTACTTTGGGAATTGATATGGTAAAACCAACGCAGTACACGGTAAGAAGATCATTTACCGGCACAGAAAAGCAATTTGCACGCTTTCGTTTTGAAGCAGGTTTCAGAACTTTATTACTTAATATTAATAATGTGCCGTTGCATTTTAATACAGCTTTTAGGTATTTCAGGGAGATAAATGCACCATCAGTAATTAAAGCGGCAGCATTGAACCGCTCCTCGTTTTTTACTTGTTCTGTTACTGGTGCCGATACTTATTTCGTAAGTTTCTCCTACGGTAAACTGCCTTTCGACAGAACAAATAATGCCATTTATGAAATGGGGTTCAAATTTAATTTATAGTTCAGTTCGGTTATTTGCTTTTATCATTTCCCTGCTCAGCTTTCAAAAATAAAAACGCTGCTTTGGTTAACTTATGTACCATTCGGTATAAAAGAAAAAGAGCATAAGTACCGTTTTTTCACCCACCTTATTTCCCGTTTAATTACCCTTGGGCAGGCCCTGCCGTTAGGCCGATATTTGTAATGTGATTTTGGTATTACGTTTTGAGACATTTCTGGTACACAAAAGAGCCATTGTTTGTCATAATTGTTCATCATAATTTCGATAATCGAATGTTCAAGCAGAAAGAAAATTTTTTAACGCCAACAGAACTGGTTATTCTAAAACTACTGGCAAAGGGGTTGATGTATAAAGAAATGGCAGCTATACAAAAAGTAAACATCAACACTATAAAAAAACACTGCAAGAACATTTACAGAAAATTAAAGGTCAGAAATCGCACTGAAGCCAGCAATTACTTCAATACCCTGAAAGCCGCATAAACCAATAGGTTTTGTGCAATCCTTTTTACACAATTAAACATGTTAACATGAAAAGTATTTTACTTTCTTTGATGGCCATGCTTTGCCTATATACAGCAAAGGCACAACCCACAGCAGGCCTGGTGGCTTACTGGCCTATGAATGGAAATTTTAATGATGCCGGCCCCAATGCCATACATGGTACCAATATTGGAGCAACAACTACAACCAACCGTGCAGGTAGTGCCAATTCGGCAATAGCATTCAGTAACCCGGGTTCTACTGTAGTCCAGTATGCATCACACCCTATTAGAGCGCAGGTTAATTTTAGCGGCACACAGGATTTTACCTATACTTTCTCCTTTTATCTCAATTCGCCCTGGGTACATACCGGGGGATTTTATGATAACAACCTGAATTATGGCGGTCCGGGGATATGGATCTGGCAAAGCGGATCTCCCACCGATTACAGGATACAGTTCAACTATAAAAATCAAAGTATAGGTTCAACACCACAAGCAGTGGGAACCTGGATAAGGGTGGCCTGCGTAAGGGCCGCCGGGGCAATACGTATATACATCAATGGCGCATTGAACGCATCAGGCACCGAAGGGACAACTGCGCCCACTTATACTTATACACCCAAATTCGGTACCATGTTCTTTAACGGAATGGCACCGCCACAATACAACGGGTTTAATGGAAAACTTGATGAACTCAGGATATATAACCGGGCACTCACTGCTGCCGAGATATTAATTATAGCCACACTACCTGTAAAACTCAATAGTTTTACTGCAATAAAGGTCAACAACGATGTTCAGTTGCAGTGGCAGACAGCGCTTGAACAAAACAGCGACTACTTTAATATACAACGGAGTACTGATGGGGTTAATTTTAGTACGATAGGGTCGGTAAATGCTGCCGGAAATTCCTCCATACCTATAAATTACCGCTATACTGATAACAGCCTGGCTGCACTGCAAAATGTGCCACATGTTTTTTACAGGCTGGAGTCAGTGGATATTGATGCTAAAAAAGAATACAGTGCTATAGTAAATATTAAACTGGATAAAAGTAAAACCGGGTTAATGATCATGCAAAACCCGGTGGGGCGTGATTTAAGGATCCAGTATACATCAATTGCGAAAGAAAATACCAATGTTATAATAACTGATGGATGGGGCAGGCAGGTAATAACAAGGGAGTTGCCGGCTGCTGTGGGCAGTATTTCAACAACCATACCGGTAAGTAACATAGCTTCGGGCCATTATTACCTAACTATACGATCGGCTTCACAACAGCAAACACAGGCATTTTTTAAAGAATAAAAATTCCCTACGAAGATCAAAAAGGCAGCCCAACAGGCTGCTTTTTTATTATAAAGCGAAAGCTATTAAAAAAAATAGACAAAAATTTTACTGTAAATCAACGTGTTACAAAAGTTCAATGTAAAATACTTCCTCTTTTCTTTGGAACTTAGGCCAATGTGCCCTTACCTTCGCCGTCCAAATTTAAAACCACAGGGATGGCTGTGGTTCCTTCGGCTCCGCTCAGGATTTCAAAGGACAAGAACATTTAAAAAAAATAAAACAATGAGCAAATTACATTTCACTACAAAACATGCGAACGAGGCTACCGTTACTCACAACTGGTACGTTGTGGATGGTACTAATCAAACCGTTGGTCGTATGTGTGCCCGTATTGCGGCAATTCTTCGTGGTAAGAATAAAGCATACTACAC